>DATBBA010000027.1:0-43369 GCA_036271235.1 Gaiellaceae bacterium
CCGGTCGCGCCGGACTCGAGGCGCACGTCCACCTCGACGGTCGGATTGCCACGCGAGTCGACCACCTGCCTGCCGTGAACCGTGGCAATTCTTGTCATCGAGCCTCCTCTTTCGCCTTCTGGTAGTAGCGATCCTGTGCCGCGAGATCGAGGCGGCGCCATTCCTCGCCGTCGGCCTCCGCGAGCTGCTCGGCGCGCTCGACGCGTTCGACGAAGCGGCTCGAGGTTCCGCGCAGCGCGAGCTCGGGATCGACGTTGAGTCGCCGAGCTGCATTCACCACCGTGAAGAGTACGTCTCCGATCTCGGCCATCACGGCCGGATCGGGCTCGGTCTCGGCGGCCGGCTCGCCCACCCTGTCGAGCTCGACGCGTAGCTCGCCGATCTCCTCGTCGAGCTTCGCGAGCGGCCCGGCGAGGTCGAGCCAGTCGAACCCGACTGCAGCCGCCCGCCGCTGCACCTTCCGGGCCTGCAGGAGCGCCGGCAAGGTCGCCGGGACGTCGTGGAAGACCCCCTCCCGTCCCTCCTGCTCCACCTTCAGGCGCTCCCAGTTCTCGCGTACGCGTCCGGCCGTGCCGGCCTCGACGTCCCCGAAGACGTGCGGGTGGCGCGCAATCAGCTTCTCCGTGACGTTTCGCGCAACGGCTTCGAGATCGCCGGCACCGCGCTCGGAAAGGAGCAGCGCGAGGAAATAGGACTGAAAGAGGAGATCGCCGAGCTCGTCGAGCAGCTTCGCATCGTTGCCTGCGAGCGCGGCGTCGGCGACCTCGTAGGCCTCCTCGATCGTGTGCGGCACGATCGTCCGCTCGGTCTGCTCCCGGTCCCAGGGGCACTCACGGCGCAGCCGTTCGGTCAGCTGCTGGAGCTCGACAAGCGCTTCGGCGAGAGCCACCGGAGACGCGCTAGGTCGTCGTCTGGTCGGGAGTCTTGAGCGTTACGCACGGATCGGTTGCCGGTGCGTAACCCGTCTGATAGGTGATCTTGCCGCCGGAGCAGTACGACTTGGCCATGCTCTTGGCCCAGTCCGCTGCGATCGTCTGCTGCTTCTGCGACTCGAGCTGGGTCTTGATCGACGACTCGGCCTTCGCCTCGGGCGTCGTCTTCGCGGGTGTGATCGGAGCGATCGGCTTGATCACGAACCAGCCGTACTGCTTCGTGTGGACCGGCTTCAGGAGCTCGCCGGTCTTCGCGGTTGCCGCGAACACCGCTGCGTCGAACTCGGGCACGTCGCTTCCCTGGGTTGCCGTGAAGTTGCCGCCCTTGTCGGCGGATCCGGGGTCCTTCGAATACTTCTTGGCGAGGGTCGCGAAGCTGGCGCCGCTCGAAAGCTGGGTGTAGATCTGGTTCGCGAGCTTCTCGTTGTTCTTCACGAGGATCTCCTGTACCGCGCGTGTCGCCGGCGTCTGGTACTGGGTCAGGTTCGCGGCGTAATACGCCTGGATCTCGCTCTTCGTGGCCGTAGCGCCCTTGGTGATCTGCTTGAAGAGCTTCGACTCGAGCACGTTCTCCTTCAGGAACCCTCGCACCATCTCGTCGGTGAATCCCTGCTGCTTGATCCCTGCGAGGTAGGCCTTCTCGCTTCCCCCGAACTGCGACTTCTTGAGCTGTGCGAGCTGCTTCGCGATCTCGGCCTGCGAGACCGTGATGCCGTCCTTCTTGGCCGCGATCCCGAGCTCCGCCTGCTGGACGAGGAGGTTGACGACGTCCGACTTGAGGCTCGCGTATCCGGTGGAGCCGGCCGTCGGGACGGTCTGCCCCTGATCCTTCAGGCTCGCGCGCTCCTCGGCCAGCGCCGCGGCGAACATCGCCTGCGTGACGTGGTTGCCCGAGACGACAGCGACGTCGTCCGCTCCGAGCTTGGAGCTGCTGCCGCTGCCGCCGCCGCCGCAGCCGGCAACGAGGACGCCAAAGAGAGCGAGGGGAAGAAGAGTTCTGAGGTACTTCATGCGAGCCTCATACTGAGTAGCATGCGCGCCGGTCATGCTGCGGCACGTGCCGTCAGCATCGCGTCTGCAAGCCGCAGCGCGCCCTCCAGTTCGTTGTCGCGCAGCGTCACTTCCCGCTGGCCCGTCGAGTACACGGCCGTGTCGACGAGCGCCCGGAGCTCGCGCAGCTCGGACGAGCCGAGCACGACCGGGCCGATCGAGACCTTGCCGCCCCGGAAGACGAGATAGTCCGCGCCGAGCTGGGCGATCTTCAGCTTCGTGAGCTGGATCGTGAAGAGGTGCGAGACGGGCTCGGGAAGCGGTCCGTAGCGGTCCTCGGTCGCCCGCTCGAGCTCGCGCAGCTCGTCCTCGTCCTCGACCAGCGCGAGCCGGCGGTGGAGGTCGATCTTGAGCGCCTCGGAGGCGATGTAGGCCGCAGGAACATAGGCATCGACCCTCGCATCCACGCGAACGGGGCGAGCCGCGAGCCGCCGTTCGCCCGAGAGCTCGGCGACGACCTCGTGGAGCATCTCGACGTAGAGCTCGAACCCGAGCGCGGCGACGTGGCCGGTCTGCTCGGCTCCGAGCAGGTCCCCCGCACCGCGGATCTCGAGGTCGCGCATCGCGATCGCGAACCCGGCGCCGAGCTCCGTGTGGTCGGCGAGCGTGGCAAGCCGCGCCCGAGCCTCGGGGGTCAGCTCGGTCGCGTCGGGATAGAACAGATAGGCGTGCGCCGGCACGTCGCGGCGGCCCACCCGGCCGCGGATCTGGTAGAGCTGCGCGAGCCCGAGGGCGTCGGCGCGCTCGACGATCAGGGTGTTCGCCTGAGGGATGTCGAGGCCCGACTCGATGATCGTCGTCGAGACGAGCACGTCGGCGTCACCGGAGAGGAACGAGAGCATCCGGTCTTCGAGCTCACGCTCTCCCATCTGGCCGTGGGCGAACGTAACGCGAAGGTCGGGCGCGAGCTGCTCGAGCTTCCGGGCGGCCTCCTCGATCGACTCGACGCGGTTGTGTAGGAAGAAGCTCTGCCCGCCGCGCTCCTTCTCGCGGGTCAGGGCGGTGAGGACGAGCTCGTCGTCGTATTCCCCGACGTGTGTGCGGATCGGCCGGCGGCCCTCGGGAGGCGTCTCGATCACGGAGATGTCGCGGAGACCGGCGAGCGACATGTGGAGCGTCCGCGGGATCGGCGTCGCGCTGAGCGCGAGCACGTCGACCTCGAGCCGCAACTGGCGGAGGAGCTCCTTCTGCGCGACGCCGAAGCGCTGCTCCTCGTCGACGACGACGAGCCCGAGATCCTTCGGGATCGCGTCGCGCGAGAGGATCCGGTGCGTCCCGATCAAAACGTCGACCTTGCCTTCCCCGAACTCGGCGAGCACGCGCTTCACCTCGGCGGGCTTCCGGAACCGGGAGACCATCTCGACGCGCACGGGGAAGTCGCGGTAGCGCTCGCGGAACGTGTTCCAGTGCTGCTGGGCGAGGATCGTCGTCGGGACGAGCATCAGCACCTGCTTGCCGCCGACCGCGACCGTGAACGCCGCGCGCAGAGCGACCTCCGTCTTGCCGAAGCCGACGTCGCCGCAGACGAGACGGTCCATCGGCCTCGGCGCCTCGAGATCCTCCTTCACCGCCTCGATCGCGCGCGCCTGGTCCTCGGTCTCGCGGTAGGGGAAGTCGGCCTCGAGCCGCTCGACCCATTCCTGTTCGACGTCGTAGGCGACGCCGACGCGGGTCTGGCGCTCGGCGTAGAGCTGGAGGAGCTCGCCGGCCATCTCCCGGAGATGCTCGCGGGCGCGGTTCTTGAGGTTGTCCCAGGCCTTGCCGCCGAGCTTGGAGAGCGTCGGCGCGTGCTGGTCGGCGCCGATGTAGCGCGAGACCTTGCCGATCTGCTCGTGCGGTACGTAGACGCGGTCCTCTCCGCGGAAGCCGAGGAGCAGGTAGTCGCGCGTCACCCCGGCGACCTCCCTCGTCTCGAACCCGAGGAGCTGGGAGATCCCGTGGTCTTCGTGGACGACGTAGTCGCTCGTGCGCAGGTCGGAGAAGCTCGCGAGCGCGCGGCCCGGCGCGGCTGTCTGCCTCGGCGGGCGGCGCCGGAAGACCTGCGTGTCGGGGAGAAGCGCGGCGCCGAGGTCGCGCCAGACGAACCCCCGCCGTGCCGGTGCGACCGCGAACACGAGGCCGCTCGGCTCCTGGCCGGGCGAGAGCATCTGGGCTTCGGTGCGGCGCAGGAGCGCGCGGCGCCGTTCGGCTTCGCCGCGATGGCCGAAGGAGACGATCACGTCGAGGCCCTGCCGGAGCAGCCCTCCGAGCTCGTTCTCGGCTTCGGACAGGCCCCGGGCGACGAGCGCCGGCCGCTGCGCCTCGAACGAGAACGGCTGCCCTTGTGGGAACGGATCGAGCTCGGAGCTGCCCTCGAGCGGGATCCCTGGGAAGCCCTCGTCGCGCCAGACCGCACGTACTTCGTCGGGCTGCCAGACGAAGTCGGGCGCGGCTTCGAACGGTGGGACGAGATCCGCGGGCAGCTCGACCTGGCCGGCCATCTCGTCGTCGGGCAGCGTCGGTTCCGCGGTGCCGCCGATGCGCTCCGATGCCGGGTAGATCCGTGCGTCGTCGACCTCGCGGAGCGCCCGCTGGGTGAACGGCGAGAACGCGCGGATGCTCTCGATCTCGTCGCCGAAGAGCTCGATCCGGAACGGCTCCCTCCCTGTCGTCGGGAACACGTCGACGAGCCCGCCTCGCACGGCGATCTGCCCCCGCTCCTCCACGCGGTCGACGCGGGCGTAGCCGGCCATGACGAGCGCTTCGACGACAGAGTCGATACCCGGTTCGTCGCCGCGGGCGAGGTCGAACGCCGCAGGACGAAGCTTCGGCGGCGGCACGAGCTCGGCGACAGCGAGCCCCGAGGCGCACACGAGGCCGCCGCGCGCGAGCACGTCGAGGGCGCGGGCCCGCTCGCCGACGAGGTGTGGCGGCGGCTCGAGCCCGGAGGCGAGGCTGACACCGCGTGAGGGGAAGAGCGCGACGTTTTCGCCTCCGAGGAACCAGCCGGCGGCCTCGGCGGTGTCGCGGGCATCGGCGTCGTCTGCGAGAAGCACGCAGACCCCGCGGTCGAGCTCCTCGTGGAGTGCCGCGAGCAGGAGCGGCAGCGCGGCCTCGGTCACTCGTGCCCGGGCCGGCAGCGCCTGGGCGAACCGGGGCAGGCGCTCGTCCGCCCGGAGGCGTCCGACGAGGGTGTGGAGGAGTGGCCGGTCCATGACGAAGGCCCGGAACACCGTTCCGGGGGACGTCATGGTATCGCTCGGACTACTGCCCTCCGCGCCGTCTGAGGTGCCGTGCGTGCCGGGCCGTGTGACGGACGACGAGCCGCCGGGCGCCGTCGTAGCTCGCCCGGTACCACGGGTCGCTGAGGCTCGTGACCTGCACGCTCGTTCCCGTGTGGGGCGCGTGGATGAACCGTCCACCGCCGACGTACATCCCGACGTGTCCGACCCCGTCGAAGAAGACGAGATCTCCCGGCCGGAGCGAGCTGCGTGCGATCCGGACGCCGAGGTCGTAGTCGGCATAGCTCGAGTGCGGCAGCGAGAGGCCGAAGTGCCCGTAGACGAAGCGTACGAAGCCGGAGCAGTCGAACCCTGTTTGCGGCGAGTCCCCACCCCAGCGGTACGGGACGCCGAGGAGTCGACGTGCGTAGTCGACTGCACGAACCCCGAGCGGTTCGGGCTTCGCGATCCGGGGGGTGCCGTGCCGGTGGGGCCGGTGCGGAAGATCCGCTGCGGCTTCCACCACGAGCGCCACTGGGTTCCCTTCAGGGCCGCGAGCGCCGCTCCGGGGCCGATGGCCACGGAGTACGACAGCACGAACACGAGCACGCAGAGTCTGATCCGGGCAGTCATGAGGGGTTCCCACGGGTCGACCGGCAGCGCAAGACGTGCCGGGAGTCGTTGGGCCTGCTCAGTGAAGCAGACGCAGGCCACCTGCCGCCTACCGCTTTCGAGGGATTCGCGGCCGCGACGGTCCGATGCGTACACGGCGACGCTCGCCGTCCCGGGGGTTGCGCCGAACGCCGACATCGCGCATCGCAAGTCGCGAGCCCAAGAACCATCGCGCCGGCCGGACGGAGGCCGAACGACGTGGCGCTTTTCAGAGCTTCCGAAGGCCGGCGCGCCCCGTGCGACACATCGCGTTCAAACTTCAACGCACGCCCGGCGCGGTTGTCCGGCGAGCGCGCGAGCTCGACATGAGCCTTCTGCCCGTGCGCGGTCCGCTCTTTCGGCGGAGATGCAGCGGGGAGAGGCCCTTCTCCCCCGGATCTCGGCGAACCTCCTAACTCTGAACGCGGTTGATCTTGCGCTGGGCCGCTTCGAGCCCCTCGGCATCGAGGGCCTCGACCGCGTCGGCGGCACGTGCGACGAGGGTTTCGACGTCGTCTGCGGGCTCGAAATCGGAGAGCACGTAGTCAGCGAGCGGCCGCCGATCGCCGCGGCCCGGACGGCCGACGCCGACACGGAGGCGGAGGAAGTCGGGCGTGCCGAGGTGCTGGACGATCGAGCGCAGCCCGTTGTGACCGGCGAGCCCGCCGCCCATGCGTGCCTGCAGGCGGCCCGTCTCTAGGTCGCTCTCGTCGTGCACGACAAGGATCGCGTCGGGCTCCAGCTTGAAGAAGCCCGCTGCCGCCTTGACCGAGCGGCCGGAGTCGTTCATGTAGGTGTCGGGGGCGAGCAGCCCGACGCGGTGGCCGTCGATCCGGATGTCGGCAAGCCGCCCGTTGAACTTCCCGCGCCACGACCCGCCGTGGCGCCGTGCGAGCTCTTCGACCACCATGTGACCGACGTTGTGGCGGTTCCGCGCGTACTCGCGGCCCGGGTTGCCGAGGCCCACGACAAGCAGCTCGAGCGAGGACGCGCGCTCGCCCCGTTTCCAGGGCAGACGCACGGAGACTAGGGCCTGTGGAGTGATAAGTGCCCGGTTGAGGCGGCCGATCCGTGGAGGGCAGGCGCCGCACCCGAGCGGTGTCAATAGCGGGCCTATTGCGAGCTCGGGGGTGGTGTCTGGCGCCGCGGAGCGGCTGCACCGGCCGCGCAGTTATGGCTCTACAGGCCCTACTCCTCGGAGTCGGAGTCGCCGCCGCTCTCGTCGGCGGACTCGCCGGCATCGTCGGACTCGGCGGTCTCGGCGCCGGCCTCGGGCTCAGCACCCTCCTCCGCGCCCTCGGCGCCTTCCTCGGCGTCCTCGGACACCTCTTCGCGCGCAAGCTGAACGCTCGCGAGCACGACCTCTTCCGGATCGTCGAGCAGCTTGACGCCGTCCGGCACGACGAGCTCGGACAGTCGCAGCGTGTCTCCGATCCCCAACTCGGACACGTCCGCCTCGAGATGCTGCGGGATCTCGAGCGGCAGCGCCTCGACGTTGACCTCTGTCGTGACCTGCTGGAGGATGCCGCCCTCCCGCGTACCCTTCGCCTCACCGACGAGCGTCACGACGACGGCGGTCTGGATCGGCTGGTCGAGCCGGACCTCCTGGAGATCGATATGAGTGATCGAGCCGCGAACCTTGTCGCGCTGGAAATCCTTGAGGATCGCCGAATGCTCCGAGCCGCCGTCGATCGCGACGTCGAGCACGACGTGCGAACCGGCCGCGCCGGTCAGTGCCGAACGAAGCTCGCGCTCGCCGATGCTGATCGCAACGGGTGTCGACCGGCCGTACAGAACGCCCGGGATCAGCCCCTGGTTACGCAGGCGCCGCGATTCGGCAGACCCCAACTTGGTCCGCTCCGCAACGATTAGCTTGACTCTCTCTCCAGCCACGGCGAGCCAGTGTACCGACCGACCGCACCCCGAGCCCCGCCGTCCGGTCGCCCCGCCGCTCCCGACCCGTTCGGAGCCCACCAAACGACCACGCAGCGCGCCCCGGAGCGACCTGGGGAAAAACCGGTACAGACACGTCACACCTTTCCGGGTAGCCTCGACGGCATCAGGGGCGGGTGGTGGGTCCCCGAATCTGAAAGGCGCATCACGGATCTTGGTCTCGGCCTTTTCGGCACGTCGATTGCGGCCAATGGAGCCGACGCCGCGTCCGTTCCGTGCGGTGATCCCGGGCCAGAACGACGAGCGGGCGGCTCGTGCCGCCCGCTCGATCCGCAGAATCCGGGCCGCGCGGCCCGGCTCAGCTCACTTGTGCGTCGAGGTGTAGACGAACGCCGCGATGTTGTTGATCACCGTCGGGGTGAGACTTCCCTTGTAGGCGACCATCGTCGTCGTGTACTTGGCCGCGGCGGCCTTCGTCATCACGGTGGCGCCGCCGTTCGTGATTGCCTTGATGATCGTGGCCTCCGTCAGCGCCGGTCCGACCTTGTCGAGGTTCGGCCCGATATTGCCGACAGCCCCGGCGGCCTTCAGCACGTGACACGCCCCGCACGTGCTCGAAAACGATCCCTTGCCCGCTTTCGGGTTGCCGATGAGCTTCGGCTTCGTCACGCTCGTGTGACCGAACGCCGAAGGAGCGATCAGTGCTGTTGCGAGTGCCAGCCCGGCAATTCCAAGCCCGATGCGGCGCCCGATCTTGTTACGAAGCATTGAAACCTCCGTTTGGTGGCGATCCCAGAACTCTCGTCCGACTATACGTATTTCCCCCTCGCGAGAACAATGCGGATTATCCTCCGAATCGGATTCCTGCGTCGATGAATCGACGGACCCGTCCCACGAAACTGGTACCCGCGCGTCACACCTCCGCCGCTAGCCTCGATGCCATTGGGGCGGGAGGCGGGTCTCCCGATTTAAACAGCCACGGATAAGGGCGAAAGGGCCACACGGCGATGTATGGTGTCCCTTACATGGCCGCTTCCGAGCCCGAGTCCTTCGTCTTCACCCTCCGTGGCTTTTCGCCTCGCGAGCTCGATGCGCAGGCCGACCGTGAATGCCGGAAGCACTTCGGCGAGTGCGCGTGGAAGATCGAGGAGTCGACGTGCGCTCCCTGCATGGGCACGCTGGGCGGCCGCGTCCGGCTGTACGAAGCCCGGGTCGTCGCGACCGGCGACGCGCCGCGCGACCAGTAGCCGGTACCAGACGTTAGAAGAGCTGGTTCTCGCCGCCGAAGATCGCCGAGACCGAGTCGTCGGCAAAGACGTTCATGATCGTCTCCGCGAGGAGGTTCGAGACGGGGAGCACGGTGAGCTTGTCGGGGCGCGAAAGCGGGTCGAGCGGAACCGTGTCCGTGACGACGATGCCTTTGATCCCTTCGTCGGCGGCGAACTGCTCGAGGATGTCGCCGCAGAACACGCCGTGGGTGGCGAACATCCAGACGTCGGTCGCACCATGCTCCTCGAGTGCTCTGACGTTCGCGAGCATCGTCTGCCCCGTCATGATCACGTCGTCGCCGATGATCGCCCGCTTGCCGTTCACACGGCCGGCCACCTCGGTGACCCTGGCCACGTCGCGCGCCGGTCGTGTCTTGTGCATGATCGCGAAGTCTGACTCGATCATCTCGGCGAAGCGCTCTGCCTGCTTCGCCCGCCCGGTGTCGGGCGAGACGGAGACCACTCCTTCGCCGTGGAGGCCGAGATCGCGGAAATGACGCGCGAAGAGTGGCAGAGCGGTCATGTGGTCGACCGGGATCGTGAAGAAGCCCTGGATCTGTCCGGCGTGAAGATCCATCGTCAGGATTCGGTCGGCACCGGCGACCTGGAGCAGGTCGGCGACGAGCCTCGCCGTGATCGGCTCGCGAGGCTTCGCCTTCCGATCCTGGCGTGCATACGGAAAGAGCGGGATGACCGCCGTGATCCTCTTTGCCGACCCGAGCTTCGCAGCCTGGATCATCTGCAGAAGCTCCATGAGGTTTCGGTCGATCGGGCTGCAGCCCGTCTGGACAAGGAAGATGTCGGAGCCGCGAATCGACTCGTCGAAGCGCACGTAGGTCTCGCCGTTCGCGAACTCGGCCGTCTCGACAGCACCGAGCTCGACCCCGAGCTGCTCGGCGATCGCCTCGGCCAGCTCCGGATGGGAGCGTCCGGCGAAGACCATGAGCCGCTTCTGGGGGCCCCGCTCGATCCAGTGCCCAGGCTGCGGCTGCGTCACTGACGTGAGCTCCGCATCGTCGAGCCCAGGAAGCACGAGCTCAGTCGTCCCGCTGCCGAGCGGCATACCCCTCCTTGTTCTCCTGGCGGGAACGTGCGACCGCGAGCGCGTCGGCGGGGACATCCTTCGTGATCGTCGATCCGGCTGCGATCCATGCTCCATCTCCAACCTCGACTGGGGCGACGAAGCCATTCTGGATCCCGGTCCTGACGTTCTCCCCGATCCGTGTGCGTCCCTTCGGCTTTCCGGGCTGATGGGCGAAGTTCGCCGTGATGGCACCGGCCCCGATATTCGTGTCCGCCCCGATGTCGGCGTCCCCGATATACGACTGGTGAGCCACCTTTGCACGCGGCCCGATGGTCGAGTTCTTGATCTCCACGAATGTTCCCGCCTTCGCTTGTCCCTCGAGGACCGTGCCCGGGCGAAGGTAACAGAACGGCCCCACCGTCGCTCCCGGTCCGATTCGCGCGTCGGTCACGACGCAATGTGGATGGATCTCCGCGAACGTCTCGACGGTCGTCCGTCCACGGAGAACGACGAACGGGTGGATGGTTACGTCCTGCTCGATCGCGACGTCCGGGTCGATCCACGTGGAGGCCGGATCGACGAGGGTCACGCCGGCGAGCATGTGCGCCCGGTTGATCCGGTCGCGCATGCCGGCTGCGGCAAGTGCGAGCTCCTCGCGCGTGTTGATGCCCTCCACCTCGAACGGGTCGGTGGCGAGGTGGGCGGCGACTCGTTCGCGATCGCCGACGAGGATGCCGATCGTGTCGGTGACGTACAGCTCGCCCTGTGCGTTACGCGATTCGAGGCGGTCGAGTGCGGGCCAGAGCTTCGCGCTCTCGAAGACGTAGATGCCCGAGTTGACCTCGGAGAGCGCCAGCTCCTCGCCGGTGGCGTCCCCGGCCTCGACGATCTTCGTGACGTAGCCGGAGGGATCACGAACGACGCGGCCGTAGGCTCGGCGGTCGGCCGGCTCGAACGTAAGGACTGTCGCCGCGGCCTTCGCCGTGCGGTGGCTCTCGAGCAGCTCGTGGAGGAGCCCGGCGGTAAGACCCGGAACGTCACCGTTCAGAACGAGCACGTCGCCGTCGAACCCCGCGAGCGTCTCGCGCGCAGAGGCAACGGCGTCTCCGGTGCCGCGCGGAGTTCGCTGGACCGCGGTTTCGATGCCGGCGAAGGCGTGCTCGCTCTCGGGTGAGCAGACGACGACGACGCGACCAGCGCCGGCGGACTGCGCCGCGAGGATCACCCAGTCGACGAGGCGACGCCCCAGCAGGGTGTGGAAGTGCTTCGGCACAGCGGAACGCATCCGCGTTCCTAAGCCGGCGGCCATGACGACTGCTGCGGTCGGGGTGTCGCTCACGTGGGCGGGATCGATGGCTGGGGCGCCAGGATTCGAACCTGGGATCGCGGGACCAAAACCCGCTGCCTTACCGCTTGGCTACGCCCCACTGAGGCCGAGTATAGGTGCAGCCCTCCGCAACGCCAGAGGGTTGGGTGGACGCCGCTACAACCGGTCGCGCTCGAGGAAAAGCACAACCAGCGCCGCGACCGCGATCAGAACGACGGCTCCGATCGCGACGAACCGCTCCGCGACTGCGAGCACCGCAGGAATGAGCAACGCGACGAGCTGGGAGGCCGCGAAGATCCACGCGAGATGGCGGGCCAGGCTCGATTCGTACGTGCGTCCCACAACCACGTAGAAACCGACCGCCAGCACAGCGAGCAGTACGACAGCGAGCTCCGGAAACCAGCCGATGAGGGTCAGGAAGCCCTCGATCGCCCCGATCCAGAGGGTCAGCCTCAGTCGATGCGTCCGCAGGTAGCCCTGAGACTCGGAGCCTCCGTGATCAACCACCGTGGGACTCGAAGTCATCGCATCAAAGCTACCACGCCGGCCTGGTCAGCCAGGTTTCGCCAAGGCCGGCCACGGCGGCGGCGGCGCGCTCCGCGGCCGGTCGATCGGTGAAGAGGGCGTAGACCGCCGGGCCCGCTCCGCTCACGTCGGACCGGAAGGCTCCGAGCTCGTAGAATCGCTCCGAGAGCGCTGACTGCGCGAGGTCGTTCGCCGGGAGCGCCGCGAGATTCGCCTGGTCTCCGGCCTCCGAGATTTCCCTCACACGCGTCTGTCGCTCGTCGAATCCCGCTTCGCCGCGGAACCGGGAGTAGACCTCCCGGGTCGACGGCTTGGTCTCGCCGTGCGGAAGCAGCAGCACGACGGTGTAGTCCTGCGGCAGCGCGAGGGGCCGAAGCGCGGTGCCGTCGCCGAGGCCGAGCTGCGGACCCGGCTCCAGGAAGAAGGCGACGTCGACGCCGAGGCTTCGCGCAATCGCGTTGAGCTCGGCTTGTGGCAACGGCTCGTCGACGAGCTCGGCGGCGAGCCGGATTGCAGTCGCAGCGTCGGAACTCCCGCCTCCGAGCCCCGCAGCGACGGGAATGCGCTTCTGGATGTGTGCCCGCCACGCCGGAGGCACACCTGCGGCTGCAGCGACCGCCTCGAGCGCGCGGCGAACGATCGTGTCGTCCCCGTACCCCTCGATCGTGAGCTCGTCCGAGGGCTCGAGCGAAATCGTGTCGTGGAGCTCGACCCGCTGGAGGATCGTCGCGACCTCGTGGAGGCCGTCGTCGCGGGTCGGGCCGACGACAAGTGCGAGGTTGATCTTTGCGGGCGCCTTCGCGGTGATCATGCGAGCGTGGCCGCGAGCGAGACGAACTCCTCGGGATCGAGCTGCTCCGCGCGGACGGCGCGATCCCGTCCGATTTGTCCGAGTGCCGCCTCGGCGCGATCGCGTGAGAGAAGGCCCGAAAGCGCGACCGAGTTGGCGAGCGTCTTGCGGCGATGGGCGAACGCTGCCTCGACAAGACGCTTCACCTTCGGATCGATGCCGGGGCGAACACGACGGAACGCGACAAGGGCCGACTCGACGTTCGGTCGGGGCCGAAAGGCCTCACGTGAAACCGGATGAAAGCCGGTGCGCTCGGTCGCGAGCCGGATCAGCACGGAAACGGCACCGTAGGCCTTCGTGCCCGGAGCAGCGAAGAAGCGATCGGCGACCTCTCGCTGAACCATCACGCACCAGGCCGAGATCGACGGGAGGCGGTCGAGGCTCTCGACGACGAGCGGCGTGGCGATGTTGTACGGGAGATTCGCGACGAGCTTGTCCGGCGCCGGGTCGAACGCGTTCAGGTCGAGCGCGAGGGCGTCACCCCAGTGGATTGTCGTGTTCGGGATGCGAAGCAGCGACGCCTCGAGCGTACGGTCGACCTCAACGGCGTGAACGGATGCGACGCGGTCCGCGAGGTACCGGGTGAGGCTGCCGAGACCAGGACCGATTTCGAGCACGACATCGCGGGGTTGCAGGTCTGCGAGACGGCCGATGACGCCGAGGATGTTCTCGTCGACGAGGAAGTGCTGACCGAGCGACTTCTTCGGGACGACGTTCACAGGGCGAACGCGGCAGTTGCGTTCGCATCGATGCGTGCTTCGAGCTCCCCCACCTCGTCGCCCCGGGCCTCCGCCAGCGCCGCGAGCGTGTGCATCACGTAGGCGGGCTCGTTCCGCCCGCCGCGCACAGGCTGCGGCGCCAGATAGGGACTGTCGGTCTCTGCGAGCAGGCGATCGGCCGGAACGCGCTTGGCCGCTTCGCGGAGCTCGGGGGCCTTCGGGTACGTGACGTTGCCGGCGAAGGACACATACCAGCCACGCTCGAGGGCAGGCTCGAGGAGTGCCGGTGACGAGAAGCAGTGGAGGATCACGGTGCCGTCGAAAGCCTTCAGCGCCGCGAGCGTGTCGTCGTCGGCGGCGCGGGTATGGATCACGACCGGCTTTCCGAGCGCGCTCGCAAGCGCGAGCTGGCCTTCGAAGAGCTGCCGCTGAGCGTCGTGCGGGGCGTAGTCGCGGAAGTAGTCGAGCCCGGTCTCACCGACCGCGACCGCGCGTTCGTGGCCGAGGAGCTCGCGGAGCTCGTCGAGCGACCCGGCCAGGTCATTCGCGCCGTCCTGACGACCGGCCCCGTTCTCCTGACCGTCTTCCCGACCAGCGTTGTGCGGGTGGATTCCGAGTGCCGCGTACACCCCGTCGTGAGAGGAGGCGAGCTCGAGCGCCAGCCGGGCGTCGGCGACCGACGTCCCCACGGTGACGACACGCTGTACCCCTGCCTCCCGGGCCCGGGCCAGGACCTCGTCGACGTCGGCCGGATCGAGGTGCGCGTGCGTGTCGATCATGCCGCGTCGGGCTCCTCCTCGGCGATCGACGGATCGAGCTTGCGGAAGAGCGGCGTTGGTTCGCGAAGCTGCTGGCCCGGCTCGAGCTCGCTCGGCTGCCATGTCCCGGTCCAGGTTGCGTAGTCGCCCGTGAGCACCTGATGCGTTCGTCCGCCGCCTTCGTCGATCTCACGGAACGCGAGCGGCCCCGCGAGCCAGCCCTCGTAGCCGAGAAGCTCGTGGAGCGTCTGCGAGGTATGGGGTAGGAACGGCGTGAAGATGGTCTTGAGGCTGTCCACGGCGCGAAGGGCGACGTACAGCACGGTTCCCGCTCGCTCGCGATCCGTTTTGACGAGAGCCCACGGCGCTGTGTCGCTGAGGTACTGGTTCACCTCAGATGAGAGACGCATCGCCTCGCCAAGACCCGCACGGAAGCGTCCGTGCTCGATCAGTGAGCCAACCTCCTCGAATCCTGCGTCGATCGTCGCGAGGAGCGTTTGGTCCTGCGCAGTCAGCTCACCTGGCTCCGGGACCACCCCGAAGTTCCGGTGGGCGTTCGTGATCGTCCGGTTGACGAGGTTTCCCCAGTTCGCAAGGAGCTCGTCGTTGTTGCGTCGCACGAATTCAGCCCAGGTGAACTCGGTGTCCTGCGTCTCGGGGCTCGCGGCGACGAGGTAGTAGCGGAGCGCGTCGGCGTCGAACCGGTCGAGGAAGTCCCGGACGAAGATCGAACGGCCCCGGCTTGCCGAGAACTGCTCGCCCCCGAAGGTCAGGAACTCGGTCGCGACGACGTTCGTCGGGAGCTGGAGCTCGCCCCGACCGGCCCCGTACTGCCCGCCCTCGCCGTACCCGAGCAGCATCGCCGGCCAGATCACGGTGTGGAAGACGATGTTGTCCTTGCCCTGGAAGTAGTAGTGCTCCGAATCGGGGTTCTGCCACCACTCGCGCCAGGCATCCGGATCCCCGGTGGCGGCGGCCCACTCGATCGAGGCCGAGAGGTAACCGATCACCGCGTCGAACCAGACATAGATCCGTTTGTTCTCGTCCTCCGAGTAACCCGGGACGGGAATGCGGACCCCCCAGTCGAGATCACGGGTGATCGGCCGAGGCCTGATCTCGTCGAGCAGCGCGAGCGAGAAGTTCCGTACGTTCGGACGCCAGTCGTCGTGGGAGGCGATCCACTCCCTCAGCCGCTCGGCGAACTGCGGCAGGTCGAGGAAGAGGTGCTTCGTCTCGCGGAACTCGGGGATGGAGCCGTCGATGCGTGATCTCGGATTGATCAAGTCGGTCGGATCCAGTTGGTTGCCGCAGTTGTCGCACTGGTCGCCCCGGGCCTCCGGATAGCCGCAGATGGGGCAGGTGCCCTCGATGTACCTGTCCGGGAGCGTGTGCCCCGTGGCGGGCGAGAAGGAGACGAGCATCTCGCGCTCCACGATCGCTCCGTGTTCGTACAGGGTGCGAAAGACGTCCTGTACGACACGCTCGTGATTGAGCGTCGTCGTGCGAGAGAACAGGTCATACGAGAGTCCCAGCCTCTGGAAGTCCTCGCGAAACGATTGGTTGTAGTAGTCCGCGACCTCACCGGCGGACTTCCCTTCCCGGTCTGCGGCCACCATCACGGGCGTGCCGTGCTCGTCCGTCCCGCTCACCATGAGGACGTCGTTGCCGCGCAACCGGTGATATCGGGCGAAGACGTCCGAGGGGACTCCGAAGCCCGCCACGTGGCCAAGGTGCCGATGCCCCGCCGCATAGGGCCACGCCGGTGCGACCAGGATCTTCCGCCGAGAACTCATCGGCGCCCATCATACGAAGGGGTGCGCGAGTGCCCGGTCGGCGCCGCGCCACCACCAGCACCAGCGTGAGGACCGCCGGGAGCACCACGGCAAGCCACCGGGTCAGACCAAGTCCATGGCCGGAGTGCCGAACCACCGCCGTCCCCGACAAAGGACGTCCGCCGCGAGACACGTGCGGCGTTGCAACCTGCGGTGCGACGTGCGCGACCGCGACGGGGTCCTGAACGACGAGCGGTTCGGCCGTGCGGACGTACTGCGGTGTCGCGGGCCGCGCCGCATGTCGACCCGATGCGCGTGGCCGATGCTCGATCGTGCGCGATCGCCGCGCCGATGACGTCGAGACGCTCAGGGGCACGACGAGGGGCGTCGCAGGCTGTTCTTGGCTCCGTACCACGCGTACACGCGCGACAGGCCGGATGTCGCCGGTGCGCGACCCCGTGGTGGAGGCGCGGAGAGTCGAGCGCGGAACACGAGCCCGCACCACCGGCACCTGCGCCGCCGGGCGAGCGGCAGGGATCGCAGGCTTCACGATGACGGGATGGACCACGACCGGGCGTTTCGACCGCGCCGTTGCGAGCGTCGCGCCCCGGGCAGGATGCGCGGGGCCCGCGATCGGCGCCGATGCAGCCGTGTCCTGCCCGGAAGTGCTCTGGCTTGACGAGGAACCGGAGGCGGCCGCCACCGGCACGAGGGCGGCCGCCGGGATAGCCGGCGAGGTCGACGGAGCGGCGGCAGCGGTCGGTGTCGAATCGAGGGTTGCCGCCGAACCGTCGCTCGGCGTGGCGATCACGGGTGCCTGAACCGGTGCTGCGGCCGGCGGCGATCCGGGATCGGCGACGGCCGGGCTGGACACCGTAGCCGGCCGTGCGGGAAGCAGCGTCTGCGGATCGACGTAGCCCTGATCCTGGTCAGCGTGCCGTACGCCGAGTTGCACATAGGCGCCGCTGACCTCGGCATCTCCGCTCGGTCCGATCGTTCCGACCGTGTCCCCTTCGCCCACCGTCGCTCCTTTCGCCACGGCGATGGAGCCCAACTGCGTAAGTGTCACAGACCACCCGTCCGGAGTGAGGATCGTGACCGATTTCCCGCTTCCCGGAACCGTCCCCGCGAACGAGACCACGCCGCCGGCAGGGGCCGCGATCGTCTCTCCCGCGGCTCCCCCCACGTCGATCCCGCGATGCTGCCCCGCGTTGTACGGGTGATCGGGATCGAACGAGAACGGCAGCAGGACGGGACCGCTCGCAGGCCATGTCCAGGCCTTCGCAGGGCCTGCGACTGCGAGCGCGGTGAGTAGCACGAGCAGGAATCGGCGCATCTGAACCCCCTTGTCTCGAGGGACCCCATGAGGAATCCCCTTCTGAACTTCGTGTCGTCGAATCGTGTTGCCAAACTTGCGAACAGATGTTCGACACGATAGAGGGGTGGTCGGACGTTGTCAATAGAGATTACAAAGTTGTCACAATGATCCCCGATAGAGCTCGTTGCGGGAGAGCGCAGTCAGACGGGCGATCACTTCTGCTGCGGTCTTCCGGGGTGTTCCCGCAGCGACGAGCTCGGCGACCGCCTCGAGCGCCGCCGCGACGGCGAGGGGGTCGGCAGCCGCTGCGGGCTCGCCGGGCCCGAGAACGAGCGTGATCTCCCCGCGAGGAGCCTCTGCAAACCGTGATGCGAGCTCGGCGGCCGGGCCCCGGACGACCTCCTCGAAGAGCTTCGTCAGCTCGCGACAGACAGCAACCGGCCGGTCGGGTAGGGCCGCCGCCAGCGACCGCAGCGAGACAGCCAGTCGGCGGGGCGATTCGAATGCGACCACCGGCCAAGGCGTCGAGAGGAGCTCGCTCCACAGCGCCTCGAGTTCCGATGCTTTCCGCGGCAGGAAGCCGACGAACGTGAACCGCTCCGCCACGAATCCGCTCGCGACAAGCGCGGATTCGACCGCGGAAGGGCCGGGGAGCACGGTCAGCGCCACCCCGGCGGCCAGGACGGCCCGGATGAGGCCGCCACCCGGATCAGAGATCCCGGGCATGCCTGCGTCGGAGACGAGAGCCATCCGCTCTCCCGCCTCGAGCCGCGGCACGAGCTCGGCGACGCGCTCCGCCTCGTTGTGCTCGTGGAGCGAAACGAGCCACCCCGAGATCCCATGCCGGTCGAGCAGCAGCCGCGTGTGCCGGGTGTCCTCGCAGAGGATGACGTCGGCCTCGCGGAGTTCCTCGAGCACCCGGAGCGTGATGTCCGCGAGGTTCCCGATCGGAGTCGCACAGACCGCGAGCGGCATCTGCGGCTCTAGTCCAGGGCCTCGAACGCCACGAGCCCGGCGCCGATCACGCCGGCGGCAGACCCGAGCTCGGCGACGGCGACTCGGACGGAGGTGCCTGCAGGCGACAGCGCTTCCGTTGAAATCACCTCGCGCGCGGGGTCGAGCAGGAGCGAGCCCGCAGCGACGCCGAACCCACCACCGATCACGACGACGTCGGGGTCGAAGAGGTTCACGAGCGAGCTCACCGCGGCGCCGAGATGCCGACCGATCCGGCGGAGTGCAGGATGGCGCTGCTCGACCAGGTCGTACGCCGTCGCGTCCGGCCCGAGGACCTCCCTCGCGAGCCGGTCGGCAGCATTGCCGGAACAGTACGACTCGACGTGGCCGTTCCCGGTGCACGCGCCCTGGCAGGGCTCGCCGTCCTCGACGATGACCATGTGGCCGACCTCCGACCAGCCGCGGTACAGCTGTCCTTCCAGGATCAACCCTCCGCCGACTCCCGTGCCAAGCGTCAGGAGCACGAGGTTCCGTGTCCCGCGGCCGGCTCCGTGCAGGAACTCCGCGAGGGCCGCAGCGCTCCCATCGTTGATCACCCCGACCGGCAGCCCGATCCGCCGCGCGAGCACCTCCTCGAGGACGATGTCCCCTAGCGGGGTGTTCACTGCCCCGAGCGCGACGCCGGTGCGCGAGTCGATCCGTGCGGGAACGCCGAATCCGACCGCGGCCGTATCCCCTGTCCGCAACTCCAGGACGGCGCCGACGACGGCTTCGATCATCTCGTCCTGGGAGTCGACAGGCGTCGGACGCTCGATCTGCCGCTCGATCCGTCCCGAGAGGTCGATGACGGCGGCAAGGATCTTCGTCCCGCCGAGATCAACACCGATCACACGCCTGCCAGCCACGTCGGCGGGTACCCTACTCCGACGGATGGCGTCGAAGGACAAGCCCTATCGCGTCTACCGCGGTGGTCGCGTGAAGGGCAAGGTGCCGGCGGTACCCGGGAAGACCAGCAGCCCGCGCACCGCGCCGAAAAAGACGACAACGCGGCGGCAGCGCAGCAGATTCCGCCTCGGAGGACGGTCGTGGAAGACGCTGGCCGTGCTTGCCGCGCTCGGACTCGTCGTGCTCGCGATCGGCTGGGGGATCGTGGGATTCCTCTCGTTTCAGAGCGGAGCCTCTGACGCGAACAAGAGGTTCGCCAAGGAGCATGGCGCGAAGGCGCAGCTTGCGAAGAGCAACGGCTTCCTCCTCTCGCACGGCACGACGATCTTGCTTCTCGGCACCGACAGCTCGACTGCCTCGGGCCGCAGCGGCGACAGGCACGCGGACTCGATCCTGCTCGTTCGCACCGATCCCGCACATCACAAGCTCTCGTATCTGTCGATCCCGCGTGATCTGCTCGTGGAGGTCCCCGGCGTCGGGAACACGAAGATCAACGCGTCCTACCAGGCAGGCGGCGCCGCGCTCGCGATCAAGACGGTGCACGAGTTCACCGGCGTCGCGGTCGACCACGCGGTGATCGTCGACTTCAACGGCTTCAAGGATCTGATCGACGCCGAGGGCGGCATCACGATCAACGTGCCGGAGGCGATCCGCTCGAACCGGTTCGACTGTCCGTATCCGACCGAAGCCCGTTGCCTGCAGTGGAAGGGCTGGCGCTTTCACCGAGGCACGCAGCACATGACCGGCGAACAGGCATTGATCTACTCGCGCATCCGCGAGAACCAGCTCGATCCGGGCGAGAACGATCTCACCCGCGGCGCCAGGCAGCAGGCGGTCGCCCAGGCCGCGACGGCGAAGCTCACGTCGTTCTCCACGTTCCTCGACCTGCCGTTCGACGGCACGTCGCTGATGAAGCCGCTGACGACCGACCTTTCGCCGTGGCAGCTGCTCGAGCTCGGCTGGGTGAAGTTCCGGTCGTCCTCGTCGCACACGCTCTACTGCCGGCTCGGCGGCGACCCCGAGACCGTCGGGGGCTCATCGGTGCTCGTGCCGTCGGAGGACAACAGGAACGTCCTCGCGATGTGGGCCGGGCTCTCTGCCCCGCAGCCGCCGACCGGGACATTCGGGCCCGGCTGCCGCACCGGGCACCCCCTCCAGTAAGACGCTCTCACACCATGAGACGCTTCGTCGATCAGGCGCGAGGGCACGGGAAGAGCTTGCCTCTTTTCACGACGGCGTACGGGGCCTCGCGCCGTCCAGCGTGTCCGCACGGCTCAAGGCTTCATCGTGCGCGGGCTTCTAAAAGAGGGACTAGTCGCCACTCGAGCTCGACGAGCTGCCGGAGCTCGAGGAGGAGCCGCTGTCGCTGCTCGAGCCGCCGCCTGAAGACTCGCCGCCACCGGACGAGCCGCTACCCGACTCCGAGGAAGAGCCCGAGTCCTTCGAGGCTTTCTTCCCGCCCCGGCCGTAGTCGGTCGAGTAGAACCCGGAGCCCTTGTAGTGGACGGCAACCGGAAAGAGCACTCGCTCCATCGGCGCAGCACCGCAGACTTCGCATTTCCGAGGGCCCGGCTCGCTCATGCCGTGGAACACCTCGAGTAGATGCCCGTTCGGACACTTGTACTCGTAGAACGGCATGGGACGCGGAAGGGTACCAGGCGCCTGGCCCGGCTAGTCAGGCTCGCTTGCAGCGGCCGGCGCATCGTGCCGATGCTCGGCGGCGAACTCGCGGAAGCACGGCGCGTCCTCGAAGGCCCCGAGCCCCGCAGCAATGCGCCCGCCCTGCGACCTCCTGAGCCGCCGTAGCGTGGCGATCGTGCCCGCTGCTCCGACGACGCCGCCGAGCGCAAACGACCGCAAAGGTGGCCTCCGCCACGGCCGCTTGGCGTCCATGAGACCATCCTACGCATGCGCCTCGTCTCCCTCGGGGATCTGATCCTCGACGTGGTCGTACAGCTGGACGACCCTCTCCTCACCGGGGACGATCGGCCTGCAACGACCCGCGTCGGGGCCGGCGGGCAGGGAGCGAACGTCGCCGCGTGGGCGGCCGCCCTCGGGGCTGTCTCACGGTTCGTGGGAAAACGAGGTGCGGACGGCGCGGGTGAGCTCGCCTCGCGCGAGCTGGCAGGCCACGGTGTCGAGCTGTGCGGCCCCGTCGAGGGCCGAAACGGCGTCGTGATCTCGATCGCCTCGAGCGGCGAGCGCTCGATGGCCTCGGACCGCGGCTCGGCGACGCAGCTCGATCCAGCCGAGCTCGAGCCGGCCTGGTTCGACTGCGACCGGTTTCATCTCTCGGGCTATGCCTTGCTCCTCGAGCCGGGAGCGCAGGCAGCGTTGAGGGCCGTCGAGCTCGCACGCGGCTACGGGGCCCCCGTCTCGCTCGATCTCTCCTCGTGGAGCCTGATCGACGAGGCCTTCAGGGCTCGTGTCCGTGCCGCCGCTCCGGACCTCGTCTTCGCCACCGAGCGCGAGCAGGAGGCGTTCGGTGCGATCGATACCGCCTGGGTGATCAAGCGGGGGCCGCTTGGGGTTAACGTGGCCGGCGTGGAGCATCCAGCACTTCCGACCGATGTCGTCGATCCAACCGGAGCCGGCGACGCATTCGCCGCAGGCTTCCTCGTCGGTGGCGTCGAGCTCGGCCTCTCGGCTGCGGCACGGTGCTGTGCCAGGCTCGGAGCGATGCCGTGATCCGCATCGCCGAAGAGGTGCGCGAGGCCCTGGCGGCGGGCCGCGGTGTCGTGGCGCTCGAGACGACCCTCGTCGCCCACGGGTTTCCGCCCGGGGAGGGCGTCGAGGTCGGGCTCGCATCCGAGCGCGCGGTGAGGGCGGGCGGGTCGGTGCCGGCGACGATCGGCGTGCTCGACGGCGAGCTCGTCGTGGGACTCACCGCGGACGAGCTTGCCCGTTTTGACCTCGAGGCCCGGAAGCTCGGCCCGCGCGACCTCGCCGCCGCGATCGTCCAGAGAGTCGTGGGTGCGACGACGGTCGGCGGGACGCTCGCGGCCTGCCGGGCAGCGGGAGTCTCGGTGATGGCCACGGGCGGGCTCGGGGGAGTCCACCGTGGCTGGCCGGCGCCGCCCGACGTCTCCGCCGACCTCGACGCGCTCGCGAGAACGCCTGTGCTCGTCGTCTCGTCCGGGGTGAAGTCGTTGCTCGACGTACCTTCCACGGCCGAGCTGCTGGAGACGCTAGGCGTGCCGGTGCTCGGGTGGAGGACCGACGAGCTGCCGCTCTTCTACTCGGCGCACGGGGGCCCTCCCGTCTCGGCTCGCGTCGAGGCCGCGCGCGAGGCGTCGAAAATCGCCCGGGCACACTGGGCGCTCGGGGGCGGCGGGCTTCTGCTCGGCCGCCCCCCGGACGACAGCCTCGACGATGTCGAGCCGCTCATCATGCAGGCGCTCGGGGAAGCCGAGGCCGGCGGGATCCGGGGCGGTGCCGTCACGCCCTTCGTCCTCTCCTGGCTCCATCGCGAGAGCGGGGGCCGGACGCTCAGCGCCAACCGGGCGCTGATCGAAGGCAACGCCCGCCTCGCAGGCGAGATCGCCGCGGCCGGATACGAAGACGTCACACAATGAAGCCTCGAGCCGCTCAAGGCTTCAGCGTGTGAGAGCTTCTAACTCGCCGCAGTCTCGAGAGCGACCCAGCGGCCGCCCTCCTGCGCGAGCGTCCCGTCCACGTAGATACGGCCTCGGTTGTGGAGGTCTTTCACCATGTCCCAGTGGACGCTGCTGATGTTCGTGCCGCCCGTCGACGAGTACGAGTTGCCGATCGCGAGGTGCACGGTGCCGTCGATCTTCTCGTCGAAACCGACGTTCTTGCTGAATCGCTGGATGCCCGGATTGCAGCCGATGCCGAGCTCCCCGAGCCGCCGCGCGCCGTCGTCGGTGTCGAGCGTCCGCAGCAGGAACTCCTCGCCTGTGGCGGCGCTCGCCTCGACGACCCGCCCCGCCTCGAAGACGAGACGGACCCCGGAGACCTCGTGCCCGAAGTACAGGGCCGGAAACTCGCAGAAGGTGATCTCGCCCTCGGCCGAATCCTCGATCGGGGAGTAGAAGACCTCGCCACCCGGCATGTTGATGTGCCCGTCGTCGATTGCGCCCTTGCGGCCCGCAAGCGAGAGCGTCAGGTCGGTGCGCTCTCCGACGATCCGCACCTCCTCGGCGCCGTCGAAGAGCGAGGCGATACCGGCCATCCTCCTGCCCTCGGCATCCCAGTCCCGAAGAACGGCGCCGTAGACGAACTCCTCGTACTCGTGGAGCGTCAGGCCGGATTCCTGGGCTGCGGCGTTCGTCGGGAACTCGCAGATGACCCACGGAACCTCCATCGCCATCTGCCGCCGCCGCAGGGGCTCCATCCGCTGCTGGAGCAGCCGGCGGCGCTCCGGCGAGAGCTCGGAGCCTTCGCGGACGTTCTCCGAGGCGGAGATCGAGATGAACGCGTCGCACTCCTCCCAGGCGCGCAGCAGGAGCGGAGCGGGCTTCGCAAGCAGCTCCAGCGGCGCCTCGCGCGCAAACGGCCCGCCGATCATCTCCCAGGACAGGTGCAGGATCGGATAGGCGCCGCGCCGCGCGATCTGTTCCTGTACGGCATCTACGAGTGGCCGCGCGAGCGGGGTCGAGCGTACGAACACCTGCCAGCCCGGCTCGACGCCGACCGAACGGTCGACGAGCAGGCACGCAAGATCGTCGATCCGCGGGTCGCGCATAGCGCGCGAGTTCTACATTCGTCACCGCCGCGTCACAACTGTCCAAAAGTACGGGTTTGCGTTTTCTTAGAAATTTCTAAGGAAGTCGCCGACGTCGAGCGCAGGCAGTGTCTCGATCCGGACCGAGCCCCTGGCGGCGATGGAGACGGAGGCCCTGGCGATCGTCTCGATGTCGGCTGCCTCGACCACGTTCACGAAGTCGAACTCTCCGAGCGTCGCCCACTGGTGGAGCACCCTGACGCCGAACTCCTCGATGTCCTGGTTCACCTGGAGGAGGCGCTCAGGATTGGCCTTCAGCGTCTGGACGCCCTGCTGGGTCAGGGTCGACAGGAGGATGTAGGTCGGCATCGCGCGCGCTCCTCGAGTTGGGGTGCCGCGAGCCTACCCTCGCTGCCTGGTCCTGGTAGAGCAGCGCGCCGCCCAGGAAGAGGAGCGGACTCAGGATCAGATCCGCCAGGAGCAGAGCCACGCGCTGACTGTTCCCGCTCTGCGAGTGCAGCAAGGCCGTGAGGGTGATCTCGGCGATCCCGACGACGATCACGAGGGAGGCGAGCGAGCCGAGCGAGTGGACGTAGTCCGCCGCGCCGAGCCTCCGGCCGCGGATCAACGCCTCGCGGAAACGGAGCCGTTCCACGAGCGCGGCAGGAACGGCGAGGCCGATCAGCGCGAACCAGGCGATCCCGGGCAGGAAGAACGCAGCCCTGAGGATCGGGAACGGAGCGTAGATCAGCAGTCCGACGAGATAGGGAGTCAACGCCGGGCGCACCTCGTAGACAATCGAGACTGCCCGGACGTAGGCGGCGACGACGAGCGGCCCGAGAGCCCAGAAGATCACGATCTGGAGCTTCGGCGATTGGTGGACGGAGAGCTGGTCGGCGACAGCAAGCGGGATTCCGAGCGGAACCGCGCGCCAGAAATGCGCGCTGTAGGTGCGGATCGTCTCTCCGATGAACTGGCCGATCGTCCGCTGCGCCGGCGGCAGGGCAGCGGGGAGCTCAGGCATCGAAGGCCTCGAGGAGAGCGCCGACTGCACGGGCGAGGGCCTCGAGCGCGTCGTCGATCCGCCACGCCGCACGGGCGGCGTCGAACGCATTGGAGACAGCTCGAAGCTCGAGCGCGGGAACGCCTGCCCCTGCCGCCGCGCGGAGGACGCCAAAACCCTCCATCGCCTCGACGTCGCACAGGTCATGCCCTCCGCCGACGCGGGCACTGGTCGCTATCGGGAGCACCGCGGCTTCGGGAAGCACGGTGCGGGCGACTGCGAGGAGGGTCTCGTCGGGGGCTGCTCGGTCGATCCGCACGAAGGACCGGGCCGGGTCGACAAGGTCGCAGTAGACCGACTCGGAGCCGAGCACGATCGTTCCCGGCTCGAGAGCTCGGGCGCCCGCGATCCCGATCTGGAGCACGGCCTCGTGCCGGCCGTGCGCGAGCGCCCGGGCGGTGGCGGCCGCCGCCTCTACGGGCCCGACGCCGCAGCAGAGCGTTTCGGCGCTCTCGACGAAGGCGAGCTCGAGCGGAGTTGCGGCAATGACGAGCACGCTGCGGACGGTAGACGAGCGGGACTCTGTAACGCCTTTGTGCCGGAAGTGGAACAGATGCGTGCACTTCCCGCAGCACCTCTTCTCGACTCTGTATTCATTACTGACAACACACTTCGAGAAGGGAGCCTCTGATGAACTGGAGCCTGAAGCGCACGGTCGCCGTCGTGACGGCGTTGCTTGCGACAGCGGCGGGCGTGGCCTTTGCAACGCACGGCGGCGCGCGTCCTGCGGCTGCTTCCGTCCCCGGCTGTACGCACATCGCCGGCACCAAGGCGGCCTGCTCCTCCTCTCGATCGAAGACGCGCCGAGCGGTCGAGGGACATACCGCACGCGGGCCTGTTCCGGCGCCGGCGCGTCCCGGGCCGGCCGGGCCTGGCGGGGCTGAAGGCGTTCGCGGCCTGACCGGTCCGACTGGGCCGGCCGGGCCGACTGGCCCGACCGGTCAGACTGGGCCGGCCGGTCCGACCGGTCCTCCGGGGCCGAGCGGCGCCACCGGGCCGCAAGGCCTGGCCGGAGCGACGGGGCCGACCGGCGCCGCAGGCCTTGACGGCGCTGCGGGCACGCGCGGACCGACTGGTGCGACAGGGCCGGCGGGTGCTGTGGGGGCATCCGGTTCGAAAGGGGAGCAGGGACCCACCGGAGCCCCGGGGCCTGCAGGCTCGAAAGGCGATGCGGGTGCGAGTGGACTACAGGGCCCAGCGGGGCCTGCCGGCGCTGCAGGGCAGGCCGGGGCAGCGGGCGCGACCGGGGTTCAGGGCGTTCCCGGCCCTCAGGGCCCGAGCGGCAGTCCGGGCGCGACGGGACCGGCGGGGCCGGCGGGCGCTGCAGGACCAAAGGGCGAGCCTGGCACCGCACTCTCGACGCTCGACCAACTCTCCGGTACCAAGTGCTCGACGAACGGGATCCTCAAGTTGGTGTACGACACCTCGGGGACGGTCACGTTCACGTGCGTCGCCCAGACGTCCCTTCCGACCCAGGCATCGCTTCGAATCAACGAGATCGAGACCGGCACGACGGCCTCGGCGGCAGATGAGTTCGTCGAGATCGTGAACAGCGGGGAAAACGCGGTCGAGATCGGAGGTTGGAAGGTCGTCTACCGGTCGGCCAGCGGTACCTCCGACACGACCCTCGCGACGATCCCGACCGGCACGACCCTGGCTCCAGGTGGCTTCTATCTCCTCGGGGGCGCGGCATACGAGGGGGCAGTCGCGGCCGATCAGACCTTCTCGGCGGGCCTCGCGGCGACGGGCGGCGCCGCCGGGATCCGCGACGCGTCCGGCGCGCTCGTCGACAGTGCCGGCTGGGGCACCGCGACAAACGCACTCGTCGAGGGCTCCGCGGCGGCAGCGGCGCCGACGACGGCGGCGCCGGGCTCGAGCATCGTTCGCCTCCCGGACGGGCACGATACGAATGCGAACGCCGCCGATTTCACGATCTCGGCGACCCCGACGCCGAAGGCTGCGAACCATTGACCTCGCGGGCATCGGTTGTGATTTCATGCCGCGATGCCGTACGACGTCGCGTCCGCCGGAGATCACAGGTGGGAGGAGCGTCCGGCTTTTGGCAGCGACGAGCCGCGCCACACCGTCGATCTGACGACCGCGGCCGGGCTCGGGCAGTCGAGGGCCCGGTTCTGGCGGCTACCGGCTCATGCTCGCGGGCGCCGCCATAGCGAGGGTGCGCAGGAGGAGGTCTTCGTCGTGATCGAGGGCACTCTGACCATCCTGCTCGGCGATCCGCCAGAGCGGTTCGACCTGGAACCGCAGAGCGTCGTCTCCGTCAAGCCCGGCACGGCCCTTCAGCTGCGAAACGAAACCGACAGCGAAGTCGTGCTCTTCGCCTACGGCGCACCGCCCGTGGCGGGGCAGAGCGCGTTCCTCGACGACGTCGAGCTCTAGACCGATCCTGCCGTCATCGCCGCCGTCTTCGTGAAGACGAGGTCGCCGTTCTGCTCGTCGACGAGAACTGTGTCGCCAGCGGCGAAATCCCCCTCGAGCAGCCGGAGCGCAAGCCGGTTCACGAGCAGGCTCTCGATCGCACGCCTGAGCGGCCTGGCGCCATAGGCCTCGTCCCAGCCCTCGTTCGCGATCACGGCCTTCGCGCCATCGGTCAGCTCGAGCTCGAGCTCACGCTCGGCGAGCCTCTCCCGGAGCTGGGTGAGTTGGAGGTCGACGATCTCCGCAATCTGCTCACGTGACAGCGGCTTGAAGACGACGATGTCGTCGATCCGGTTCAGGAACTCGGGGCGGAAGTGGTCGCGCATGGCCTCCGCGGAACGGATGTTCGAGGTCATGATCAGGATCGCGTTGCGGAAGTCGACCGTGCGGCCCTGGCCGTCGGTCAGTCGTCCGTCGTCGAGAACCTGGAGCAGCACGTCGAACACCTCGGGGTGGGCCTTCTCGATCTCGTCGAGCAGGACGACCGAGTAAGGCCGGCGGCGAACGGCCTCCGTCAGCTGCCCGCCTTCGTCGTAGCCGACGTAGCCGGGCGGCGCACCGATCAAACGAGAGACGCTGTGGCGCTCCTGGTATTCGCTCATGTCGAGGCGCACGATCGCCTGCTCGTTGTCGAGCACGACCTCGGCGACCGCACGCGCCAACTCGGTCTTGCCGACGCCGGTAGGGCCGAGGAAGACGAACGAGCCGTTCGGCCGGTTCGGATCCTGGAGGCCGGTTCGCGACCGCCGGAGCGCGTTCGCGACCGCGGACACCGCCTCGTCCTGCCCAATCACGCGCTGGTGGAGACGATCCTCGAGATGGATCAGCTTCTCGGTTTCGCCCTCGAGCAGGCGAGCCGCAGGGATCCCGGTCCAGCGGGCGACGACCGACGCGATGTCGTCCTGGTCGACCTCCTCCTTGACCATCGGATGCTCGGGGCCGGTGCGCTCCTCGAGCTCTCGCTCGAGCTCGGGAACCTCGCCGTACCGGATCTCGGCGACGCGCTGGAGGTTGCCTTCCCGCTCGGCCCGCTCCGCCTCGCTCCGAAGCTCGTCGAGGCGGCGCGTCGCATCCTTGATCCGCTCGAGCGCTCCCTTCTCTTTCGCCCACCGTGCAGCGAGGCCGTCGCGATGCTCCTTGGCATCGGCGAGCGCCTTCTCGAGCGGGTCGCGAGTGGCGGCATCCTCCTTGGACATCGCGGCCAGCTCGATTTCGAGCTGCATCACGCGGCGGTTGGCCTCGTCGAGCTCGATCGGAGAGGAGTCGATCTCCATCCGCAGGCCCGACGCGGCCTCGTCCACGAGGTCGATCGCCTTGTCGGGCAGGAAGCGATCGGCGATGTAGCGGTGCGAGAGAACAGCGGCCGCGACGAGGGCGGCGTCACGGATCCGCACGCCATGATGCGCTTCGTAGCGCTCCTTCAGCCCGCGAAGGATGGCGATCGTGTCCTCGACCGAAGGCTCGTCCACGCGGACCGGCGCGAAGCGGCGCTCGAGCGCTGCGTCCTTCTCGATGTGCTTGCGGTACTCGTCGAGCGTGGTCGCTCCCACGCAGCGGAGCTCGCCGCGGGCGAGCAGCGGCTTCAGCAGGTTCGCCGCATCGACGGCGCCTTCCGCCGCACCGGCACCGACGATCGTGTGGAGCTCGTCGATGAAGAGGATCACGCGGCCGTTGCTCTCCTTGATCTCGGTGAGCACGGCCTTGAGCCGCTCTTCGAACTCGCCGCGGTACTTGGAGCCAGCGAGCAGCGCTCCGATGTCGAGAGCCCAGACCGTGCGGTCCCGGAGCCCGTCGGGCACATCGCCGGCGACGATCCGCTGCGCCAGGCCCTCGGCGATGGCGGTCTTCCCCACGCCGGGCTCGCCGATCAGGACGGGATTGTTCTTCGTTCTGCGCGACAGGATCTGGATCACGCGGCGGATCTCTTCGTCGCGGCCGATCACCGGATCGAGCTTCCCCGACTCGGCCTCCTCGGTGAGGTCGCGGCCGTACTTCGCGAGCGCCTGATAGCTGCCCTCGGGATCCTGCGACGTGATGCGCTGGCCGCCGCGAACCTTCTTGATCCACGCGAGCACCTCGTCGCGCGGCACGGCATCGAGCGCGAGGAAGAGATGCTCGGTGGAGACGTACTCGTCCTCGAGCCTCTCGGCCTCGCGCGACGCGTTCTCGAGGACCGTGGTCAACGAGTTCGAGATCCGCGGCTGCACGTTCCCCGCTCCTGTTGCAGCGGGGCGGGTCGCGAGCTTCTGCTCGGCCTCCGCGCGCAGTCCCTGCCAGTCCGCGAAGAGCTCCTGGTCGAGCAGCGAGAGCAGCAGATGCTCGGGGTAGATCTCCGGGTTCCCGCGCCGGCGCGCAAGCTCCTGCGCCGCCGCCACGGCCTCCTGGCCCTTAACCGTCAGCCGATTGAAATCCATCGCTCAACCTCACTCCTCAATCGTTCGTTCCATTCCCGTTACCAAACCTGGCACCGCGTAAACGGTTGCGGTTGCACCGTTCTTCGGCATCCTGTCGCCCTCCGGAGCCCGTGCCTGGCACCGGACACGTCCATTGGAGACAGGTGACTTCCGGCCATCGCCCATCTAACCCCTCGTCGCCGGGGGCTGCGGCGGGCGGTAGACGACGAGGTCGCGGCGGTACTGCCGGTGAACCTGGTCGATCGTGTCGCGCATCTCGCGTTCCATCCGGTCGATCCGGCGGCGCATGCGGGCGAGCTCGTCCTCGAGATGGAGCACGCGCTCGACGCCCGCGAGGTTCAGGCCGATCTCCGTCGTCAGCCGCTGGATCAACTGGAGCCGCTGGACGTCCTCGTCGGAGTAGAGGCGCGTGTTGCCCGCCGTGCGCTTCGGGCGGACGAGGCCTTTCTGCTCGTAGATCCGAAGCGTCTGCGGATGCATCCCGACGAGCTCGGCGGCGACCGAGATCATGTAGCGCGGCCGCTCGGATCCGAGGTTCGGGCCGCTGTTGGACATGTTCACCAGCGACGCCCCCTCAGGCCGATGAGGCCGAGCAGCACGAGGACAGAGATCACGCCGAACACTGGTGCCGCGCCTCCGTGCCCGTTGAGGGCCGAGCGTCCGACGGCAAGCGCGATCGCGACCGCGGGGATCAGCAGCCGCAGGTACGTGGGACGCGAGCGCCGCCGCGAACCTGCCGGCTGGGACGCGGGCCGAACCGGAAACGCCGGCTGGGCGTCGGACGCCGTAGCCGGGCTCGCAGCCGCGGCTTCGACCGGCTCGGGATCGGCGAAGAACGGAGCCGCCTCCGGAGGCGAGGCCCCGTCGAGATCGGGCGCGGTGCGCGGCTCGGGTGCCGTCCGCGGCCCTTCGGCCAGAAGGCGGTCGTGCTCGCTCGTCATCCGAAGAGCCTGTCACGCGGGTTCGACTTCGAGGCCTTGTCGAGGTTCTCGAGGGCCTCGCGCTCGGCCTTCGACAGCTTCGACGGCACCGCGACCTTGAGGCGGGCCAGCAGGTCGCCCCTGCCGGAGCCGTTCAGCTTGGGCGAACCGCGTCCCTTCACGCGCAGCATCTTCCCGTCCTGGGAGCCGCCGGGCACCTTCAGCGAGACCCGCCCCTCCGGCGTGGGGATCTCGACCGTCGCGCCGAGTGCCGCCTCGCTGTAGGTGATCGGCACGTCGAGCACGAGGTCGTCGCCGCGGCGCTCGTAGAGCTTGGAGGGCTCGACGCGGGTGATGACGTAGAGGTCGCCTGCAGGCGCTCCGCCCCAGCCCGCCTCGCCCTTCCCCTTGAGCTTGATCTTCGTGCCGTCCTTCACCCCGGCCGGGATGCGAACCGTGTACCGCTTCGTCCGCCGCTCGCGACCCGCTCCGTGACAGGTCGGGCACGGCGTGTCGACGATCGTGCCGTTGCCCCGGCAGGTCGGGCACGGCTGCTGGAGCGCGAACAGCCCCTGTGAGGTCGCGACGACGCCGCTTCCGTTGCATTGCGGGCAGCGCTTCGGCGCGGTCCCGGGCGCGGCGCCCGTCCCGTGGCAGGTGTGGCAGGCGAGCTCGAGCGTGACCGGGACCGTCGTCTGAAGCCCCTTCAGCGAGTCCTCGAAGGAGACCCTCACCTCGACCTCGACGTCGGAGCCGCGCTGGCCGCGTTGCGGCTGGGAGCGACCGCGGCCACCACCCCGCCCTCCGCCGAACAAGCCGCCGAAGATGTCACCGAGATCGAAGTCGCCGAAATCGACGTTCGTCGGCCCGGGACGCCCGTTCGTCGAGCCGAAGCTGTCGTACTGCTTGCGCTTCTCCGGGTCGGAGAGCACGTCGTATGCGCCCTGGACCTCCTTGAAGCGCACCTCCGCCGCCGCGTCACCCGGGTTCTTGTCCGGGTGGTACTGCCGCGCAAGCTTGCGGTAGGCCTTCTTCAGCTCGTCGGGCGAGGCGTTCTTCGCGACACCGAGCGTCTCGTAATAGGACTCGGCCATCTTCCGGAAAGCGCTAGCGCTCGTCCTCGGAGACCGGTGCCGATGGCGGCCCCGAGCTCACGACGACGCGCGCCGGACGAAGCACCTGGTCGCCGAGCCGGTAGCCCTTCTGGACGACCTGGATCACGTCGCCCTCGGGCTCGTCGGAGGGCTGCGACAGCAGAGCCTCCTGTGTGTGCGGATCGAACGGCCCGTCGGTGTCCACCTCCGAGAGGCCCTCTCGCTGGAGCATGTTCGCGAGCGACCGGTGCACGAGGCGCACGCCGTCCTCGAGCTTCAGCTCACCGTGCTCGATCGCGGCGTCGACGGCACGCTCGAGGTCGTCGAGCATCGGGATGAGCTGCTTCACGAGCCGTTCGGAGGCGCGCACGACGAGCCGCTCCTCCTCGCGGGCGACGCGCTTGCGGTAGTTGTCGAACTCCGCCTTGAGCCGCTGGAGCGCGTCGAGATACTCGTCGCGCTGGCGAATCGCCTCGGCGAGCTCGTGCTGCCCGGAGTGCTGTTCGGGTGACCTGGGCTCGGGCGCCGGGGCAGCGGACTCGTCCGCTGCCTCCGGCACCGCGCTCGGCCTCATGTCGTACGACTCGCTCAAGAGGTCTTTGCCTCTTCGCTGTCGTCGACGACCTCGTAGTCGGCGTCCTCGATCACCTCGTCGTCCGAGCCGCTCGAGCCGTTGCTTCCGTCTGTGGGCGAGGCGTTGGCCGATGCCTGGGCATAGATCGCCGAGGCTGCGTCCGTCCAGGCCTCCTGCAGCGCATCCGACTTGGCACGGATCTCGGCGACGTCGCCCGACTCGAGCACGCCGCGGAGCTCCATGATCCGCCCCTCGACCGTTCCGGCAACCGACTCGTCGAGCTTGTCGCGATGCTCCTTGAGCGACTTCTCGGTCTGGTAGGCAAGCCCCTCGGCCTGGTTACGGGCATCCGCGAGCTCGCGCAGGTTGTGCGCCTCCTCGGCGTGCGCCTCGGCGTCCTTGATCATCTGCTGGACCTCGTCTTCCTTCAGGCCCGAGCCGCCCTCGATCTTGATCTGCTGCTCGTTCCCGGTGCCGAGATCCTTCGCCGAGACGTTGATGATGCCGTTCGCATCGATGTCGAAAGCCACCTCGACCTGCGGCATCCCGCGCGGCGCCGGCGGAATCCCGACGAGCTGGAACTTGCCGAGGGTCTTGTTGTAGGCAGCCATCTCGGACTCGCCCTGGAGGACGTGCACCTCGACGGAGGGCTGATTGTCCTCCGCGGTCGTGAACGTCTCCGACTTGCGGGTCGGGATCGTGGTGTTCCGCTCGATGAGCGTCGTCATCACGCCGCCCTTCGTCTCGATCCCGAGCGAGAGCGGAGTCACGTCGAGGAGGAGGATGTCCTTGACCTCGCCCTTCAGCACGCCGCCCTGGATCGCGGCGCCGATCGCGACGACCTCGTCGGGGTTGACGCCCTTGTGCGGCTCCTTGCCGATCAGCTCCTTCACCTTCGCCTGCACGGCCGGCATGCGGGTCATCCCGCCGACGAGCACGACGTGGTCGATCTTCGACGAGTCGAGCTTGGCATCGGAGAGGGCGGACTTCGTCGGCCCGACGGTGCGCTCGAGCAGGTCATGGGTCAGCTCCTCGAGCTTTGCGCGCGTGAGCTGGAGATCGAGGTGCTTCGGCCCCTCGGCCGTGGCGGTGATGAACGGCAGGTTGATCTGCGTCGCCATCGTCGAGGAGAGCTCGATCTTTGCCTTCTCGCCGGCCTCGTACAGGCGCTGGAGCGCCATCGGGTCAGCGGCCAGGTCGATCCCCTGGTCACGCTTGAACTCGGCGACCATCCAGTCGACGACCGCCTTGTCGAAGTCGTCGCCGCCGAGGTGGTTGTCGCCGTTTGTGGACTTCACCTCGAAGACGCCGTCGCCGAGCTCGAGCACCGACACGTCGAACGTGCCGCCGCCGAGGTCGAAGACGAGGATCGTCTGCTCGGTGCCTTCCTTGTCGAGGCCGTAGGCGAGCGCAGCCGCCGTCGGCTCGTTGACGATCCGCAGGACGTTGAGGCCGGCGATCTTGCCGGCATCCTTCGTCGCCTCGCGCTGGGCGTTGTTGAAGTACGCGGGAACGGTGATCACCGCGTCCGTGACGGCCTCGCCGAGATAGGACTCGGCGTCGGTCTTCAGCTTCTGGAGGATCATCGCGCTGATCTCGGGCGGTGCGTACTCCTCACCGCCGGCCTTCACGCGAACGTCGTCGTTCGGGCCCTTGACGACCTCGTACGGGACGATCTTCATCTCCTCGGAGACCTCGTCGAACTTGCGGCCCATGAACCGCTTGATCGAGAAGATCGTGTTCTGGGGGTTCGTGACCTGCTGCCGGCGCGCCGGCGAGCCGACGAGCCGCTGACCGTCCTTCGCGAAGCCGACGACGGACGGAGTCGTCCGCCCACCCTCGGCGTTCGAGATCACGGTCGGCTCGCCGCCTTCAAGCACCGCCATGCACGAGTTGGTGGTGCCGAGATCGATTCCGATCGTCTTCGCCATCTTGAGTCTCTCCTTTACGAACGTGCTTCAACGTGGCAGCGTCACGTCATCGCGTTGCAACGTCTGCCAACTGAGAAAATCTAAGCCTCTTTATATCAGATCGTTAGAGCGTGGCCGAGAGGCCGACCAAGACACCGCCTGCGACGATCGCGGCCGCTCCGAAGATCACCCGGCCCCCGACTCCCTCGCTTCGTCCGAAAAACAGCGCCGCCAGGCCGACGCCCCAGAGGGACTCGGTGGCGACAAGCGGTGAGACGACCGAGACCCGCCCGCGGAAGTACGCCTCGAACAGACATATGTACGACAGCCCGAAGAGCAGCCCCGCGGGCGCGAATCCACGGAGCTCACGCCGGGTCGGGAGGCCGCGCGCCGGAATCGAGGCGACGAGGATTCCCGCGAGGAGTGCGGCCGCGGCCACGGTCTCCGGGCTGCCCTCCGTGTGGAGGGCGCGCACGATGTTGTCGCGGACGGCAAACAGCACGGCTGCCCCGAGCGCGAACACGAGGCCGCGGGCACGGAGATGGTCGGGACGGTCGCGCTCGGCCGCGAGCAGGACTCCGCCCGCGACGATCGTGAGCGCCCCGGCGATCAGCCCGGGATGTACCGGCTCGTTCAGGAGCACGAATGCGATCGCGAGCGCGAAGAGCGGGGCCGCACCCACGGTGACCGACGTCCGCGACGCCCCCACCTCCTCGATCGAGCGGGTGAAGAGGATCTGGGAGAGCCCCGGAGCGAGCAGGCCTGCCAGGAAGAACTTCCACGCGCCGCCGTAGTCGTGGCGCACGAGCGAGGCCGCCAGCGCGACCGCGAAGGCGACGACGAGCGTGGCGAGCGCCCCGCGGATCGCACCGGTGCCCTCCCTGAGACCGATCCGGATCATCACCGTCATCGAGCCGAATGCCGCCGCCGACGCGAGTGCGAGAAGAACCGGCGTCACGCGGCCGTCTCGGCCGCGAGCGCGAGGGCCGCTTCCTCGTCCACGTGCGCGGGCGCCTCGCGCCCGGCGACGAGGATGCCGGCCATGATCGCCAGGCAGCCGGCCCAGCGGCCCAGGCCGAGGCGATCGCCTGCGAGCCAGAACCCGAAGATCGCGGCCCAGACCGGCTCCAGCGTGAACACGAGAGCGGTCCGGGTCGCGCTCGTCTGCCGTTGCGCCCAGGTCTGTACGAGGAAGGCGACCGCGCTCGCGAAGATGCCCGTGACGAGGAGCGCCCCCCAGACGGTCCAGCCGTGCGGGACCGCCATCGTCGGCAGCGCGAAGATCCCGAGGAGCGCGAAGGCGGCGAGCATCTCGAGGAGCGTGAAGCCGAGCACGTCGTACCGCGGCGCATACCGTTCCATCAGCACGATCTGAAGCGAATAGACCGCCGCTCCCGCGAGCACGAGCAGATTGCCGCCCTGTGCCCCTCCGTGCACCCCGGCAAGCAGCGCGAGCCCCGCCGTCGCGAGCACGACCCCGCCCCACACCGCCGCGCCGATACGGACGCGAAAGCAGGCGAACGCGATCAGCGGGGTGAGCACCACGTACATCCCCGTGATGAAGCCCGCGCTCGAGACGCTCGTCCGCTCGAGCCCGAGCGTCTGGAGCGTGTAGCCGCCGGCGAGCAAGGCCCCCGCAAACGACGCCGAGACCGCCCCGGGGCGCCCGAGCCGGCGGATGCGTCCGGCCGCGAACGGCGCCAGCACGAGCGCCGCGATCCCGAAGCGGAGCGCGAGAAAGGGCAGTACCGGATACAGCGCGACGGCATCCTTCACCTGGACGAAGGTCAGCCCCCAGACGGCCGTGACCGCGACGAGGGCCGGCACGGCGGTCCTCGACGTAGTAGTCGTCCTGTGAACAAACCGTGACATAAGGCCGACTCACACGCTAATCTGTTCACAGATGTCACAGGCCCTGGATGCCTTTGGCCGTCCCCTTCGGGACCTCCGGATCTCGGTGACGGATCGGTGCAACTTCCGTTGCACCTACTGCATGCCGAAGGAGGTTTTCGGCCACTCCTACCGGTTTCTCGACCGGAAGGAGCTGCTCGACTTCGACGAGCTGACGCGCGTTGCGCGGGCTGCAGTCGCGCTCGGGGTCAACAAGATCCGGCTGACCGGCGGGGAGCCGCTGATCCGGCGCGACATCGAGCATCTGATCGCGATGCTCTCCGAGCTCGACGCGGAGCTGACGCTCACGACGAATGCGTCGCTCCTTCCGCGCAAGGCCCAGGCCCTGAAGGACGCCGGGCTCGACCGGATCACGGTCAGCCTCGACGCGATGGACGACCCGACCTTCCGCATGATGAACGACGTGGACTTCCCGGTCGAGCGGGTGCTCGAGGGGATCGAGGCCGCGCGGGCAGTCGGCCTGCCGCTCAAGATCAACTGCGTGGTGAAGCGGGGCGTGAACCACGACCAGATCGTCCCGATGGTCAAGTACTTCCGCGAGACCGGCGACACGCTCCGGTTCATCGAGTTCATGGATGTCGGCGCGACGAACGGCTGGCGGATGGACGACGTCGTGCCGGCGGCAGAGATCGTCTCGACGATCGACGCGGCTTTCCCGATCGAGCCCGCGGAGGCGAAGTACCGCGGCGAGGTCGCGAAGCGCTGGCGCTACAAGGACGGGAAGGGCGAGATCGGGATCATCGCATCGGTGACCCAGCCGTTCTGCGGCGACTGCACCCGCTCGCGGATCTCGGCCGAAGGAAAGCTCTACACGTGTCTCTTCGCCGTTCGCGGCCATGATCTCCGTGCTCTGATCCGCAGCGGCGCGACCGACGAGGAGCTCAGCCAGAAGCTGGCCGACATCTGGAAGGTGCGCGGCGACCGTTATTCGGAGCTCCGCTCCCAGGGCAAGACCGTCGACGACGACGCGCCCCGGGTCGAGATGAGCTACATCGGCGGCTAGCCGCCTCCTTTTCACGAGCCCCGCGATCGCCGGCCGGACAATCGGGTCCCCGTCCCAGGGAGGGGACGTACCCCTCCGCCCTCACTGCCAGCTCTGAAGCCAGAGGCGGCGGTGGCTGTGCCAACTTCTTGAAATCTCATGCACAGGGCCGCCGTCGCCGCGCGGGCGGGCCCGAGACTGCGCGGAGCGATTCACCGCGACCTTTCGAGCCTTCACCGATCCCTAGCCCAATCGGGGGAGAAAATGGCCGGAACTGCTGCTACCTTCCGGAAACTGCTCGAAGGGGAAAGGGGAACTCGATGAAGCGCGTTCTGCTCTGGTCCGGCAAGGGTCGGTCCGCCGTTCGTCTCTCGCTCGTTCTCGGGTTGCTGGCGACGGTGCTCGTCGTCGGAGCCGGAGCGGGGTCTGCCGCACCGCCGAGCCCGCCTGCGCCTCCCGCCACACCCCTTCTCCCGGATCCCGTGCGCGACGGCGGCCACGGCGACTGGTTCCGACACGTCTGCGCGGCCCCCGGCGGCCCCGCGGCCGGTTGCGGCGCCCAGGTCGTGAGCAGCTCGGCCGGCGCGCCCGCCGTCTCGAAGACGCCGCCCTCGAGCGCCTACGGACCCACCCAGCTCCACACCGCCTACTCGCTGCCGACGACGGCCTCGACGCCGCAGACGATCGCAATCGTCGATGCCTACGACGACCCGACCATCGAATCCGATCTCGCCGTCTACGACGCCCAGTACGGGCTCCCCGCCTGCACGACCGCGAACGGCTGCTTCAAGAAGGTGAACCAGACCGGCGGCAGCACCTATCCCGCAGGGAACAGCTGGCACCTCGAGATCGCACTCGACGTCGAGACCGCACACGAGATCTGCCAGAACTGCAAGATCCTCCTGGTCGAGGCGACGAGTAACGGATACACGGACCTCGGTGCGGCGGTGAACGAGGCGGTCGCGCTCGGTGCCAACGTCGTCTCGAACTCCTACGGCGGCGGCGAGTTCTCGAGCGAGACGAGCTACGAGGCGAGCTACTACAACCACCCGGGCGTCGCGATCACGGCCTCGGCCGGAGACAGCGGCTACGGAGTCGAGTTCCCCGCAGCTTCGCGCTACGTGACCGCGGTCGGCGGCACGACGCTCAACCTGAACGCGAACGGGACGTACAAGAGCGAGTCGGTCTGGAGCGGTACCGGATCGGGATGCTCGGCCTACGAGCCGAAGCCCTCCTGGCAGACGGACACGGGCTGTGCCCGGCGCACCGTGGTCGACGTCTCGGCCGACGCGGATCCGAACACGGGTGCCGCGGTCTACGACTCGGTCGGAACCTCGGGGGGCGCCGCCTGGTATCAGGTCGGAGGCACGAGCCTCGCCGCCCCTCTGATCGGCGCGGTCTACGCGCTCGAGGGCAACGCGAGCGTCAACTACGGGTCGACGCCGTACTCACACGCAGCGCTCCTGCACGACGTCACGTCGGGAACCAACGGTAAGTGCGCCGCGAACGCGTCCTATCTCTGTACCGCAATCGCGGGCTTCGACGGCCCGACCGGTCTTGGCACGCCGAACGGCGGTAGTGCGTTCAGCGCCGGACCGCCGACCCCCGGCTTCACGCTTTCGGCCGCTCCGTCGAGTCAGACGATCGCCCAGGGCGCCGCAACGGGCTATTCCCTCACGATGGCTCCGACGAACGGCTTCACGGACGCAGTCGCCCTGAGCGTCGCCGGCCTTCCGACCGGAGCAACGGGCACCTTCTCCCCGACGTCCGTCGGTTCGGCGACCACGCTCGCCTCGACGCTCACCGTGTCTAGCACCGCCAGCGTCGCCCCGGGCACCTACCCACTCACGATCAGCGGTACGAACGGCACGCTCACCCACACGGCCGCCGCGACACTGGTCGTCTCTCCGCCCTCGCCGTCTCTGACCGCGAGCCCGTCGAGCACGACCCCGGGCGGACAGATCAGCGCGGCGTTTGCGAATGTCGCATCGCCGACGACGAGCGACTGGATCGGCACCTTCGTCCACGGTGCAGCGAACAGCTCGTACCTCGCGTATAGCTACACGAGCAGCTGCACGACCTCGGCCGGCGCCACCGCCAAGGCGTCTGGAAGCTGCACGATCACCATGCCGACGACGACCGGTAGCTATGACCTCCGGCTCTTCGCGGCGAACGGCTTCACCCTGCTCGCGAGCTCGGCCGTGATCACGGTTGCAGCAGGGAAAGTCACTCCCGTCTTGTCGACGACCGCATCTGCCGGTGTGACGCTCGGCGGCTCGGTGTCCGACACTGCCACGCTCACGGGCGGTAACAACCCAACCGGCACGGTCACCTTCAACCTGTATGGCCCGAATGACTCGAGCTGCACGACCGCACCGGTGTTCTCCGCGACGGTCGCCGCCGGCGCGAGTGCACCGTCGGGGAACTTCAACCCGGGCTCCGTCGGCACCTACCGCTGGATCGCGAGCTACTCCGGCGACGGCAACAACAACGGCGTCACGGCAGCCTGCGGCGCCACCAACGAATCCGTGCTCGTCTCCGCACCGAAGCTCACCCTGGCACTCGCGACGAACGCCTCCACCGGAATCACCGTCGGCGCCGGCACGATCAACGACACCGCCACCCTCACCGGCGGCTCGAGCCCGACCGGGACCATCACCTTCAACCTCTACGGCCCCAACAACTCGACCTGCAGCGGCACCCCGGCATTCACCTCGACCGTCACCGCCGGCGCTACCGCCAACTCCTCCGCCTACACCCCGACAGCCGCAGGCACCTACCTCTGGATCGCAAGCTACTCCGGCGACAGCGCCAACAACTCCGTCACCGCACCCTGCGGCGCCAACAACGAGTCGGTCACGGTCGCCGCGAAGCCGGGACCGTCGCTGACCGTGAGCGCAACGAGCGTCACGCGCGGAGGCAAGGTCACCGTCAGCTGGAGCGGCGTCTCCTCACCGGCGGTGATGGACTGGATCGGCGTCTATACGCCGAGCGCCGCCAACACGGCGTACCTCAGCTGGATCTACGACTCGACCTGCACGACCTCCACGGGCGGCGGAAGCGCCAAGGCGTCGGGGAGTTGCAGCTTCACCATGCCCTCGACGGCGGGCACGTACCAGCTACGGCTGCTCGCCAACAACGGCTACACGCTGCTTGCAACTTCGCCGAATATCACGACGACATAGAGCCCGACAGAGAGGAACCGTCTCGCCCAGCGCGAAAACGCTCTGTTGTCAGTCCGGCCCGGGGTTGTAGAATCATCAGCCGTGTCGACGCTCGTGCAAGCAGGGCGGCGGATTTTGCCGCGTGGGTGGGGAGACCTCGGACGTCAGATGGCGATCTGGTTCGGGTTCGCACTCGCCTATCAGCTCGCTCGCGCGGCGGCCGACCGCAACACGGCGAAGGCATTCGCGAACGGCCACCGGATCGTCAACTTCGAGGTCGGGTCCGTTCACCGTCTCTACGAACTGACCTTCGAGCGGTTCGTCGACCAGCGGTACTGGCTCGCAGACCTCGTCTCCTGGACGTACTGGAACTCCGAGTTCACGGTCGTCGGCCTCGCGCTCCTCTGGGTCTACATCCGCCGCCACGAAAGCTTCATCAACTTCCGCAACTCGATCCTGCTCGCCAACGTGATCGGGCTCATCGGGTACGTCTTCATCCCCACGGCGCCGCCGCGGCTTCTGAACGTCGGCTTCGTGAACCGGCACACCGACGGGATCGTGCAGCTCGCCGCCAACCCGTACGCCGCGATGCCGAGCCTCCATGCGTGCGACTCGCTGATCGTCGGAATCGTCCTCGCGAGCGTCGTCAAGCACTGGTGGGCAAAGGCATTCTGGATCGCCTGGCCGGCGTGGGTGTGGTTCGCCGTGATGGCGACCGGCAACCACTTCTGGCTCGACTGCCTCGCCGGGATGATGGTCGCGCTGATCGCGATGACGATCGTCTACAAGGGGCCTTCGGTCGCCCGCTTCGTGACCGGCCGCCCGGCGCGCACGGCCTGAACCGCTGCTACGGTCATCTGAGGTGAGCAAGGCGGCCGCGATCAAGCAGGGCTATACGTCCGGCGCCCGTTCGCTGGCATCTCGCTCGATGGTCGGGCTCGCCCGCACCCGGGTGACGCCGAACGCGCTCACGACGGCCGGGGTCTCGCTCTGCGCGATCGCCTCGGTGCTCGTGCTGTTCGAGCGCCACAACCAGATCCTCGTCTACTGGCTCGCCGCCGGGATCTTCGTCGCGGGCTCGGTGCTCGACATCCTCGACGGGGCCCTCGCCCGGGCAGGAGGCAAGTCGACGCCGTTCGGAGCCTTCCTCGACTCGACGACCGACCGCGTGAGCGAGGGGTTCATGCTCGCAGCGATCGCCTACGTCTTCGCCGTCGAGAACCGGAACGCATTCGTGGTCGTGGCGGTCGCCGCGGTCGCCGGCTCGTTCCTCGTCTCCTACACCCGGGCACGGGCAGAGGCGCTCGGGCTCAAGGGCGACGTCGGGATCGGCTCGCGCGCCGAGCGGGTCGTCGTGATCACCGCAGGACTCGTGCTCGCCCCCTGGGGCGTGCTGCCCTGGGCGATCGCACTGCTCACCGTGACCGCCTGGGTCACCGTCCTGCAGCGCGTGCTCTCCGTTCGCAGGCAACTGCTGTCGCGATAGCACTTCGGCGACCGCGATAGCACTTGTGTGCTATCACTACGACGGATGGCTGAGCTTCGCAGCGACGTGCTCGTCCGCATGCCCCCCGGTCTCAAGCGGCGACTCGCCGGCGAGGTCGAGAGGCGCAGGGCAAGCCTGAACGACGTCGCGGTTTCGATCCTCGCCTCCCGGTTCGGAGTCCCGTTCGAGCCGAGCGGCCGCCGCGGCGCACCACCGCGCCCGGCCGGCGACGTGCTGCTCCGCATGCCGCGCGAGCTGAAGGAGAGGCTCTCGCGCCGCGCAGAGGAGCGCCGCAAGACAACTCACGACCTCATCGTCGAGACGCTCTCGGAGGGTCTCGGCGGCCACGGAAAGGAACACATGCCAGAGACGAACGGCAAGAACGGCGCGAACGGAAACGGGCGCCCCGACGGAAAGGTCCGCGTCGCGATCATCGGCGTCGGCAACTGCGCGAACTCTCTGCTCCAGGGCATCCAGTACTACAAGGACGCCGACGACGACAAGTTCGTCCCCGGGCTCATGCACGTGAACCTCGGCGGGTACCACATCAGGGACATCGAGGTCGTCGCCGCCTTCGACGTGGTCAAGGGCAAGGTCGGAGTCGATGTTGCCGAGGCGATGTGGGCGCACCCGAACAACACGATCAAGTTCGCGGAGGTCGGCAAGACCGGTGTCACGGTCTCCCGCGGGATGACCCACGACGGGATCGGCAAGTACCTCTCGGAGGTCGTCGAGAAGGCGCCCGGCGAGACCGACGACGTGGTCGCGATCCTCAAGGAGCGCAAGGTCGACGTCGTCGTCAACTACCTTCCGGTCGGCTCGGAGACCGCGACCAAGTGGTATGCCGAGCAGATCCTCGCGGCCGGCTGCGCGATGGTCAACTGCATGCCCGTGTTCATCGCGCGCGAGGCCTACTGGCAGCGCCGTTTCGAGCAGGCGGGCCTTCCGATCATCGGCGACGACATCAAGTCACAGGTCGGCGCCACGATCACGCACCGCGTTCTCACCTCGCTCTTCCGCGAGCGTGGCGTGCATCTCGACAAGACGATGCAGCTGAACGTCGGCGGCAACTCCGACTTCCTGAACATGCTCGAGCGTGCGCGGCTCGAGTCGAAGAAGATCTCGAAGACGAACGCTGTCACGTCGATGCTCGACTACGACCTCGGCGCCAAGAACGTGCATGTCGGCCCCTCGGACTACGTGCCGTGGCTGACCGACCGCAAGTGGGCCTACATCCGGATGGAGGGCACGAGCTTCGGCGACGTGCCGCTGAACATCGAGCTGAAGCTCGAGGTGTGGGACTCGCCGAACTCGGCCGGCATCGTGATCGACGCCGTCCGCCTCGCGAAGCTCGCGCTCGACAACGGCATCTCTGGCGCGCTGGAAGGCCCGAGCGCCTACCTGATGAAGTCGCCGCCGACGCAGATCGTCGACGACGAGGCCTACGAGCTCTCGGAGCAGTTCATCGAGCAGAACAAGCGCAAGGCAAAGGTCGCCGCAAAGGCCTAGCTCACTGCTCTCCGAACGTCCCGGGAGGCGCCGGGC
>DATBBA010000028.1:0-54414 GCA_036271235.1 Gaiellaceae bacterium
GGGATCGTCGGCCCGAACGGCAGCGGCAAGAGCACGCTCTTGAAGGTGCTCGCGGGCATCTACCGCGCGGACGCGGGCCAGGTGAGGATCGCAGGCCGGCTCTCGCCTTTCATCGAGCTCGGCGTCGGCTTCAACCCGGAGTTCAGCGCCCGCGCGAACATCGAGATCAACGCGATGCTGATCGGGCTCACGCGGCGGCAGGTCGCCGAGCGGTTCGATGCGATCCTCGAGTTTGCAGGCCTGGAGCGATTCGTCGACCAGAAGCTCAAGAACTACTCGTCGGGGATGCTCGCCCGCCTCGCGTACTCGATCGCAATCCAGGTTCCGTTCGACATCCTGCTGCTCGACGAGGCTCTCGCGGTCGGCGACGCCGAGTTCCAGCAGAAGTGCTTCCGCACGTTCGAAGAGATGCGAGCCGCGGGCAAGACGGTGGTGATCGTGAGCCACGACCTCGGCTCGGTCAGCGCGTTCTGCGACCGCGCGCTCCTCCTCGACCACGGCCGCGTCGTCGTGATCGGGGAGCCCGACGAGGTGATCGACGTCTACCTCCCGGACGTGATGGAGCGCGTGTGATCCGGCTCTCGGCGATCGTCGTCGCCCACGGCAAGGAGGGGCTGCTCGGGGAATGCCTCGCGAGCCTCGAGGCCGCACTTGGGGCCGTCGCAGGCGAGACGGAGCTCGTCGTCGTCGTCAACGAGCTCGCTCCGGCCGCCCGTGAACACCTCGCGGGCTCGAACAGGATCGTCGTCGACGGCTCGCCCACTCTCGGCTTCGCCGCCGGCGTCGACCGCGGCCTTGCGGTCGCTCGAGGCGAGTGGATCGCGCTCGTGAACGACGACTGCCTGCCGGAGCCGGATGCTCTTCGTGAGCTCCTCACCGTCGCCGAGCGCTCGCCCGGGCTCGGTGCGGTCGCGGCGCAGGTCCGCTTCGCCGGCGCGCCGGGAACGCTCAACTCGGCGGGAATCGAGCTCGACGCGCTCGGGGTCGCACGCGAGCGCCGTCTCGGCGAGCCGATCGCCTCGATCGACGCCGAGCCGGTGGAGGTGCTCGGGCCGAGCGCGACCTTCGGCCTCTACCGCCGAGAGATGCTCGACTCCCTCGGAGGCCTCGACGCCTCGTTCTTCGCCTACCTCGAGGATGCAGACCTCGCGTGGCGCGCGAGGATGTCCGGCTGGCGCTGTCTGCTCGCGCCGAAGGCCGTCGCCTACCACCACCACTCGACGACGCTCGGCCACGGGTCGCCGGCCAAGCATCTCCTCGTCGGCCGCAATCGCGTGCGGATGCTCGCCAAGAACGCGAGCCGGAGCCAGCTGCGCGGGCTTGCACGGATCGTCGGCTACGACGCCGCCTACGTGGCCTACGTGGCGGCGACCGACCGGACCTTCGCGCCGCTCACCGGCAGGCTGCGCGGGCTCGCCGAGTGGCGGGCCTACCGCAGCGCCGGACGCCCCGGCCGGCGGGAGCTCGCGCTGCCGCCGTCCCCCGGGCTTCGGGCGGCGCTGCGCCGGAAGCGCGCCTACACCTCGACCTCTCCCGGGAAGCCGTGAGCGAGTTCGCACCCCTCGCCCACCCGCTCGTCTTCGAGCAGCCTCGGCGATTGAGCGACGTCGACAGCTGGCACGAGCACATCCCCTTTGCGTTCTTCGCGGTCGCGGCACTCCGTCCCCGGGTCGTCGTCGAGCTCGGCACCTGGAAGGGCGATTCCTACTGCGCGCTCTGCCAGGCGGTGCAATCCCTCGCGCTGCCGGCGCGCTGCTACGCCGTCGACACGTGGGCGGGCGACGAGCACACCGGCGCCTACGGGCCGGAGGTGCTCGAGGAGCTACGCGGGCACCACAACCCGCTCTACGGCGGGTTCTCGACCCTGCTCCAGCAGACGTTCGACGAGGCGGCGCCGAGCTTCGCCGACGGCTCGGTGGACATGCTCCACATCGACGGTGCCCACTCCTACGAGGCCGTGAGCCACGACCTCGAGACGTGGCTCCCGAAGCTCGGCGAGCGCGGGGTGCTGATCCTGCACGACACGAACGTGCGGCAGGAGGGCTTCGGCGTGTGGCGGCTGTGGGACGAGCTCTCGCCGAGCTATCCGGGCTTTGCCTTCGCCCACGGTCACGGGCTCGGGGTGCTCGCGATCGGGCCGGACGTCGACCCGGCGTTCGTGAGGTTCCTCGAGAGCGCCCCTGGCGATTCGCCCGCAGCGGCATTCTTCGCGACGCTCGGAGCTCGCATTGCCGCGCCTGCACGCGAGCAGCGCCTTCGCGCGACCGCCGAGCTCCACGGCGTAAGGGCGCTTGCGGCGGTGGAGGCCGCTCTGGTCCTCGAGACGACCGCGGCACGGGAGGATGCGGCCCGCGCGCGAGCCGAGGCAGATTCAATCCGAGCCGAGACCGAGAAGCTGCGTCGCGAGGGCGATGCGCTCCGCCTCGAGCGAGACCGCGCCGCCGCCGGGCTCCGTGCGCGGGAGAAGGACATCGCCGAGGTGATCCACTCGCCCTCGTGGCGGATCACGGCGCCGTTACGCGCCACGAAGCACACGCTGGTTCGCGCGCGCGAGGCGCGCCACGAGCTCGAACGGGTTCGCCGGTCGCGGTTTCCGCGTGCCGCAGACTTCGTGACCGCGCTGCCCGCGAAACGGCCGCCGGGCGAGCTCGCCTACCGCCCACTCGTCTCGATCGTGACACCGGTATTCGACATCGATCCGCGCTGGCTCAGCCGCGCGGTGGAATCGGTGCGTGCGCAGACCTATCCCGTCTGGCAGCTCTGCCTGGTCGACGACGGCTCGACGAATGCCGCCACCGTCGAGTACCTGAAGGTGCTTGCCGGGGATCCGGCCATCACCGTGAGCTTCGGCGAGAACGGCGGGATCGCAGCGGCGACGAATCGTGGGATCGCAGCGGCCGAGGGTGAGTTCGTCGCGTTTCTCGACCATGACGACGAGCTCGAGCCCGACGCGCTCCTCGAGTGCGTCCGGCGGCTCAACGAACGGCCCGGCACCGACATCGTCTACACCGACGAGGACAAGCTCGACCGTCGTGGACGCAGGTGCGAGCCGTTCTTCAAGCCCGACTGGTCGCCGGAGTACTTCCGCGGCGTGATGTACGTCGGTCATCTGCTGCTCGTCCGGCACTCGCTCCTCGAGGCCGTCGGCGGTGCGGACTCCGCTTTCGACGGCGTTCAGGACTTCGAGCTGATGCTCCGCCTCTCCGAGCAGAGCGACCGGATCGAGCACGTCCCGCGGATCCTCTACCACTGGCGCAAGCTCCCGGGGAGCATCGCCGAGTCGACCGACGGCAAGGACGGGATCTCCGAGCTCCAGGCGGCGGCCGTGAACTCGCACCTCGCGCGATGCGGGATCCCGGCCTTCGCACGTCCGAACCCGGCCTTCCCCCATCGGGCGACCGTCCACCCCAAGCCGCGTGCGCGCTGGCCGCGGGTGAGCGTGATCGTGCCGACGAGGGACGCCCCGGTGCATCTCGAACGCTGCCTCCGCTCGATCTTCGGCCGCTCCACCTACCCCAACTTCGAGGTCATTCTCGTCGACAACGGGACGACCGACCCGGCCGCCCGGCGGCTCTTCGAGTCTCACCCGGTCCGGGTGCTTCCGTTCGCCGAGCCGTTCAACTTCTCGCGCGTCAACAACCTCGGGGTCGCCGAGGCAACCGGCGAGATCGCGGTCTTCCTGAACAACGACACCGAGATCCGGACCCCGGAATGGCTCGAGGCCCTCGTGAGCCTCGCCGAGCTCGAGGACGTGGGCGCCGTGGCGCCGCTGCTTCTCTACCCGAACGGCACCGTGCAGCACGCGGGCGTCGTCCTCGGCATGCGCGGCACCGCCGACCACATCATGCGGGGCTTTCCGGCCACCGTTGACGGGCACGCGGGTTCGCTGTCGTGTGCACGCGAGGTGTCGGCGGTGACCGCAGCCTGCATGGCGATCCGCCGCGAGGCGTTCCTCGAGGTGGGCGGCTTCGACGAGCACTTCGGAACGCACTACCAGGACGTCGACCTGTGCCTCAGGCTCGGACGTTCAGGCCTGCGCAACCTCTTCACGCCGCGGGCAATCGTCCGCCACGACGAGAGCGCCACGCGCGGCGCGGACTACGACCACCTCGACCGGGCGCTGCTCCTCGACAGCTGGGGCGAGACGATCGCGGGCGGCGATCCCTACTACAGCCCGTGGCTCTCCGTCTCGGGAGCCGACTATCAGCCGAAGGCGGCCGCGTGAACGTCCTTTTCGTGAACTACCACGACTTCACCTCGAACAGCGCCGTGCACATCTGCAACCTCGCACAGGAGCTCTCGGCCGCCGGTGTCGGCTGCGCCGTCGCCGTCCCGGGCGATCCGCGCACGATCGAGCTCCTCGGCGACTATCCGTTCGCGACGATGGACTTCGACGGCGCCAGAGACGGCGGCCTGCGCTTCCCGGACGGCGGGCCACCGAGCCTGATCCACGCCTGGACGCCGAGAGAGGTCGTTCGCGAGCTCACCGAGGAGCTGAGCGAGCGCCACGGCTGCCCGTATGTCGTCCATCTCGAAGACAACGAGGACGCGATCACGGCCGACCGCCTCGGGGTTGCGGTCGACGAGCTCCCGTCCATGCCGGCCTCGAGGCTCGACGCGTCGATCTCCGGCCCGCTCTCGCATCCCGTGCGGATGCGAGAGCTGATCGGAGGCGCAGCCGGGATGACGGTGATCATCGACCGGCTCCTCGAGTTCCAGGCCGAAGACGTGCCGGCCGAGGTCGTCTGGCCGGCCTACGAGGACGAGCTCTTCACGGCCGAGCCCGCCGAAGCCGAGCTCAGGCGCTCGCTCGGGATCGCGGACGGCGAGGCCGTGATCGTCTACGCCGGAAACGCCCACAGCTCGAACGCGGACGAGATGAGAAGCCTCTACCTCGCGGTCGCCGCCGTGAATCGCAACGGGCGCCCGCTGCGGCTCGTGAGGCTCGGACGCGACTTCGTGCGGTTCCTCGAGCCGGAGCTCCGGTCGATCGAGCGCCACGTGATTCACGTGCCGCTCCAGGCCCGCCGGGAGGTGCCCCGGTACCTGCGGCTCGCCGACGTCCTCGTGCAGCCGGGCAGGCCGGGCGCGTTCAACGACTACCGGTTCCCCTCGAAGCTCCCGGAGTTCCTCGCCTCGGGGCGGCCCGTGGTGCTTCCGGCGACGAACCTCGGCCGGTTCCTCGCAGACGGCGAGGAATGCGTCCTGCTGAAGCGGGGGGATGCGCTCGAGCTCGCGCAGGTCGTCGAGCGGCTCCTCGCAGACGACGAGCTCCGGGAACGCCTCGGCGCCGGCGCGCGCGCGTTCGCCGAGCGGAGCTTCAGCTGGGAGGCGAGTGCCGGGAAGCTCGCCGGGCTCTACGAGCGCGCCCTCGCCGGGGCTCCCGCCCCGCGCCCGCCACGCGCGCTGCGGGGGCGCCCGGCCCGCACGCCTCTCCCACGCGTCGGGTACGGGACGGTCCGGGCCTATTGCGGCTACGCCGAGCGCCTTCCGGAGCTCGTCGCCTCCGGTGACCTGAAGGACGTTCAGCGTCCGTGGGCCTTCGAGACGATCCTCGCCGCCGTCCCGCCGGGGGCGAGGCTGCTCGAGATCGGAGCCGGCGAGCCGGCCGTCGCGGCGATGCTCGCCGAGCTCGGGTACGAGGTCACGGTCATCGACCCCTACGACGGTCGCGATCGCGGCCCCTCGGCGCTCGAGCCGCTGCGAGCCGCCTATCCCGGCGTCCGGATCGTCCGAGGCCTCTTCCCGCAAGATGCTCCGCCCGGCGAGAGCTTCGACTGCGTGTACTCGATCTCGGTGCTGGAGCATCTGCCGGCCGACGCGATCGAGGACGTGTGCCTGGGAATGAGACAGCTGACGGCTGACGGAGGCGTCACGATCCACGCGGTCGACCACGTGCTCCTCGGGCCGGGCGACGAGGATCACCTGGCGCGGCTGCGCCTGCTCACCGGCTCGCTCGGAGTCCCGGCCGGCGAGCTCGACAGCCTCCTCGCACGGCTGGCGGAGGATCCGGAGGCGTACTTCCTCTCGGCCGAGAGCCACGATCGCTGGCGCGGCGTGACGCCGTACGACGAGTTCCCGATGCGCCGGTGCGTCTCGATCGAGCTCGTCGTTCCGCTCGACGAGCGGCTATGAGCACGGCAAGCCCTGCGCTGCATGCAGAGGGCCTCGACGTTGGAATCGTCGCCTACCGCTCGCGAGACCTCCTCGACGCCTGCCTCACCTCGCTGGCCGACAACGCGCCCGCGCGGCCGATGACGATCGTCGTCGTCGACAACGACTCACGCGACGGTACCGCCGAGTTCGCTCGCGGGCGACCCGGTGTGGAGCTGATCGAAGCCGGGCGGAACCTCGGCTTCTCGGCGGCGACGAACCTCTCGTTGCGGCGAGGGCGGGCGCGCTACTTCCTCGCGCTCAACCCGGACACGCAGGTGCAGCCCGGCGCCCTCGACACCCTGCTCGAGCTGATGGATGGGAACCCGCGAATCGGGATCGCGGGCCCCCGGCTCGAGCGGGCCGACGGAACGTTCGACCATGCCGCCAGGCGGTCGTTCCCGACGCCGCTCGGCGCCCTCGGACATTTCACCGGGATCGGTCGCCGCGCCGGGGCGCCCGCCGCGCTCGCCCAGTACCGCGCACCGGAGGTCGAGCGTGGCCCGGTCGATGCCGTGAACGGCGCGTTCATGCTGATGCGCCGCTCGATGCTCGACGAGGTCGGCCCGTTCGACGAAGGCTACTGGCTCTACATGGAGGATCTCGACCTCTGCTACCGGGCGGCGCAGGCCGGCTGGCTCACCTGGTACGAGCCCTCCGTCGTCGTCAAGCACGTCAAGGGCGCCTCGAGCGGCCGGCACCGGGCGCTTCGCGCCAACTACGCGTTCCATTACGGAATGGCCCGGTTCTACCGCAGGCACTACGCCGCCTCGCGCTCCCCGTTCCTCGGCGCCGCCGTCTACCTCGGAATCGGCGTGAAGCTCGTCGCGTCGTCGGCTCGCAGCGCGCTGAACAGGCGGGTGCTCGGGCGCGCCTGAGCCGTGTCGCGGACGAGGCTCAGGAAGCGGGGAGCTGGAAGCGGTAGACGCGCGCATTATGAGGAGCGAACGGGCTTGGATCCTCGAACCGTCCCCCGGCCACCTCGACGTGGCGTGCCGGGTTACCGGGATGCTCGAGGACGGTTCCGCCTGCGACGCCGGCGGGCAGTCCGGAAAAACGGACGCCGCCCGTGAGGGACGGGCTCTTCCGGACGGCGATGAGGTAGAGGAAGCCCGCCGCCTCGCGCACGCTGAGCGCGATGTCGGAAGCGCTCGCCTTGATCGTGCGGGTGGATTTCGGAGCCGTGAGGGCCGCCCGGTGCGCCGCATCCGTCAACTCGACGAGAAGCGGCCGCTGAACGTGCGACCAGTAGCTCCAGTTCCAGCCTCGCTCCCGGTCGGCCGCGCTCATGACCTGCTTGAACTGCCCCCCGAAGAACGCGAGCCCGCGGGCGCCGGCGACGATCGCGTCGTAGGCCATGAACCGCGCCTGCTGCAGGGTCGGAAAGACGACGCGGTGCGGCGGGAAGACCCCGCTCCAGGCGATCTGCAGCGTCGTCCAGAGCGCCTTGCGCTTCGTCGCCTGCGCAAGGATCGTCGTCATGTCCCCCACCACGCTGATGTCGGTGTTGACGGGCGGGCCGCCGGCGTGGGCGCCCGGAGGGAGCGGATAGATGTCGATCCCGTGGATGTCGCACGCCGGCGCATACGGGCTGATCGCGGCGGCCGTCAACCTCGTATCCGGGCTTCCCGGCTTCGGCCCCGGCCCTCGCGGCGCCTCGATGATGACGACCGGATGGTGAGGATCGATGCTCCGCAGATGCTCGTAGACCGCAATGCAGCCGGCGGCGGGCACGTGACCGTGAGCCGGCTCGTCCACTCCCTTCCAGAGGCCGAGCCCCGGATGGCCCTCGAACGTCTTCACGATCCGGTCGAGCATCGCCTCGTGCGACAGGTCGTTGGCGACCCCGGCGAGCCCGAGCCAGAGCTGCAGGCCGTGGCCGGGCGCAGCGTCGAGCTCCTCGCCGACGGCGATCAGCTGCTCGGCCAGGCCGTCGGCTGTCCAGACCGTGTAGTTCCGGACGAACGTGACCCCGGCGGCCGCGATCTCCGCCCAGGCGTTCAAGCCGCTGTTCGGGGCCGTGCTGTTCTGCGGCGGCGGGTCGGAGAGGACGATCGGAAACACCGGACGGCCCGCAACCTCCAGATTCCCCGTCGCCTGGTCGACCACGGCGCTCGTCATCGAACCTCCCCACTACGTGCTCCCGGCTTCGACCTCCTTCTTCCCGCTCGAGACGAGGACGACACCCCGGGGAACCCGTCAGCCCTCGGCGCCGGTGGCATCATCAGGCTGGTGTGAGCTACTCGTGGCCGATCGAGCCGTTCGACCGGGTGCACCCGGTGCGGGCCTACTTCAACGACCCGCGCATCTCCGGGAGCTCGAAGGCGTTCCATTTCGGGATCGACATCTCGGCGCCGAACGGCACCGCGGTCTTCGCGGTCACCGCGGGCCAGGTCCACCTCGAGGATCCGCGTGCGATCTCGGTGGCTGCGGGCGGGCTCGAGCACGGCTACTGGCACGTGATCCCGGCGGTCTCGCATCTCCAGCAGGTCGACAGGCATCAGCTGCTCGGCCACATCGACGCGCCCTGGCTCCACGTCCACTTCGCGGAGCGGCGCGACGGCAGCTACCGGAACCCGCTGCGAACGGGCGCCCTTGCCCCCTGGCACGACCACACCCGGCCGGAGGTGACGAGGATCGTCTTGTCGCGAAACGGCCGCGAACTGACGCCCGGCGCCGTGAGCGGCGCTGTCGACGTGATCGCCGAGGCTCACGACACGCCTCCGATCCCGGTTCCCGCGCCCTGGAACGGGCTGCCGGTCACTCCGGCCAAGCTCCGCTGGCGCGTCCGGAGCACGACCGGAGTCGCACGGCCATGGCATACACCGGTCGATTTCACGGGGACGCTCTTGCCCCAGAGCGATTTCAGCCGGATCTACGCGCCCGGCACCCGGCAGAACCACGCCGGCGAGCCCGGGCTGTATCGGTTCTACCTCGCTCACACGTGGTCGACGACGACCCTTCCCGACGGTCGGTACGAACTCGATGTCGAGGCTTCCGACCTCGGCGGCAACAGCCACACGCGTACCGAGAGCATCACGATCGCCAACAACGTGTGAACGGCGGCGTTCGCGCCGTTCGACCTCGCTGCGGGCCCGGGTGACGGTGGTACCGTGAATCGGAGAGGAAGTGGCATCCAGAACGGGTGCCGTTTCTGAGGAGCAAGGCCAGGAAGAGCGTTGCCGGTCGTTGAACGGCGGGGAGCGAACCTCGGAGCAACAGACCACGAGGAGGGCTCATATGTCCAGGACGCTTGACCGTTTTGACGGCGAAGCACAGAGCATCGAAGGGGATTCGGCGGTCACGGGCTCGACGGGCGCTGACCCGGCGGACGCGGGCCCGGCGAACGCGGATCTGGCGAACGCTGCCCTCGCGAATGCAGGGTCGCCGAGGCTCCTGTTCTTCTATAGCGAGACCTCGGGGCCGTGCCGGAGGACCGCCGCCCACCTCGCCCAGATCCTCCAGCGGCGCCGGAACCATCACACCTTCGAGGTCGTGCGCATCCGCGCGTCCGACCGGCCGAAGGCCGTCGAGCTGCTGGGGATTACGATCCTGCCCACTCTCATCGTGGTGGAGGACGGCGCAGTCCGTGCGCGAGTCGAGGGCCCACACGGGCGGCCTGAAATCGAAGAGACGCTCCGCCCGTGGCTCCGGACGTCAGCCCGGTCTGGCGACCGAGTCGAAGCTCACCGGGCAGCGTAGCCCCGGCCGACGTTCGAACCATCGTGCTCGTTCGACGAGCGGATGTTTAGCCCTGCGAGATCTGGAAACCGCTCCACATGCGAGACCGTCCCCAACCCGGTCTTGCATCGACGGAGCCGTTCGCGAACGGTGGGGGCGGGGGCGAGGAGGCTGACGCGCCTCTCGCCCCCGTCGTCCTCCGAGGCTCTTTGGCGAACCGGATCGCGATGGGCCCGCACGACACCGGCGAGAGGATCACGTCGAGTCCTTCGGCCCGAAGAGCACCGTCGGCACCTCGGCCTCGGCCGGGTCGACACCGCGCACGACGACGTCGACGACCGTCACGACGAGCGAGGCGATCGGCACCGAGAGGAGCACGTAGAAGGGGCCGATCAGGATCCCGACGACCGACACCGACACGAGGATGAGGAGGGGCGGCAGTCCGACGGCACCCCCGAGGAAGCGGGGTGAGATCACGTAATCCTGGAGAAGCCGGAGCCCGAGGAGCGCGCCCGCGGCGAACGCCGCCGTGTGCCACGAGGCGGTGAGCCCTGCCCCGGCGGCAAGGACGATCGCCGTGAACGGGCCCACCACCGGCACGATCTCCAGGAAGCCGGTCGCGATCCCGATCAGGAGTGCGTAGGGCTCGCCGACGCCGATGAAGATCAGCGAGGCCACCGTCGAGACGAAGGTGATCATCAGCACCTGCCCCCGGATGAAGGCGCCGAGCTTCTGCTCGATCAGCTGCCAGGTGTCTCGGAGCTTCTTGCGGCGATGCCGCGGAACGAGGCTTGCGACCACGCCGATCGCCCGGTCTCTCTCGTAGACCCAGTACGCGGCTGCCGCGAGCGTGAACAGGATTCCGACGAGGACCTTCATCGCCTCCTCGCCGATCGAGAGGGCCGGATGTACGAGCGTCGCGGCTGCGGGTAGGTGGTGCAGACGCCTGGCGAGCTCGTTCAGGAGCCGTTCCTTGACTCCGCCGTTCGTGTCTGACTTCGGCTTGATCGCGAGGGCGGCCTGCACCTCGTTCGTCAGCCGCGGCACGGCCAGCCCGAGGAAGAGCGCGAGCAGCCCGAGCAGGACGAGATAGTGCAGCAGGATTCCGACGACCCGCGGCACGTGGCGCTCCTCGAGCCACTCGACGCCCGGGCGCATCGCCGCCGCGATCGTGATCGCGGTGAGAAACAGTGCGACGATGAGCTTCAGCTTCCAGAGCGCGAGCGCGCCGACGATCGTGCCGCCGACGACGAGCGTCGTCTCGAACGCCCGTCGCGCCGAGGATTTCGGCTCGATGTAGGCCTCTGTGACCGGCCCTTCCGTCTCGATCAATGTGTTCTCCGCATCGCGGTGCCTGCGAGAACCCGGTTCCCGGAAGTGGCGCCGCTCTAAACCCTGCTCCCTCGCCGGCGGCGGGGCACAGGGCGGTTCAGGCGCGGACGAGCACGCTCGGGCGGTAGCCGCAGAGCGGCTCTGCGATCCCCTCGAGCACGTCGTGCCAGCGGCCCTCCGGCCTGTCGTACTGGGGTTCGAGACCGCGCACGGGCACGGCAACGACGAGGTCGCCGCGACGGAACGCGAACGTGCCTGCCCCAGCGTCGAGCGGCTCGTAGCCGGCCTCGAACTCCTCGGGTCTCCGCTGCCGCAGGTCGAGCAGCAGACGGAGCACCCAGAGCTTCACGCTCTCGCGGTCGGGCGCGCCCCCGGCGCTCAGGTGGGCGAGCAGGTCGCGCCGCCGGTCCCAGTCGATCGGGCGGCGGTTGTCGGGATCGACGAGAGCGAGGTACCAGAGCTCGTCGCCGCCGTAGACGTCCGGGATGCCGGGGCACGTCAGCCGCAACACGAGCTGCCCGATCGCGGACTGCGTTCCGGCCGCAGCCACCTCCGCCGCGAACGGGACGAACTCGTCGAGGAACGCCTCGTGCCCGAGAATGTCACGGCAGAACTCGGCGACCGCGCCGTCCCATTCCGGGTTCGGCCGGACCCAGCTCGTGCGGCGCCCCTCCTCGTGCACCGCTTTGCCCAGGTAGCCCTCGAGCCGCTCCTGCGAGAGGGGCCACGCGCCGAGGAGCGTCTGATAGACGAACAGCTCCTCCGTCCAGTCGGGGGCGCCGCCCCGACGGAGTGAGTCGTTCAGCGCATGCCATCGCCTGGCAAGCTCGGCTAAGCGCTCCGCCATTCCGGAGAGCACGCCGATTCGCGCCCGTACGTCGGCGCTCCGCTTCGTGTCGTGGGTCGTGCCGGCGAGGAGGGTGTGCGGGTGGCTTCGCTCCCGCTCGGCGTTTGCGCGATGGAGCTCCTCGGCCGTGAAGGTGAATCGGCCCGGGTCGCCGCCCACCTCGTTCAGCGCGAGCAGCCGCACGTACCGGTAGAAGGCGGTGTCCTCGACCCCCTTCGCCATCACCGCACCGGTCGTCTGCTGGAACCGGGTCACGAACTCGTCATGGCCGCGCTCCTCGAGTGCCAGAACCCGGCGGAGCTCGTCGGGCAGCAGCGCGACGGCCTCGCGATCCGCGTCCCGGACCCGGCCGCTCCAGGGCTCGACGTAGGTGCGATAGACAGGCAGCGAGGCAAGCGCCTCCTCGAGCAACGGGTGGTCGTAGAGGGCCCGCAGCCACTCCACTTCGGGCCGGAAGGTCGTGCGGGCGCGCTCGAGCTTCGCGGCCGCCGCAACCTCTGCGAACGGGCTCCGTTCTCCCGTCAGCTCGGTCAGCACGGACTCGCCTGCCGGATCGACGAAGAGCGCCTGCACCTCGGCTGCGAACTCGTACCCGGTCGTTCCCTCTACGGGCCAGTCGGGGAGCTGCTCGCCGCTCTCGAGGATCTTCTCGACCCAGACCCGCTCGACGCCGGCGCCGCGGAGCCGCTCGAGGTAGCCGCGCGGATCGGCGAGCCCGTCGATGTGGTCGACGCGCAGCCCGTCGACGAGGCCGTCCCTGACGAGCCCGAGGATCAGCTCGTGCGTCGTGGCAAAGACCTCCGGGTCCTCGACCCGGACGCCGGCGAGCTCGTCGACGTCGAAGAACCGGCGGGCCCGGCCGGTCGCGTCGTCGACGTCGAAGAACCTGCGCCGCAGCCCGGGATCGGACCAGAACGGGTTCTCGTCTGCCGCGGCCATGTGGTTCGGGACGACGTCGACGATCACCCCGAGCCCCGCCCGGCAGAGCTCCCTCAGCGCAGCCTCGCCTCCGAGCTCCTCCGACACGCGACGGGGGTCGACGACGTCGTAGCCGTGCGTCGAGCCCTCGCGCGCCTGCAGCACCGGGGACAGATAGAGGTGGGACACACCGAGTGCCGCGACGTAGGGCACGAGCTCGCGCGCCTCGCGAAACCCGAACGACGGGCCGAGTTGAAGTCGATAGGTCGCTCGTAGTTCCGGTCTTGCCGCCATCAAGAGGAGGCGCCGAGCAGCTGTACCGTCTCGAGATCGAAGTCGACGACAAGCTCCACGCGACCCCGGCGCAGCACGAGGCGGTCTCCGTCGGCCTGCGTCTCGAGCTCGCGCGGAAGCTCGCGGCGAAGCTCCAGCAGACGGAGGTACAACGTATCCGGCTCGCGCGGCGCGAGCCTGGAACGCAGGAAGGTCCGCTCGTCCTGCGGGTCGGGAACCTCACCCGAGAAGGCACTGAATCGCTCGAACTCGCGCTTTCGGCCGGCGCGTGTCGCCTCGGCGATGCCGGGGTCGTCATGGTCCGTGAAGAACTGGAACGGCCGCGTCTCGTTGTACTCCTCGCCCATGAAGAGAAGCGGCGTCGAGAGCGAGAAGAGGCAGACGGCGAGCGCAATCCGGTGCATCGAGGCCGGGAGACGGTCTCCGAGCGCTCGGTTTCCGACCTGATCGTGATTCTGCGCGCCGACGACGAGCCGCTCGGGCCGCTCCCGACCGAGCTCGCGCACCACGCCCTCGATCGAGCCGAAGTGCTCGTAGTAGCCCTCTCGCTCGCCGGTGAGCAGCGCGTGGAGGTGGTGGTGCAGCGTGTCGAGCCACACCGCGTCGTGCTTCCACTGATCGAGCGGGCGAAAGTCCTCCTCGCCCACCTCGGAGATCACGAGCGCGGCCGGGCTCAGGGCCTTGACGCGGTCGCGGAGCTCGCGCAGGACGTGGAGCGGCGAGTCGTCGAAGATCGCGTGGACCGCGTCGAGCCGCAGCCCGTCTGCGCCGTAGCCGCCCACGAAGAGCTCGGCGTTCTGGATGGCCCACTCGCGCACCCCGCCGCGCGAGTAGTCGAGCGCACCGCCCCAGAGGTTCTCCCGCCCGGAGGAGACGTACGGGCCGAACGCGGTGATCGCCTCCGAGCCCGGCCCCAGATGGTTGTAGACGACATCGAGGATCACTCCGAGCCCGTCGGCGTGCGCCGCGTCGATCAGGCGACCGAGGCCCTCCGGACCACCGTAGGCCCGGTGCGGAGCCGAGGTGTAGAGGCCGTCGTAGCCCCAACCCCGCTCGCCCGGGCCCGTGGCGACCGGCATCAGCTCGATCGCACCGACTCCGAGCTCGCGAAGGCCGGCGAGCCGCGGGATCGCGCCGTCGAACGTTCCCTCGAGCGAGAACGTACCGACATGGAGCTCGTAGATAACGAGCTCCGCCAGCTCGAGCCGCGGCCCGGGACGCGCCGCGGGAACCTCGATCACCTGCGACGGGCCGCGGACACCGTCGGGCTGGGCCCGTGAGCAGGGATCCGGCCACTCGTGTCCCCCGGTGACGAACACGTAGCGATCGCCGGCCGCGGCCTCGACCGCCGCGGCCCGGAATCCGTCGCCGACCGGCGGGAGCTCGTGATCCTCGCCTCGGACGCGCACGGCGACCTCGGCGCCGGGCGCCCAGACGCAGAACTCGACCCGGCCCTCCCCGATCGGTTCGGCCCCGAGCCGAGCGCGGCGCCCGCCCTCCGGCATTCAGCCCCCCGCTACCGCTCGGGGCTCGAGCTCGGCGGCCTCGATCACAGCGAGGCCTGGGCCAGGAGCGACTCGATGCCGGCCACGGGGATGTGCACCCAGTCGGGACGGTGCGCGAGCTCATACCGGAGCTCGTAGACGGCCTTCTCGAGCTCGAAGGTCTCGAGTAGCCGCATCACCTGGTGGGAGGGCGGCAGGATGCCGGCGCTCTCGGCCAGGCCCATGTAGGCCTCGAGGAACAGCTCTCGGGCGTTGGCCTCGACGCTCTCGTCGCAGCCCGCGACGTGGGCGACATACGCAAAGGAGCGCAGCATCCCGGCGACGTCCCGGAGCGGCGAGCGCTTCGCGCGCCGTTCCGGGAGCGACCGGGCCGGCTCGCCCTCGAAGTCGACGACGAACCAGTCGTCGTCGGCGACGAGGGCCTGGCCCAGGTGGAGGTCGCCGTGGTGGCGGATGATCCTGCCGATCGAGCCGAAGCTCGAGAGCTCGCCGAGCAGGTCTCGCACCGCATCCCCGCAGCCGGCGATAGGCGCGACCGCATCGGCGTCCGGGAGGTGCTCGAACACCTGCTCGATCTCGTCGTCGACCGTGGCCCGCAGCAGCGCGAGCATCTCTGCACTCGCCTCCTCGGGCGCGAACGCCGGATCCTCGGAGTCGCTCGCAAGCACGGCGTGCATCGCGCCCACAACCTCCCCGAGCCGGCCGACGCGGCCCAGAAAAGCCTGTGGGTCGGAGGGAAGCTCGTCGAGTGCGAGGGTCCAGCCGTCGACCGCTCCCGGTACGTACCGCTGGGCGATCCCGAGGGTCGCGTCCATCAGCGGCCCGCTGTAGCTCCACCAGGCGGCGAGCTCCGGGACGTTCGGGAACTCGTGCAGCGCGAGGAAGCGCAGCAGCTCGAGCTCGGGATTCACGCCCGCCTCGAGACGGCGGTAGAGCTTCACGATCAGCGACTCGTCGAGCACCACCGAGGAGTTGGACTGCTCCGTGCCGATCGGGCTCGCCTTCTCCGGTACGTCGCCCAGCGAGTCGAACGAGCAGAACGAGACCTCACCCGACTCGGTCGGAACCGTCACGCGCTCCGCGGCAAGCCGAACGAGCTCGCGAGCGAACTCGGGCCGGCCGAGGAGCTCTGCTGCCGCAAGGTCGTCGTCGGCGGCGGTCGTGACGAGCTGGAAGACCTCGTGCGTTCCGCTCGAGAAGCTGATCTCGAGGATCAGCTGACGCAACTCGGGCTCGCCGTCGAACCGGGCGGAGTCGAGGACCGCCGCTCCAACCGCCTCGCGGGTTCGCGCTCCGTACCACCGCTGCGCCGTCACGAACTCCAGCAGGTCGCTCTCCGACGGGCTCATTCTCCCTCCAGTAACCGGAACCAGTAGAAACCACGCCCGGCGAAGGTCAGGAGGTAGGGAAGCTCACCGATCGGGGGGAAAGCGGTACGACCGAGCATCTCCTCCGGGACGCGACCTGCGAACGCCGACAGATCGAGCTCGGCGGCCTGCGGTGTCCGGGCCAGGTTGTGCGCGCAGAGCACGGTTTCGCCCTGGTAGGAGCGGACGTGCGCGAGGATCCTGTGGTTCTCGGTGGCGAGCGCCTGGTAGGCGCCGAGCGCGAACACCGGGTGCTCCTTGCGAAGCGCGATGAAGCGGTGCACCCAGCGAAGCAGCGAGGTCGGCGTGCGCAGCTGCGCCTCGACGTTCACGGCCTGGTAGCCGTAGACCGGATCCATCAGGGGCGGCAGGTAGAGCCTCGCGAAGTCGGCGCGCGAGAAGCCGCCGTTTCTGTCGCCGGTCCACTGCATCGGCGTCCGTACGCCGTCCCGGTCGCCGAGATAGACGTTGTCTCCCATGCCGATCTCGTCCCCGTAGTAGAGGACAGGGCTCCCGGGAAGCGAGAAGAGGATCGCGGTGAGCAGCTCGCTCTCGTCGCGCCCGTTGTCGAGCAGGGGTGCGAGGCGGCGGCGAATCCCGAGGTTCAGCTTCATCCTCGGGTCCTTCGCGTACTCGGCGTACATGTAGTCGCGTTCGTCGTCTGTGACCATCTCGAGGGTCAGCTCGTCGTGGTTGCGCAGGAAGAGCCCCCACTGCGTGCCGTCCGGGATCGCGGGGGTCTGCTCGAGGATGTCGACGATCGGCTGCGCGTCCTCGCGGCGGATTCCGATGAAGAGCCGCGGCATCACCGGGAACTGGAACGCCATGTGGCACTCGTCGCCGTCGCCGAAGTAGTCGACGACATCGCCCGGCCACTGGTTCACCTCGGCGAGCAGCACCTTGTCGGCGTAGCGGGAGTCGATCTCGGAGCGAACGCGCTTGAGGTAGGCGTGCGTCTCCGGAAGGTTCTCGCAGTTCGTGCCTTCGCGCTCGAACAGGTAGGGCACCGCATCGAGGCGAAAGCCGTCGAGACCCAGGTCGAGCCAGAAGCGCAGGACGTCGAGCATCGCGTCCTGCACCTCGGGGTTGTCGTAGTTCAGGTCCGGCTGGTGGGAAAAGAACCGGTGCCAGTAGTACTGTCCCGCGACCGAGTCCCACGTCCAGTTCGATACCTCGGTGTCCACGAAGATGATGCGGGCGTCCGGGTAGCCCTCGTCGGAGTCCGACCAGACATACCAGTGCCGCTTCGCGGAGCCAGGGTCGGAGCGGGCCTCCTGGAACCATGGATGGTCGCTCGAGGTGTGATTCATGACGAGATCCGCGATGACGCGGATCCCGCGCTGGTGGGCGGCGTCGACGAGCTGGTGTACGTCCTCCACCGTGCCGTAGTCGGGATGGACGGTGTAGAAGTCGGCAATGTCATACCCGCCGTCCCGAAGCGGCGAGGTGTACATCGGCAGGAGCCAGATGCAGTCGATGCCGAGCCACTGCAGGTAGTCGAGCTTGTCGATCAGCCCCCGGAGGTCACCGCTGCCGTCGTCGTTGCCGTCGTGAAAGCCGCGCAGGTGGATCTCGTAGAAGACGGCGCGCTTGAACCACAACGGGTCTGCCTCGAACCACTGCACCGAGTGCTCCGCCTCCGTCTCGCGCTGGGAACGATCGATCATGTCTGTCATCGAGCCCTCATCGTGCATCCAGGATGCATGCCTGGCTCGGTCGCCGCGTCCCGTCGGGATCCAGCTCGTGCCGCCCGAGATCTTGCACGCCGAAGGGGAGGGGCTGTCCGCCCTTGCGCCTGACGCCCGGCCGGGTGGTCGGAGCAGCAGCGCCCCCCGGCGCCGCTGCTCCTTCACCTTCTACCCCCTCGACCTGTTCACAGCAGGCTTTCGCGAATGCACGCATCGACTTGAAGGTCGTTCCCCGACGGCGAACGAGGTAATCGCGAAGTGCTCACCCGCAGAGCCCACCGCCGGTGACGCCTGCCTCATCCGCCGCGATCCCTAAGCGCTCAGCTCGGCACCCGGAGCGCAGGTGGCGGGTGCGGCGGCGGCGGGTCGCGATGGTCATCCGGTCGAGACCGGGATGCAGAGCGTGCGATTCGCCGCTCCCGGTGACGTCTCGGGAGGCCATCGCGGGCCCCGGCTCCCGCGATCTCGGGGCTTCGGCGTTTTTTCCTCTGCCCGCCGGGTAGCCATGGACTCGACACGACGAAACTTGATGGCGAGGGGGTCACATGGCGAACAGGAAGAACGACGGCAAACTCGAGGATCTGGAGCGCGACCGGGTCGCGCACGACGGCGGCGGCTACCTCACGACCGACCAGGGGATCGAGGTCGAGCACACAGACGACTCTCTGACCGCGGGCGAGCGGGGGCCCACCTTGATCGAGGACTTCCACTTCAGGGAGAAGCTCACGCGCTTCGATCACGAGAGGATCCCCGAGCGCGTCGTGCACGCGCGCGGCGCGGGCGCCTACGGGACATTCACCTGCACCGAATCGCTCGCCGAGGTGACGCGAGCCGGATTCCTCGCCGAGGCCGGCCGCGAAACGCCTGTCTTCGTGCGCTTCTCGACGGTGGCCGGCTCTCGTGGCTCTTCCGACACGCCCCGCGACGTGCGCGGGTTCGCGACGAAGTTCTACACCGGCGAAGGGAATTTCGACCTCGTCGGCAACAACATGCCGGTCTTCTTCATCCAGGACGGGATCAAGTTCCCCGACTTCGTGCATGCCGTCAAGCCGGAGCCACAGAACGAGATCCCACAGGCAGCCTCCGCACACGACACGCTCTGGGACTTCGTCGGACTCCAGCCCGAGACCATGCACATGATGATGTGGCTGATGTCCGACCGGGCGCTGCCGCGGAGCTACCGGACGATGCAGGGCTTCGGCGTCCACACCTACCGCTTGGTCGACGCAGACGGACGGGGGACGTTCGTGAAGTTCCACTGGCGTCCGGCTCTCGGAACCCACTCGCTCGTCTGGGACGAGGCGCAGAAGATCGCGGGAGCGGATCCCGACTTCAACCGCCGTGACCTCTGGGAAGCGATCGAGGCGGGCGACTTTCCGAGCTGGGACTTCGCCGTGCAGCTCGTGCCCGAGGAACGTGAGCACGACTTCGACTTCGACCTTCTCGACGCGACGAAGCTGATCCCCGAAGAGCAGGTGCCGCTGCGCGTGGTCGGCCGGCTCGAGCTGAACCGCAACCCGGACAACTTCTTCGCCGAGACCGAGCAGGTCGCCTTCCACGTCGCGAACGTGGTGCCCGGGATCGACTTCACGAACGATCCGCTGCTCCAGGCGCGGATCTTCTCGTACCTCGATACGCAGCTCATCCGACTCGGGGGCCCGAACTTCGTCCAGATCCCGGTGAACCGGCCGCTCGCCGAGGTGCACAACCACCAGCGAGACGGCTACGGCCAGCACCGTATCGACGTCTCGCCGGTCTCCTATCACCCGAACACGATCGGCGGGGGGTGTCCGGCCCTCGCGTCGGTTGCCGAGGGCGGCTACCGGCACTTCACCGAGCGCGTCGACGGCTCGAAGATCCGCGCCCGGAGCGAGAGCTTCAAGGACTACTACTCGCAGGCCACGCTCTTCTGGAACTCGATGACCGACTGGGAGCAGCGGCACATCGTCGAGGCCTTCAGCTTCGAGCTCGGGAAGGTTCGCCGCCGGGAGATCCGGGAGCGGGTGCTCGACCATCTCGCTCAGGTCGACCAGGAGCTCGCGGGCAGAGTCGCGCAGAGCCTCGGGCTCGAAGCGCCCGGTGCGGCCCATGCGAACCACGGCCGGAGCTCCCCGGCGCTCAGCCAGGCCGGGCAGCCCGAGAGCGCCGCAACCCGCAAGGTGGCCATCCTCGCGGCCGACGGCGTCGACGGGGAACCGGTACGCCGGCTCAGGAAGCTGCTCGAGGACGAGGGCGTGCGCTGCGAGGTCCTCGCTCCCCACGAGGGTGAGCTCGACGGCCGCCTCGAGGCCGACCGGGGGCTCGTGACGATGGCATCCGTGCTCTATGACGGAGTGATCGTCGCCGGAGGAGAAGGCAGCACGCAACGGCTGCAGGCAAACGGCGCCGCCGTTCGCTATGCGGCGGAGGCCTACAAGCACGCGAAGCCGGTCGGTGCGATCGGCGAGGGCATCGAGCTCCTCCGGGTCGCGCTCGGCGAGAGCGCTTCGGTGTCGGACAACGGGCTTCGATCCGAGTCGGGAGTCGTGACGATCGCGACGGGAAACGGCGAGCTCGACGGCTTCGCCTCGGCGTTTTGCGACGCGCTCGCCGGGGGCCGTCACTTCGACCGCGATCTCGAGTCGATTCCCGCATGACACGTGTCTCTTCACGTGCGTGGGCGGGGACGAGGTGTCCGACGCGAGCCGAGGGGATGTCCACGGAGCGCGCCGCGAAGATCGCGAACTCGCCCGGCCGGTCGATCCGGGCCGGTCGGCGCTCTCATTCGAGCTCGTCCCTCGCGGGCGGAACGACGGCACAGAAGAAGGTCGCAGGCCGGAAAGGCGGGAAGGCCGCGGCCCGCGAGGGCTGATCCGACAACGAGACTGTCAGCTCGACACCGGCGGAGGTCCGACCATGCTGGGCCTCCGCTGTTGCGGGCGGGGAAGGCGCAACCCGGGGCTCAGCGTGCCGCGACGAGCTTCTCGAGGCGGATCGGCAGGCTACGAACCCGCACGCCTGTGGCGTGGTGCACGGCATTCGCGATCGCCGCCGCGCTGCCGACGATGCCGATCTCGCCGATCCCCTTCGTTCCCATCGGGTTCAGGTGGGGATCGTCCTCGTCGATCCAGGAGGCCTCGATCTCGAGTGCGTCCGCACACACGGGGACGGGGTAGCCGGCCAGGTCGTGATTGACGTAGTCGCCGAAGCGCGGATCGAGGATGCTCTCCTCCATCAGGGCCATCCCGAGCCCCATCGTCATCCCGCCGATGAACTGGGAGCGGGCCGTATTGGGGTTGACGATCCGGCCGGCGGCGAAGACGCCGAGAAGCCGCGGCACTCGCACCTCTCCGGTGTCGGGGTCCACTCGCACCTCCACGAACTGGGCACCGAAGGCATGCCTGGCGAACGGCTCGTCGGCCTCGAGCTCCTCGGTCGTATCGACGAGCACCTCGTCGGCGCCGCTCTCGAGGAGCTTGCGGCACGCCTTCACCACGGCGGAGCCCCACGATGCGGTTCCCATCGACCCGCCGGCGAGCGGTGCGGGAGGGAGAGCGGTGTCGCCGAGCTCGACGCGGACGGCGGTGGCCGGTAGCCCCAGAGTCTCGGCGGCGATCTCGGTCAGCACCGTGCGCGCCCCCGTCCCCGTATCTGCCGCGGCGAGACCCACGACGACACCCCCGCCGGGCTCGCGCCGGGCGCTCGCCTGCGAGGGCCGGCGCCGCGCGGGATAGGTCGACGCGGCGACCCCCGTGCCCGTGAGCCAGCGTCCGTCGCGGCGCACCCCGGGAGTCGGGTCGCGGCCGTCCCAACCGAAGCGCTCGGCCCCCTCGTTCAGGCATGCGATGAGGCCACGGCTCGAAAATGGCTGCCCGCTGTCGGGGTCGCGGTCGGGCTCGTTCCGGATCCGCAGCTCGACCGGATCGAGCCCACACGCCAGCGCGAGCTCGTCCATCGCCGACTCGAGCGCGAACATCCCGGGGCACTCGCCCGGAGCCCGCATCCAGGAGGGCGTCGGCACGTCCAACGCGACCAGTCGATGGCCGGTCCTCCGATTGGGCGCCGCGTAGAGCATGCGGCTCACGACCGCGGTCTGCTCTGCAAACTCCACCAGCCGCGAGGTCTGCTCGACGACCTCGTGGACGATCGCCGTCAGGCGGCCATCCCGGTCGGCGCCGAGCCTCACGCGCTGGATCGTCGGCGTCCGGTAGCCGGTGAACGAGAACATCTGCTGCCGCGTCGCCGCAAGCTTCACGGGCCGCCGGACCGTCCGGGCGGCCATCACCGCGAGCACGACGTGGGGCCGCGGCGTGCCCTTCGAGCCGAAGCCGCCGCCGACGTGGGGTGAGATCACGCGGACCCGGTCCGGCTCGAGCCCGAATGCGGTGGCGAGGGTCTCCCTCACGTCCGTGGCGCCCTGGGTCGAGTCGTACACGGTCACCATGTCTCCGTCCCACTCGGCGAGCGTGGCATGCGGCTCCATCGGGTTGTTGTGAACAGCCGGGGTCTCGTAGACCTCGTCCACCGTCACCGGAGCGGTGGCGAGGGCCGCCTCGACGTCGCCCTCCCGGGTGTCGGTCTCGAAGTCCGGGTTGACCCTGTCCGGCTTGAACAGACCGGGATGATCGGCGCGTACGACGACGTCGTGGTCCCGCTCGTCGTAGTCGACGAGGATGAGCCGCGCGGCACGGCCGGCAACCTCGAAGCTCCTCGCGACGACGACTGCGACCGGCTGGCCGCGGTAGGAGACCGTTCTCGACTGCAAGATGGCAAGCTCCCGGTCGTCCAGCTCGGCAAGCCGCGGGGCGTTCTCGTGGGAGAGCACCGCGAGGACTCCCGGTACGGCCTGGGCCGCCGTCGCACCGATCGCCCGGATCTCCCCGCAGGCGATCGTGGACTGGACGATCGCCGCGTAGGCCACGCCGTCCACGTCGTGCTCGTATGCATACACCGCAGCGCCCGTCACCTTGTCACGCGCCTCCAACCTGTCGAGGGCGACGGCCGTGGCGCTCACGTTGCCTCCACGAGCTCGCAGAGCGTGCGGACGATCAGGTTGCGCGCGAGTGGGATCTTGTAGCCGTTGTCACGTAGCGGTCGCGCCGTTTCGAGCTCGCGCTCGGCGGCACGCATGAACGTGCTCTCGCCAGGGCTCTTCCCGCGGAGCTCCTGCTCGGCGAGGGTCGCCCGCCACGGCTTGTGGGCCACCCCGCCGAGCGCCACCCGAGCCTCGCGAATCACGCCGTCCGAGAGATCGAGGGAAGCTGCGACCGAGACGATGGCGAACGAGAAGGATGCGCGTTCCCGCACCTTCCGGTAAGCGGAACGCCCGCTCGGGGGCGGGAGCTCGACGGCGGTCACGAGCTCGCCGCGGGCGAGGACGGTGTCGAGTGAGGGGTCGGTACCGGGAAGCCGGTGAAGCTCGACAAGCGGAACGGTGCGCTGCCCTATGGGCCCCTGCACGTGCACGACGGCGTCGAGAGCCGCGAGGGCGACCGCCATGTCCGAGGGGTGCGTCGCCACGCAGTCGTCGGACCAGCCGAGGATCGCCAGGTTGCGATGCTCTCCCTCGTGCGCGGGGCAGCCCGAGCCGGGGTTGCGCTTGTTGCACGGCCTCGTGACGTCCTGGAAGTAGGCGCACCGCGTGCGCTGGAGCAGGTTGCCTCCGACGGTCGCGAGATTCCGCAACTGCCCCGATGCGCCGGCGAGAAGCGCTTCGGCGAGCACCGGGTAGCGACGGCGAACCTGCAGCTCGGCGGCGAGGTCGCTGTTCCTCATCGCCGCGCCGATCACAAGGCCGCCACTGTCGGACTCCTCGAGCCGGTCGAAGGGGAGCCGTGAGACATCGACGAGCAGGGAGGGCGTCGCGACCTCGAGCCGCATGAGGTCGACCAGGTTCGTGCCGCCGCCGAGGAACATGCTCCCGTCGCTCCCGTCGAGCAGCGCAACCGCGCTCTTGGCGTCGTGCGGGCGTTCGTAGCAAAACGGCTTCACAGCGCGATCTCGCAGAGGGCCGCAACGATGTTCACGTACGCGCCGCAACGACAGATGTTGCCGCTCATCCGTTCCCGGATCTCCTCCTCGTTCGGCTCGATCCCGTCGAGCCCGAGCGAGCGGGTGGCGGCCGACGGCCATCCCTGCGCGAGCTCGTGCAGTGCCCCGACCGCCGAGCAGAGCTGCCCCGGAGTGCAGTAGCCGCACTGGAGGGCATCGTGCTCGATGAACGCACGCTGCAACGGGTGGAGCTCGCCGCCCTCGGCAAGGCCTTCGACGGTCACCACCTCGAGCCCGTCGCATGCCACCGCCAGAAGGAGGCATGCATTCGCGCGCCGGCCGCTCAGGAGCACCGTGCAGGCACCGCACTGACCGTGATCGCAACCCTTCTTGCTGCCGGTGAGCCCGAGCTCCTCGCGCAGCAGATCGAGCAGCGACGTTCGCGTATCGACCGCAAGCCGGTGGCGGATGCCGTTGACCTCGACGGAGACCTCGTCCTGCACCGCCTCCTCCGCGTCGACCGACGTGAGCTGCGATTGCATTTCCTTCCCCTACCCACCGACCTCGCGGGTGACACCAGCGGCACGAGCGCTGTCACACGGACTCGTCGAGCAACTCGAGTACCGAGGCCTCGAGCTCGTTCCGGCGCGCGACCGAGAGGGGCCGGTCCGGCCTCCATGCAAGCCGTCCGAGCGTGTCGGCGATCGTCCTGCCGGCGGCGAAGCGGTCGATGACGCGGGGATCGACGTAGGACGCACGGCAGACGGCCGGAGTATTGCCGAGCGAATCGGAGACGGTGCAGATCGCGTCCTTGAGCGCCCGCTTCCTCGCGGTTGCTCCTGGGGGCTCTCCCGCCAGCGCCAGCGTGACCGCAGCGAGGACGGTTGCATGCCAGGTCCGGAAGTCCTTGGCCGAGAACTCGTCGCCGGCGAGCTCCTTGACGTACGCGTTGATCTCGTCCGAGCGGACGTCCACGAGCCCGCTCCCGTTTCGATAGGCGAGAAACCTGGGATCCCGGCGACGGGAGCGTGTGAGCTCTCGCGCCACCCGGTAGAGCGCCGGATCGGAGACCCGGTGCACCTGCCGCCGCCCCGTCTTTCCTTCGTAGTCGAAGACGATCGCCCCATGGTCGAGCGTCACGTGCCGCCGTTCCAGAGTCGCAAGACCGTAGCTCCCATTCTCATCGGCGTACTCCTCGCCGCCCACGCGGAAGAGGCCCTGGTCGAGCAGTCCCACTGCGCAGGCCAGCACGCGCTCGCGCGAAAGGCCCTGGCGGCGCAAATGCTTCGCGACCCTCCCGCGAACGGCCGGGAGCCCGCGTCCGAACGCCAGCATCGTCTCGAACTTCTCGCGGTCGCGATGCTCGCGCCAGCGGGGGTGGTACAGGTACTGCCGGCGTCCGGCGTCGTCGGTGCCGACGGCCTGGAGATGACCGTTTGCGTAGGGACAGATCCAGACGTCTCGCCAGGCCGGGGGGATGGCGAGTGCCGTGATCCTCTCCACCACCTCCTCGTCCCGGATCGGGTTTCCGTGCTCGTCGAGGTACCCGAATCCCCGTCCGAACCGCCGGCGCGTCAGGCCCGGCCCACCGCAGTCGACGTGACGCAGCCGCGACATGCCCTCTCAGCCCGCCCTCGAGGCCGATACGGCCACGCGGAGGTCGGCGACGAGCCCTTCGAATGCCTCTTCGCGATCGTCGGCGCGAAGCACCGCGGAGGGATGGATGGTCGCCAGCACGATCTCCGCAAGCCCGGAATCGAGCAACATGCCGCGCTCCTTCGTCACCCGGAACTCCCGCCCGAGCAACGACTGCGCAGCCGTTGCACCCAGGAGGACGATCGCGCGCGGTGCGACGATCGCGATCTCCTCGTCGAGCCACGGCCGGCAGGCGCGCTGCTCCGACCATGCGGGCTTCTCGTGATCCGGCGCTTCCCCCGCTCGCGCCACTTGAAATGCTTCACCGCGTTCGTGAGACACGCCTCCTCGCGCTCGATCCCGGCGCCGGCGAGCGCCCGGTCGAGCACCGCACCGGCTGGGCCGACGAACGGGAGCCCCCAGTGGTCTTCCTGATCGCCGGGCTGCTCGCCGACGAGCATGAACTCGGCCTTGCGAAGTGCGACCAGGGTCGGCCTCGCCGGAGGAAACGCGGTTGCGGTGGGGTAGGCCTCGCGTGCCACGGGGAGTGGCATTCCCGCGAAGCGGTGTTTGCACGCCCCGCCGTGTTTGCACGCCCCGCCTACCCGGCGGAGTCTCTCGACTCGATCACAAGCGCGACGATCGCGGTTGCGAGCGCAGCTCCTGCATCGATCGCGATCCCGTCGACCGACGTGATGCCGAAGGCAAAGAGGACAACCGGGAATGCAAGGATTGCAAGCACAGCCGCCACCACACGGGGGCGGCGAGGCCAGCTGGTGCGTGGTTCGCGCACCGCCCGCTCGCGAGCCCGGCCATGGTCGGATCGACCTCGTGCTTCAGGCATCGGCGTTGAGCCTCCTCGGTTCCGAAGCGGCCGAGGGCTCGCCGCCGACCGCCCTGGATCGGCACCGCCGGACTCGACAAATGCCAGTGCAGTTCTCGCTTTTGAATGCGCGAACCGCTAGAAAGACGGTATCAGCCGACTCCCTCGGGAGCGGGATCGGGGTCCGATTCGAGGCGCTCGAGGACGAAGATCTCCGCGGAGATGTCGGGGTCGAGGCTGACCTCGGACATGAATGCCCGCACCTTGCGGCCGGTAGCCGTCTCCACCACCTCGACGAAACGCTCGCGCATCGCCCGCTGGAATGCGCGCCGGACGTCGTGGACGGTTCCGCCCTCGCCCGCATCGACGAGCGTGCGCTCGAGCGGGGTATGGAAGTCCTCGAGGAACGTCACGACGTAGTCGTGCCCGTAGATCGTCCGGACGCTCGTCGGACCGCGTCCGTAGTAGTCACGGTGGAGTTTGCTCAGCCCGTTCGAGATCGCGGTGCTCGCGTTCCCGCGCCGGTGAGGCGTTTCTGCCATTCGATCTCCCCACTCCGCGCTCCTCTGCCTTGGACCCGATAGGCATGAGGAGCCACTGCGTGCAGCCTGGCGGGTGGGTCGTACCGATGGGAGTCAATCCCAGCCCTGAAGGACCGCCGCTGCACCCCAGCGTTCTCAGCCTGCTCGGGAGCGGATGCTCCGAACCCGAACCGGGAGCCGTACCCTACAGATGTGACAACGCGTGCTCCCGCGGAACGGCCCAGGGTGGCGGTCCCGCCCTCGGGAACCCCGACCGGTCGCGGAGGACCGTCGGATTCGTAGCCGCTCGCGTGCGGGCCCGGCTTCGGAAAACCGATACGGGGGCACGACCGGGCACCTCGTCGAGCACGCTCCTGTTGCGGCGGGACTCGGGCGCAATCGGCTTGGATACGGCCGCACGGACGCTGGCGACGCGCTCCTCGAGGCCATCCCTTACGTGGAGGGCGCACGGGCAGGGTTCACCCGGAGGCTCCTCGCCTCCCGGCGGCGGACCTCGAGCCCGTCGTCGGTCTGCCGCACCTCGTAGCAGGGCTGGGGAGCGACGGCCGGACCGGAGCGGACGGAGCCGTCGAGGAACGAGAAGCGGCTGCCGTGCCACGGGCAGACGATGCAATCCGCCTCGACCGTGCCTTCGGACAACGGCCCGCCGCGATGCGTGCAGCGGCCCGCGAGAACATGGATCGAGCCGCTGCGCTCGACGATCACGAGCGGCACGTCCCCCACCCACCCTGCAAGCGGATTGCCCTTGTCGCGCGTCAGGGGCGTCCATTCGGTCGGCCCGCCGTCGAATGCGGTCGTGTCGACGCCGACACCCATGGCGTAGGTCAGATGCCCCCCGAGCCAGCCGCCGACTGTCGCGGTGAGCGCACCGGCGAGGCCCAGGGCGATCCCGAGGGAGTGGCGCTGCCGTCGCCGTGCGGACCAGGACGCGGTGTACCAGGCGACGGTCGTGACGTTCGCCGCGAGGTGGAAGAAGCCGATGCGCCGCTCCGCGCCGGTGGTGTCGGTCCAGTCCGAGAGACCGGTCGCTGCCGCAGGGGCCGCCAGCAGCACACCGGCGCCCGTGAGACGCCTGGCGGCGGCTCGCTCACCGCTCAGATCCGCGATGAGGGCGCCCGTGAAGCAGCCGAGCGGCCCCGCGACGAGTGCGGGGTGTGCCGGATGCGACAAGCCGGTACCCGAGAGCGCGTCGCGCACCCGCGGGCTTGCCCGGGTGAGCCGTGTGACGACGCCGTGCACGCGCTCGGCGATCGCGTCGATCCCCTCGGCGTTCTCGAGTCGAGAGGCGAGCCGCTCGGTAGCGCGCTGAAGGGCCTCCGCCGTCATCCGTCCTCGGGTCCGGGCAGACGCCCTGCCTCGCCGGCCGCGTAGAGGTCGAGAACGAAATGCTCGTCGTCGTAGTGGGCGAGCCGAACGAGCCCGCTCCGGTCGAGCCGGGCGTGAACTGCCCTCGCGGTCGCCGGATAGCCGGGCACGCGCGGTCTCCAGTGAACGGCCACGAGGTGGCCGTCCGCGCTGAGTGACTGCGTCGAGCGGCGGACGAAGACGTCGAGGTCGGAGCGGTCGAGGTAGTAGCCGAGCTCCGAGAAGACGATGAGATCGAACTCGCCGTCGGGCCAGTCGCCCGGGAGCGCACCGCAGCGGAGACTGACGTTGTCCGGGAGCTTCGCACGCCCGGCCTCGCGCAGAGCCGTCTCGGACATGTCGATGGCCAGGACCGCGTCCGCACGCTCGGCGAGGTGCCGGGTCAGGACGCCCACCGAGCACCCCGGCTCGAAGGCGTACCGGTAGCGCTCGCGCGGCAGGACGGCGAGCGTGATCGCATACTTCCGCGCCTCGTACGACCGCGTTCGAAGACCCCAGGGGTCGGCGGAGCGCGAGTACAGCTCGTCGAAGTACCCGATCCCGATCGTCATCTGACGAGGACCTCGAATCCCTGATCGAAGGCCCCCACGAAGTCGCTCGGGAGAACCGGGCCGCGGCCCCCTGACAGCGGCTGAAGCTGGCTCCGAAAGCACTGCAGCGCCGCACGCTTCTGCCCACGTCCGACTCTGCTGATCGGCAGGCGGTGGACGCGGGATGGCGAGAGCCGCCGTCGGAACCGCGAGTCGTACCAGCCCCAGATCGGCACCTCGACGTACGAGACCCCCGCGCGGATCGCCGCTTCGATGCCGGCCCGCGCGCACGCCCGGTGATCGGGGTGCGGGTCGTCGCGCCAGGGGAGGGCGACGAGGCAGTCGGGCTCCCGCCGGCGAAGGGCGGCGAATGCGCCCCTCAGGTCCCGTTCGAGCTTCGCGACGTGCTCGGCGACCTGGCGATCCGGATATTCGAGCCGTTCGACCGTGACACCGGCGGCACCGATCCTCTCCAGTGCAGCGGCGCGTTCGGCGATGCGGGTCTGGGCGAGCGTGACCCGCTCGTCGAGACCGGCCTCATCGTCTGCGGCCTCCCCGTCGGTGACCGCCACGATCTCGCACGAGCCTCCCCGGCCCAGGTGGTCGTGGATCGTGCCGCCGAGCGCGATCGTCTCGTCGTCGGGATGCGGTGCGACGACGAGCAGCGTGTGCCGGGGCACGGTCATCGGGCGGAGCTCCTCGCGGCGAGCGCGAGCTCGAGCCGCCCGATTGCCTCCAGATCTGCCTCCGCGTGGCTCTGGCGGATATAGAGCTCGAGATCGACGACGCGCCGCGCATGGTCTCGGTCGTGCGACAGCGGCCCGGCTCCGGTCGCCCGTCCCGTGCGTTCGAGGATGCCGGCCGCCGCTTCGGCCACCTCGGCACGGAGGATGCGGGCGAGGCGCTCGATCGCGACCGGGCTCGGGTCGGCGGCGTCGATCCGGTCCGCCACCGAGTGGAGAAACGCCTCGAGCACCGCGACGCGGGCGGTGACCCAGCCGAGGTGGGCAAGCCGATGAGGGTCGTCGCCCGCCCTCCGGGCCAGGAGCGCGGCGACCGCCTGCGCTCCACCGAGCCAGACTGCAGCCACTCCGGCGCCACCGCACCAGAAACCGGGGCGCTCCAGATAGAAGCCAGCCGGGCCGACCTCAGCATCGCGGTCGAGCAGCACACCATCGAACTGGACGTCGAGGGTCGCGCTCTCTGCCATTCCGATTGCCGGCCAGCTCCCTTCGACGGGCGCGAATCCCTCCGAGCCGAGCGGCACGAGGAATAGCCGTTCATCCGAGTCGGTCGCAGCGCGGACGAGCGCGTGGGTGAGGTCGGGAGCTCCCGAGCACCAGCGGCGGAGGCCGTCGAGCCGCCAGCCGGTCGCGCTTCTTCGAGCCCGTAGCGTGTCCACGGGTCCCGCAGCCCAGACGCCCAGGAGACCCTCCGGTGGTTCGTGCCCGCCCTCGTCGAGGATTGCCAGGGCGTCGAGATGCCCTTCTGCAAGGCGTGCCAGGGAGAGCTCGAAGCGGCCGAGCTGCTCGAGCGCTGCGAACCGAGCGCCGGTTTCGCCTTTCGCCGGAAACGGCACGTCGAGTGCACCCACTGCGACGAGCCGGGCAAGAGCCTCGGGGGCCGGCAGCCCCGCGACCGCGTCGAGTGACGCGGCAAGGGCCGGGGGCCCCGATCTGCCGAGCCCTGAGAGCGCGCCCGTCATGGCGTCTGCTGCTCCCCCAGCGTCCGGAGAAGCGTCGAGAAGCCGTTCGGTGCCCTACCCTCGCGCCGCGCGCTCGTCGCAACGACGACGTCGGGAACGTTCACGGCAAACCGCCCCTGGCGGACGAGCGCGCCCCAGAGCGCATGATCCTCTCCGCTGTCCAGGAGCGCGATGCCGCCTGCGTCGAGATAGGCGGCGCGGGTCAACCCGAGATTCGCGCCGTAGATGTTCGGATGGCCGGCGCCCTCGCCGCGCTCGGCCATCAACGCGGCGTAGCGCGATCGCACGAGGGCCGGCTGCTGCTCCCAGCCGAACGGCTTCACGATTCCCGCGACACCGTCGGCACCTCGACGCCACCACGCGAGCTGGTGCGCGAGCCACCCATCGCCGACGCGGCTATCGGCGTCGGTCGTCGCAAACCACGCCAGGTCACCGTCGAGGCCTGCCGATGCCCGGCAGAGCTCCGCGAACCCGAGCTCCCGCGCGCCTCCAGCCGAACCTCGGCCCGACGACACGACGGTGCCGCGCCCACCGAGCGCAGCGTGGGCGAGCTCCCCGGTCGAATCCGTCGAGGAGTCGTCCACGACGACGATCTCGACGAGCGTGCCGGCGAGGAGCGGATGTGCCGCGGCACGGATAACCGACCGGACGGCACCCGCCACCCCCTCGGCCTCGTCGCGCGCAGGGATCACGACCCCGACGAACACCGGGACCCGCCGGGCCGTCTCGGAAAGCGCCGGTGTGGCGATCAGCCCGGGGCCGGTTCGACAAGAGGAATGCCGTGTCACCTACGCGTAGATCCCCCGACGGCGCGGTCATCAATCCTGTGGCGTCCCCTCGTCCAACGCATGGGCACGGGAGCCGGGGCCGGTGGGGGCCGTCGAGGACGACTTGGAGCCGGCTCAGGCCTCGTCGCTCGCCGACGCGGGGCGTTTCCGCACGCTTCGCGGCGGTGTCGAGGTCGAGCTGCCGCCGTGTAGCTCCGCTTCGGCACGGATCCAGTTCTCTTCGTCGGTGCCCGCATCGGGGCCGAGAGAGATCTCATACGCCCGGTGGCGAATCTTCTCCTCGGAGAGCTCGGAGAGCTCCGTCGCGGACGTCGCATGTTCAGCCATGGCTTCCTTTCGGTGACGAGCCGCGCGGGCCGCGGCACGATTCGGATTCACCGATTCCCCCGCGACGGAGATGCGAAACGATTGCAGGACGGAGCTCGAGACTCGGTCAGGCGAGCTCGCGGGCCCGTTCGAGAAGCGCGGCCTCCGCAGCCGCCTCCCGCGCCCGCGCTTCCTCGCTCCAGGTCGCGTGGGCGGCAGTCGCCCCGGCGAGCTCGTCCAGCATCTCGGCCATCGAGGCCTGCGACGACGAGCCTGTCTGGAGGCGCGCCTCGGCGCACGCGGCCGGGTCGAGCGCGGCGCGGAGAACGGCGTCGTCGAGCTCGACCGGTCGGCCGATCGCGGCCTCGGCGGCCGCCGACAGGCGATCCGGCGTCAGCTCGGCCGGCGACTCCCCTGCCTCGAGGAGATCGCGAACGGCGCGCCCGACGACCTTGTGCGCGCTGCGGTAGTCGACCTCGCCGCCGAGGGCGAGCACGTCGGCGACATCGGCCGCGGTGATGAAGCTCTCGCGCGCGATCTGCGCGAAACGCTCCGTCCGCAGCTCGATCCCGTCGAGGACGGACGCGGTCAGCCGTGCGATCGCAACCGCCTCCTCGAGCGCGCGAGGCACCGTTCCGTTCAGGAGGTGGAAGTGATCCGTCCTCGCCGAGCCCGTGTGCAGAGCCGCGAGGGCGGCGGCGACGTCTCCGGCCGCCTGGCCCGCCTGGGTGCGGATGGCCTGGAGCGCGTAGGGATTCTTCTTCTGGGGCATCAGGGCGCTCGCCCGGCTATGGGCGTCTGCGAGCTCGACCAGTCCGAACTCCTGGCTCGCGTAGATCTCGAAGTCCTGGCCGAACTGGCTCTGATGCGTCGCGGCGATCGCGAGCGCTGCGAGAAGCTCGAGGTACACGTCGGCCTGCCAGGCCGCGTCCTTCGCGTGCGCGACGAGGCCGTCCGCTCCCAGCAGCTCGGCGAGGCGTGTCCGGTCGAGCGACCAGCGCGACCCGGCACTTCCGCCGGCGCCCGCGACGCTCACCCCGAGCGCGGCGTACGACGCGCGCGCACGGCCGGCGTCGCGCAAGGCCGGGTAGGCGTAGGCGAGCAGCAGGTGGCCGACGGTCGTCGGCTGGGCCGGCTGGAGGTAGGTGTAGTCGGTCGCGAGTGCCGAGCTCGTCGCCCTTGCGTGCCGGGCGAGCGCGTCGACCTGTTCGACGAGCGCGTCGTGGAGCTCACGCACCCCGGCGCGCGCCGTGAGCCGGAGCGCGACGCGGAAGGCCTCGCGCCGTGGACGGCCGGCGCTCAGCCAGCCTGCCGCGGCGCGCCCGACCCGGCGCTCGAGCTCGGCCTCGCGCGCGTTGAAGGCATCGCCGAGGGCTGGATCCCAGGGAAACTCGTCGCCCGGGATCGCGTCGAGCTCCAGCAGCCCGCGCAGGAGCGCGTTCGCCTCGGCACCCGCGAGATCGCCGCCCTCGACGAGCGCGACGGCGTGCGCGAGGTCGGCGAGCGAGAGCCCACGGGCGAGCCGGGGGCCGTGAGCCGCCTCGGCCGCGTAGGCAGCCGCGACGAGCTCTCCCGCCGCACCGCCGCGCAGCCGTCCGCCCCGTCCGAGCTCGTCCGTTTCGGTCATGGACGGCAGCCTAGACGAGCAATTCTCCCGGAGGAGGCTTGTCAGGCCGTGCCCTCGACGGCGGCCACGATCTCTGCAATACTGAACCTTATGGTTCAGTCTTTGCAGCCTGTCGACCGGGCGTTCGCGGCTCTCGCCGATCCGACCCGCAGGGCGGTGCTCGAGCGGCTCGGCCTCGGGGGAGCGACGATCAGCGAGCTCGCCGAGCCCTTCGGCATGTCCCTGACCGGGATGAAGAAGCACATCCGCCTCCTCGAGGAGGCCGAGCTCGTCACGACACAGAAGCTCGGCCGTGTCCGGCGATGCACGCTGGCCCCGTATGCCTTCGAGGGCATCAGCACCTGGCTGCAGCGGCTCGATCGGTTCGCGCAGGTCGTCGAACGGACGAAAGGAGCACGATGAGCACAACCGTCACCACCCCGAACGAGCTCGAGATCCGGGTCGAGCGGGTCTTCGACGCACCACGCACGCATGTGTTCTCGGTCTACACCGACCCGAAGCTGATCCCCGAGTGGTGGGGCGACGGCACGGTCGTCGAGGAGATGGACGTCCGCCCCGGCGGCAGCTACCGGTTCCGCACCGCCCAGGGAGTCGTCGAGGGCGAGTTCCGCGAAGTGGAGCCGCCGGTCCGCATCGTGCAGACCTTCATGAACCATCTCCAGACGCTCGAGTTCGAGGATCTCGGCGAGCAGACGAGGCTCACCCAGACGATGAGCTTCGAAACCACCGAGGAGCGCGACACGACGATGAGCTACGGCGTCGAGCAGGGCGCCAAGTGGGGCTTCGCGCGGATCGACGCGCTGCTCCAGAAGCTCGCGGAGTGAGACGATTGGCCACGGTGGCACGTACCGGGACGCCCGAGCCGCACATCGCAGACAGCCACGACCTGATCCGGGTTCGGGGCGCGCGCGTGAACAACCTCAAGGACGTCAGCGTCGAGATCCCGAAGCGGCGGCTGACGGTGTTCACCGGGGTCTCCGGGTCGGGCAAGAGCTCGCTCGTCTTCGGCACGATCGCGGCCGAGTCGCAGCGGATGATCAACGAGACCTACAGCGCCTTCGTGCAGGGCTTCATGCCGACACTCGCCCGGCCCGAAGTGGACGTCCTCGACGGCCTGACGACGGCGATCCTCGTCGACCAGGAGCGGATGAGCGGCGATGCCCGCTCCACGGTCGGCACGGCCACCGACGCGAACGCGATGCTGCGGATCCTCTTCAGCCGGATCGGCAAGCCGCACATCGGCTCGCCTCAGGCGTTCTCGTTCAACGTCGGCTCGATCAGCGGGGCGGGGGCGGTCACCATCGAGCGCGCCGGCCGGACGACGAAGGAGACGCGCCGGTTCAGCATCCTCGGCGGCATGTGCCCGCGCTGCGAGGGCCGGGGCACCGTGTCGGACTACGACCTGAGCCAGCTCTACGACGAGAGCAAATCGCTGAACGAGGGCGCGCTCACGATCCCCGGGTACACCATGGACGGCTGGTACGGCCGGATCTTCAGGGGCTGTCGGTTCTTCGACCCGGACAAGCCGATCAGCAAGTACACGAAGCGCGAGCTCGACGACCTGCTCTACAAGGAGCCGACCAGGATCAAGGTCGAGGGAATCAACCTCACCTACGAAGGCCTGATCACGAAGATCCAGCGGTCCTTCCTCTCGAAGGACGTCGACGGGCTGCAGCCGCACGTCCGCGCGTTCGTCGAGCGGGCGGTGACGTTGCAGACGTGCCCCGACTGCGGCGGCACCCGGCTCGGCGAGCCGGCGCGCTCGTCGAAGATCGCGGGGATCAACATCGCGGATGCGTGCGCGATGGAGATCAGGGATCTCGCCGGCTGGGTGCGCGCTCTCGACGAGCCACCGGTCGCACCTCTGCTCGAATCGCTCGGGCACACGCTCGACTCGTTCGTCGAGATCGGCCTCGGCTACCTCTCGCTCGAGCGGCCGTCGGGGACGCTGTCGGGAGGCGAGGGGCAGCGGGTCAAGATGATCCGGCACCTCGGCTCGTCGCTCACCGACGTGACCTACGTCTTCGACGAGCCGACCGTCGGCCTCCACCCGCACGACATCGAGCGGATGAACGATCTGCTGCGTCAGCTGCGCGACAAGGGCAACACCGTGCTGGTCGTCGAGCACAAGCCCGAGGTGATCGAGGTCGCAGACCACGTCGTCGACCTCGGCCCCGGTGCCGGCGCTGCCGGCGGCGAGGTGGTCTTCGAAGGGACAGTGGACGAGCTGCGGTCGAGCAACACCCTCACCGGGCGGCATCTGGACGACCGGGCCTCGTTGAAGCCGTCGGTGCGGCAGCCGTCGGGGGTTCTCGAGGTGCGCGGTGCGAGCCTCCACAATCTGCAGGCAGTCGACGTCGACCTTCCGCTCGGCGTGCTCGTGGTCGTCACCGGCGTGGCCGGATCGGGAAAGAGCTCGCTGATCCGCGGCTCGGTGTCGGGGCTCGACGGAGTGGTGAGCATCGACCACGCCCCCATCCGCGGCTCCCGGCGAAGCAACCCGGCGACCTACACGGGCCTGCTCGACCCGATCCGGACCGCCTTTGCGAAGGCCAACGGCGTGAAGCCGGCACTCTTCAGCGCGAACTCGGAGGGTGCCTGCCCTGCCTGCAACGGAGCCGGCGTCATCTACACCGACCTCGCGATGATGGCCGGCATCGCGACCGTGTGCGAGGAGTGCGAGGGGAAGCGATTCCAGGCTTCGGTCCTCGAGTACCGCCTCGGCGGGCGCGACATCAGCGAGGTGCTCGCGATGTCGGTGACCGAGGCGCTGGCGTTCTTCGGGGCTGACGCGGCGAACGCTCCCGCGGCGCGAAAGATCCTCGGGCGGCTCGCCGACGTCGGCCTCGGGTACCTCACCCTCGGACAGCCGCTTCCCACGCTCTCCGGCGGCGAGCGGCAGCGCGTCAAGCTCGCGACGCACATCGGAGAGAAGGGCGGCGTCTATGTCCTCGACGAGCCGACGAGCGGGCTTCACCTCGCCGATGTGGAGCAGTTGCTCGGGCTCCTCGACCGGCTCGTCGACTCGGGCAAGTCGGTGATCGTGATCGAGCACCACCAGGCGGTCATGGCGCACGCCGACTGGATCGTCGACCTCGGCCCGGGCGCCGGGCACGACGGCGGCCGGATCGTCTTCGAGGGCACACCGGCCGCGCTCGTCGCCGACCGGTCGACGCTGACCGGTCAGCACCTCGCGGCCTACGTCGCCGCCTAGGGAAAGGCGGCGCCGAGAGCCGCGAGGGCCCTCGGCGCCGCCACTCACGCGCGGGTTGGGTTACGCGTGAGCCGTCGTGTTCGTCGTCGTGCCCGGCGCGGGCGGTGCCGGATGGACGACGGTGGACACGGAGTGCTGGTGCTCCCACCCGGCGGGCGGGTTCGTCGAGACCCAGCCGCGGTCGGTGATCGTGCCCGGCTCCATCGCCGTGACGACGATCGTGACCGTCGCCGATCCACCCGGGCTCAGCGAGCCGAGGTTGCAGACGATCGTCGGGTTACCCGAGCACGTGCCCTGACTCGCTGAGACCGAGACGAGGGTCGTGTTCCCGGGCAGGAGGTCCTGGAAACCGGCGTTCGTGTCGAGCCCGTGTCCGGTGTTCGTCACGGTCGCCGTGTAGGTGACCTGCTGGCCGGCATCCAGCGAGCCCGGAGAGCCGCCGAGCCGGAGCGCGAGCTGCGGGCTCACGTTGCGCACGTTCGTATCGACGCTGCGCTCGTGCTGCCAGTGCCCGGGCGGGTTGGCGGAGACCCAGCCGTGGTCGGTCAGCTTCCCGGACTGGTTCCCGGTGACGACGATCGCGACCGTCGCCGACGCGCCGGCGTTGAGTGCGCCGAGGTTGCAGAGGATCACGGGGCTACCGCTGCAGCTGCCCTGGCTCGCGTTCGCGGAGACGAGGGTTGCCCGTCCCGGAAGCAGATCCTGGAAGGCCGCGTTCGCGTCGGGGCCGTTGCCCCTGTTCGTCACGGTCGCGCTGTAGGTCACCTGCTGACCGGGGTCGACCGTGCCGGGCGACCCGGTGAGCCGGAGGTCGAGGTTCGGGCTGACGTCGTGGACGAACACGCTCGTCGTGCGATGGTGCTGCCAGTTTCCGGGCGGGTTCGTGGAGACCCAGGCGTGGTCGGTCATCCAACCCTGCTGGTTCGCCGTGACGACGATCGTGACGGTCGCCGACGCGCCCGGGTTCAGCGCCCCGAGGCTGCACACGATCGTCGGGTTGCCGCTGCAGCTGCCCTGACTCGCGCTCGACGAGACGAGGCTTGCCTTCGACGGCACGAGGTCCTGGACGGCGACGTTGGAAGCCGCGGCGTTCCCGGAGTTGTGCACGGTCGCCGTGTAGGTGACCTGCTGTCCCTTGTCGATCGAGCCGGGGCTGTGCGTCAGCCGAAGCTCGACCTTCGCGACGCTGCCCTGCACGTTCGTCGAGACCGCGTGGCGGTGTGTCCAGTGCCCGGGCGGGTTCGTCGAGACCCAGCCGTAGTCGGTCATCCAGCCAGGCTGGTTCGCCGTGACGACGATCGTCACGGTGGCCGAGGCGCCGCGTGCGAGCGAGCCGAGGTTGCAGCCGATGACCGAATGACCGCCGCAGCTGCCCTGGCTCGGCGTCGTCGAGACGACACTCGCCTTGCCGGGCACGAGGTCGCGGAAGCCCGCGTTGCGGTCGGTCCTACCGCCGGTGTTCACGATGGTCGCGGTGTAGGTCACCTGCTGGCCGACGTTCACCGTCCCTGCCGACGCCGACAGGCGAAGCGCCAGGTTGGGATTCCGGTGGCGCGGCGGCTGCGGACGGGGCGGCGGGTGATGCGGCGGATGGCGCGGGGTCGTGTGGGACGCGGCAGCTGACGCTGCGGCCGTGAGCGACAGCATCGCGACTGCGATCGTGGCGAGGACTATGAAGCTCTTGCTCGACCTCGGACTCATTGATGACTCCCTCCGTCTCGCTGATGGATCAGGTTCCATGCCAGGTGTAACTCCGGCGTGTCATCCGACCGTCACCCGCCCGTAAGTGTTTCCCGACAGCTTCGTAAGAGCCCGGTAAAGCCGGGAGGGAGGGGTAGCGGCCCGAAGACCGCTACCCCTCCGCGCTCAATGCTTCGACGGGGCTGCCCGCGTGTAGGCGAGCCTGCGGCTGAACCCGGCGAGGTAGCCCGGGCCCGCCTGGTTCACGCTGAAGGCGATCCGGAGGCTCGAGTGCCCGACGGGGAGGAGCGTCGAGAGGAAGGTGGCGCTCGAGTTCAGGTTGAGCCGCTCCCGTGCCACCGTCTTCCAGTGTCCATGCACCACGGCCTGGAGCTGAACGACGTGTCCGGCGAACGACGTCCCGGTTCCGACATGCGCGAGGTAGCGGTGACCGGTGATGCCGCGGAGCGTGATTCCCGGGGCGACCGCCACGAGCACCGAGCCGCTCGTCCCGCCCTCGGCGGAGACGCTGTAGCTCGTGAGGATCTGAGGCCGTGCGGGGAAGCTCCAGTTCCCCCCGGCGCCCGTGAGCACGGTGGCGATCGTCGCCGGTGCGTTCTCCCCGAACGGCTGGGCCTGGATCGTCACGTTCACGCCGGCCTGGCCGCCCCACGCGGAGCCGTGGAGCAGGACGTAGTGGCCGAGGATCACGTGCGAGGCCGCCGGAGCAAGCTGCACCGACGCAGGGGTCGTGAGCGCGATGTCGTTGCTCCTGCTCGTGCCCGCCTTGCTCGAGGCGACGAGCCGGAAGTGCAGCGGTGCGTTCGGGGTCAGGTTCGAGACGGCCGCGCTGACCGTGGTCGAAGCCGAGCCCGCGCCGAGGGTCTGATTCGGAGTCGAGCTGCCGTACGCGGTCGTCGTCCCGTAGTCGAAGTGCCAGCGCGTGGTCGCTCCGTTCGGAGTGAGCGTGCCGGTGAGGGTTCCCGAGGTCGGGGTCAGCGACTGAGCCGACATCGCCTGGACACTCGGCGCGCCGACGGTGGCGAGGAAGCGGTCGCCGCCGTCGCTCGTACCTCTCGCGTTCGAGGCGATGAGCTGGAAGTGGTAGCCGGTCGTGGCACCGAGCCCGGAGATCGCGGCGGAGACCTTGACTGCCCTCGTGCCCGAGCCCGCGGAGTGCGATGCGGTCCGGGCGCCGTAGGCGGTGGTCGTGCCGTAGACGAAGTACCAGGTCGTTGCGAGGCCGTTCGGATGGACGGTCCCGTTCAGTGTCGCTCTGTTCGTGGAGATCGACGATGCAGACGCGGTCGTCGCGCCCGGCGCGCCGGCGGCCCATACGGTCCCGGCGAACACCAGAGAGGCGATCACGCTCGCAACGCCAACGGCTGACTTGGCAAGACGTGATGTGTTCATGCCAGGAGGGATTCCCACCGGCTGTAAGCACGCGGAGAAGAAAGCGAAACGTTTTCTGACCCATCCGGAGGCGGAACCCTGCATGCTTGAGCGATGAAGGAGCGTGCGACACCGAGCGTTCCATCGGTGGTCGAGCCCTCGGCGACGCTCGCCGCCGACGAGAGGGTCCGCGGGAAGATCGCCGCCGGGACCTCTGTCGTGCATCTTGCGTTCGGCGAAGCGGGGCTCCCCGTGCTCCCGGGGCTCGGAGAGGTTCTCGGGCGAGCGGCGCGCGACAACTCCTACGGCTCGGTCGCGGGGTCACCGGCCGCGCGGGAGGCCGCGGCGGGGTACTTCGAGCGCCGGGGCCTGCCCACACGTCCTGAACAGGTCGTCTTTGCGCCGGGAAGCAAGGCGCTGCTCTTCGCGCTGCTCCGGCTCCTCCCCGGAGACGTGATCCTCGCCCGTCCGTCCTGGGTGAGCTACGCGGCCCAGGCCGCGCTCGTGGGAAAGCGCGTCCTGCAGGTTCCAATCGGCGAGCGGGGCGGCGTCCCCGACCCGGCCACGCTGGCCGAGAGCCTTGCGGCGGCGCGCGACTCGGGGCTTCGGCCCGGAGTGCTCGTGGTCACGACACCCGACAATCCGACCGGGACGATCCCTTCGAGGGAGCGCATCTGCGAGCTCGCGACGATCGCCGGCGAGAACGACCTGCTCGTCATCTCCGACGAGATCTACCGGGACCTGGCCTTCGGGGAAGTGACGAGCCTGGCCGAGCTCCTGCCCGACCGGACGTTCGTGACGAGTGGCCTCAGCAAGAGCATGGCGCTCGGCGGCTGGAGGATCGGGTTCGCGCGGCTACCGGACTCCGAGCTCGGGAACGAGGCGCTGCACGCGTTGACCGGCCTTGCGAGCGAGGTGTGGTCGAGCCTCGCCGCGCCGATGCAGCGGGTCGCCGAGTACGTGCTGTCGGAGCCCGAAGAGGTGCGTGAACACCTCCGGACGAGCAGGCTTCTCCACGAGCGCACGGTCACCGCCGCCTACGAGGTGCTCGTCGCGGGCGGCATCGACTGCCGCCCGCCGGGCGGGGCGTTCTATCTGTACCCGGACTTCGAGCCGATCCGTCCGCAGCTCTCGGCGCTCGGCGTCGAGACCGCGGATGGCCTCGCAGAGCTCCTGCTCGACCGCTTCGCGATCGCGGTCCTGAGCGGCACCGCCTTCGGTGACGACCCGTCGGGCCTGCGCTTCCGGATGGCGACGAGCCTCCTCTACGGCCGTACCGACGAGGAGCGGTGGCGGGCACTTCGGAGCGACGATCCGGCCGCACTCCCCTGGATCCGGGCGGCGCTCGACTCCCTCGCACACGCCCTCGCCACGCTCTCCGCTGGACGGAGCGGGTAGGAGTCGAACCTACCTAGCCGTGGGTCACACGACCTCACTGGTTTTGAAGACCAGCCGGACCACCGGGCCCCTCCGCTCCGCCGCTGAGGGTAGCGCCACGGCGCAACCGCCGGGCCTCGCCGACCCTGATCGTCAGGCGGTCCGAGTCGAAGCGCTCGAGCAGCAGCTGAGCCACGCGCCGCGACACTCCCAGCGCATCGCGGAAACCGGCGAGCGTCACGACGCCGTCGCGCTCGCACTCGGCGAGCAGTACCGCCTTCGCCTGAGCGTAAGCGCCGGGCTCGATCGCGAGGCCGTCGCCGAGGCGGACGAGGCGCCCCTCGCGCTCCAGCTGAAGCGCAAGCTCGCGGTCATCGACGCGGACGGGGGTCAAGCCGCTCTGGGCGAGCCTCTCGCCGAGGCTCTCCCCCCGATCGCCCGACGTCGCGCGCCGGCCGGGCAGGTAAGCCTTGCCGTCGTGGAGCTCGAGACCGAGCAGAGGTATCACCGCCGCGGCCCAGGAAGCGCCGCCGAGTAGCTGCGCCGGCTGGAGCCCGGGGTCGAGCTCGCCCTCGCGCCCAGCGAGGGCCGCGGCACTTGCCGCTCGGGTCTCGTCGAGCCACGCGGGCGCGAAGACCCAACCGTCGCTCTGCACCACGGCGGAGAGTGCGTCGTTCAGCGCCGGCTCGTCGAGCACGGCGCGCCGGCGCAGATCCTGGAGACGCACCGGCGACGCTGCCAGCGCCACCACGATCTCCCGCGGATCGCCGTCTTCGAGCAACGCGAGCCGCGCGGGATCGATGCGTCGCGGCGGCCTGGGATCGAGCACGCGTCCGCCGCCGAGCGTCCCCTCACGCCGGAGCACGAACCGGTCGCCTCGGGCGGCGACGACGGGGCGGTCGAGCCGCAGCTGCGCCCAGCGGTCTCCGGCGCGAACGACCCGCGCACTCACCCTCGAGGTTCCGTGGCAGACCTCGACCCGCGACCCATGCGCCACGCCGTCCGCGTTCTCGAGCACGACATCGAGGCGATAGCTCACCGGGTAGGCGCCGACCGCAACGAGGGCGTCGCCGCGGGCGACCACGTCTCGCCGCTCGAGCGTCCGGAGGTTCACCGCGACCCGCCGTCCGGCTACGCCGCGCTCGACCGTCTCCCCGTGTACCTCGAGCCCACGGATGCGCGCCTCGAACCCGGCCGGCAGGACCTCGACGGTCTCCCCCCGGCCGAGCTCCCCCGACCAGAGCGTGCCGGTGACGACGGTTCCGGCCCCTGCCACCGTGAACACACGGTCGACATAGAGCCTCGAGGCCGAGATCACGCGGTTCGGGCGAGCTTCTGCCGCCGCCTCGTCGAGAGCGATGACGAGCTCCTCGATTCCCTCGCCGGTCACCGAGCTCACGGGCACCACGCGGGCGGAGGGTACGAGCGCGCGAACCTCGGCGACGACCTCCGCAACCTGCTCCGCCGGCAACCCGTCGATCTTGGTCACGGCCGCGACCCCGGTCTCGACGCCGAGCAACCGGAGGATCTCGAGATGCTCGAAGGTCTGCGCGCGGGGCCCCTCGCGCGCATCCACCACGAGCAGGTAGAGGTCGATGCCCGTGGCACCGGCGACCATCGTTCGCACGAAACGCTCGTGGCCCGGCACGTCGACCACCGAGAGCTGGGTGCCGCTCGGCAGGACCAGCTGGGCATAGCCGAGCGCGATCGAGATCCCGCGGGCCTTCTCCTCGGCGAGCCGGTCGGTGTCGGTGCCGGTCAGCCGCTCGACGAGACGGGTCTTCCCGTGATCCACGTGACCCGCGGTCCCGAGCGTGAGCCAGGTCTCGCTCACGTCGCTCTGCAGTCGGCCACACCCCTCGCCACGAGCTCGACCTCGTCGTCCGCGATCGTCCGGCAGTCGAGGAGCAGCCGTTCGCCCCGGACCACGCCGATGACGGCGGGCTCGTAGGCCCGAAGCCTCTCCTCGAGCCGCAGCTCGACCGCGCATGCCGCGCTCGGCAGCTCGAACCCCGGCAGAGAACCTCCGCCGACCGCGGCCTGGCTCTCCACGACCTCGCCGCCGGTGAGCGAGGCGAGGTGCTCTGCTCGCCGGCGAACGTCTGCGAGCGGCTCCTCGATCATCCTCAGCACGGGTACCGCGCGCCTCGCCAGCTCCGGGTCGAGGTAGAGGAGCAACGTGCCCTCGAGCGCAGCCAGCGTGAGCTTGTCCGGTCGAAGCGCGCGCTGGAGCTGGTGGCGGCGCAGGCGCTCGATCAGGTCGCGGCGTCCGCAGACGATCCCGGCCTGCGGCCCGCCGAGGAGCTTGTCTCCCGAGAACGTGACGAGATCCGCGCCGCTTGCGAGGCTCGCCGACACCAGCGGCTCGTCGCCGATCTCGAGCAGGCAGCCCGAGCCGAGGTCGTCCACGAGCGGAATGCCGTGCTCGTGGGCGAGGGCGGCGAGGTCCGAGACGGTGGGACGCTCCGAGAACCCGACGACCCGGAAGTTCGAGGGGTGGACGCGAAGGAGCAGAGCCGTGTCGGGGCCGATCGCTTCCTCGTAGTCGGAGGCCCGGGTCCGGTTCGTCGTCCCGACCTCGCGGATCCGGGCGCCCGACTCGGCGAGGATGTCCGGGATCCTGAAGCCGTCGCCGATCTCGAGCAGCTCGCCGCGGGAGACGACGACCTCCCGCTCCTTCGCGAACGCGGCGAGGACGAGCAGCAGCGCGGCGGCGTTGTTGTTGACGACGAGCGCATCCTCGGCGCCCGTCAGGCGGCGAAGCACGGCGGGAAGCTTGTCCTGGCGCGATCCCCGGTTCCCGCGCGTGAGGTCGTACTCGAGGTTGGAGTAGCCCGCGGCGGCCGTGACCCGTGCGAGCGCCTCCGCGGGAAGCGGCGCCCGGCCGAGATTCGTGTGGAGGATCACCCCCGTTGCGTTCACCACCCGCCGCAGCCGCGGGGCGAGCGAGTCGCCGGTGAGGGCGACGACGCGGTCGACGATCGCACCCGGCTCCTCACCCCGCCCGATCGCATCGCGCGCCTCGTCGAGTGTCTCCCGCGCGGCCAGAAGCGCGAGGGGCCGCGGCAAGCACGCGACGTCGGGCTCGCGGAGCAGCTCGTCGATCGAGGGGAGGTCTCGATACTCCACCTCTAGAGTTTAGGTCGATGGCTCTCGACGCCAGCTCGCCGATCCGCCTGACCGAGCTCGTCTCCTGTGGCGGGTGTGCAGCCAAGTTCTCGGCCGGAATGCTCCAGTCGCTCGTCGGCACCCTGGCGCCGGACATGGATGCCGACCTCCTCGTCGGGCTCGCTCCCTCCGACGACGCCGCCGTCTACCAACTGGATGACGAACGTGCGGTCGTCTTCACGGTCGACTTCTTCCCGCCGATCGTCGACGACCCGTCCACCTTCGGCGCGATCGCGGCGACGAACGCGATGAGCGACGTCTACGCGATGGGCGGCAAGCCCTTGCTTGCGCTCTCGGTCGCGGTCTTTCCAGAGACGCTCCCGCTGCCCGCGCTCTCGGCGATCATCGAAGGCGCGCAGGCAAAGGCCCGCGAGGCCGGCGCGCTGCTCGCCGGCGGGCACACCCTTCGCGGCGACGAGCCGCTCTACGGCCTGGCGGTGGTCGGGACGGTCGCCTCGGACGCGATCTGGACGAAGGCCGGTGTCCGGCAGGGCGACGCCCTCTATCTGACAAAACCGCTCGGGACAGGGCTCCTCGTGCACGCCCACAAGAACCACGGGCTTGCCGGCAGCGAGCTCGAGCCGGCGCTGGAGCAGATGCAGACACTCAACGACCGCGCCGCCGAGCTCGTGCGGCCGTTCGGGCCGCACGCCGTCACCGACGTGACCGGCTTCGGGCTGATCGGCCACGCCTACGAGATGGCGGCGCGAAGCAGCGTCGGGATCGAGCTCGAGGCGGGCGCTCTCCCCTCGCTGCCGCGTGCCCTCGACCTGGCGCGCGAGGGCGTTCGCACCGGTGGAGACGAACGCAACCGCGAGTACGTCGGCGCCGCGCTCGCGGTCGAAGGGGCCGACGACGCGGAGCTCGGGCTCGCCTTCGATCCCCAGACGGCCGGTGGGCTGCTCGTCGCGATCGATCCGTCGCGAGCGGTGGAGCTCGAGCAGGCCGCGTCGGCCGGCCGTCTGTTCCTCGCCCGCGTCGGCGTGGCGAACGGCCCTGCAGGAACGGTCACGCTGCGGTCACGGGGTGGGTGACATAGAGCCGGTGCCGGTGCCCGACCTCTCGGCGGTCGTGATCTCGCGCGACGACGAGGAGGTGATCGAGCGCACGGTTCGCTCGGTCGTGGAGCAGGAGTCGCCCTGGCCGTTCGAGGTGATCGTCGTCACGAGCGGATCCGACCGCACGGCCGAGATCGTGCGCGACCGGTTCCCGGAGGTCACCGTCGTCGAGCTGCCCCGTCCCGCGCTGCCGGGTGAGGCACGGAACGCCGGCCTCCGTGCCGCACTGGGCACGTACGTCAGCTTCCCCGGCTCGCACGTGGAGCTTCCGCCGGGAAGCCTCGCCGCCCGGATCGCCGCGCACCGCCTCGGCCACACGATGGTCACCGGCACGACCCTGAACGGAACCCGCACGCTCGCCGGATGGGCCGCGTACTTCCTCGACAACTCCACCGTCCTCCCGGGAAGGCCCTCCACCGTGCTCGAAGGGCCACCGGCGCACTGCTCCTACACCCGTGCCGCGCTCCTCGCGGTGGGCGGCTTCCCGGAGCATCTGCGGGCAGGTGAAGACACCGTCGTCAACCACGAGCTCGCCCGCCGCGGGCACACCGCGTTCCGTGCACAGGAGGTGCGGCTGATCCACCACACACCCTGCCGGACACGACGGGGGCTCATCGCCCACTACTTCGTCCGCGGCCGCAGCTCGGGCCGGATCCTGTTCGAGGCCAGGCGCACAGACGGACAGTTCCTCCACCTGCACTCGGCCCGCGCGGCTCGCCGGCTCCGCGCCCACGACGGGCGGACGGTCGTGGGCAGGCACGTCGAGGCATGGGGCGATCTCGAAGAGCGGCGGGCCTACCGCCGCGCCAGGAAGTGGATCGGCGCGGCGTGGGCGGCCCACCGGCTCGGGGCCTGTCTCGAGCTCGCGCGACCGCGCCGCGCGGGGGCGTTCGTCCTGTTCGGAAAGCCGGTCGTGACGCTTGCAACCGGCTCGGGCTTCGCCCGGGTCGATGTCGTCACGCGGCGGGTGAAGCTCGTGCACTCGCCGGTCGTGCCGGAAGAGATCGCTCGCGACGGCCGGATCGAGCGCTGGACGCGACCGGGCGCCCCGTGGCGCGCCGAGGCCTCGCTCGCCTGCAGACTGACGCTTGCGTGGGCCGCGCTCGTCATCCGCGGGGCCGAGGAGCAGGCGCTCGAGGCGCATGAGCTCGACGCGATCGAACGCCACCTGGACACACGCGGCCCGGAGCGAGCGACGTCGGAGACCCCGGTGCCGCCTCTTCCTGTCGTGCCGCGTTGAGGACCGCCGCTCGTCGGTCAGCTCACGGATCCGACTGCTCGTCGCCCGGTTCTCCCGTCCGTGAACGGGCGAGCAGCCCGAGCTCCTGGAAGAGGCCGATCTCAGGCCCGCCGATCAGCTCCCAGGAGCGCGCGATCCCGATCAGGAAGCAGACGATCACGAGGACGGAGATCGTCCGCACCGGGCCGAGGGTGTGTGGATGCTCGATCGCCTTGAACCCGGCGAGGAACTGGATCACGAGGGCGACTCCCAGGCCGACGACGAACGCTCCGTCGCGGATGCCGCCGGGTGTCGACCGTCGCACGCGCGCGAGCCGAAGCAGCGAAGCGACGACGAACAGGAGTCCCAGCACCGCGACGACCACGGCCGTCCACCCGACCCCGAACCCGGGGACGAGCGCGAACAACGAGACCGCGAGCGCGTTCGTGAACGCGGTGAGAGCCGCAGCGGCCCGCACCCGGGAGACCTCCAGCTCGCTTTCGGCGCTCAGCCGGTCGTGTGAGATCGAGACGGCCACGAAGAGCAGCCCGATCAGGGCGCCCGCGACACCGGCCGAGGCGAGAAAGAAATCGTTGAACTCGACGGACATCGCCGCATTCTGGCGGCGAAGGCCCACGCGTGTGAGGGGTGCGCTCGGATCCGTGGCTCAACCAACAGCGCGCGCCGGGCCGAGCAAGTCGCGGGCCGCCTGGCGGACGAGGTCGGCGAGCTGCTCGGTCGTCACGCCGTCGCCGAACATGCCGCTCATGCCCATGAGCGCGCTGAAGACGGCGCCGACCGAGCAGGCCATGCGCACGCGCTGTTCGAGCGGGATCGCCGGATTCGCGAGGAAGTGCCGGAACCGCTGCTCGAGGTCGTCGTTCTCGGCCTGGTGGCGCTCGTTGTCGTGGTCCATCTGCTCGAACGCACGTGAGTTGCGCTGGTGGAGAAGGAACAGATCGGTGTTGGCGAGCACCTGATCGATGAACTGGTCGAGCAGGCTCGGCCACAGCGCGAAGCTCTCCCGCTCGTCCTCCAGCCCGTCGAGCTGGTCGAGTATCCCCCGCCCCAGGGCGTGCAGCCGGAGATGGAGCTCGAGGAGGATGTCCTCCTTGCGCTCGAAGTGGTAGTAGAGCGCCGCCTTCGTGACACCCACTCGCTCCGCGATCTCCCGGAGCGAGGTCTTGTCATAGCCCTGCTCGATGAAGAGCTCGAGCGCGGTATCGAGGATGAGCTCGCGCATCTCGCCGCGAGGGCGGCGACGGGGCTTGGCTTCTGTCGTTGACTCGCTCATCTGAACGGCTCTCTCCCACACTTTCTCAAACTTACTTGCCGACCGGTTAGTTATCCGCTATCGTCCGCGATGAAGTTTACTAGCCGACCGGTAAGGGAGCAAGAGATGACAGAACCGATGATCGAAGTACGAGGACTGACGAAGCGATTCGGCGCGACCCAGGCGCTCGAGGGGCTCGACCTCGATGTCCCCGCCGGCGCGATCGTGGGTGTGCTCGGGCCGAACGGCGCGGGCAAGACGACGGCCGTCCGGATCCTCACCACGTTGACGCTGCCCGACGGCGGCACGGCTCGAGTCGCCGGCCACGACGTCGTCTCGGAGGCGCGGCTCGTGCAGCGCGTGATCGGCGTGACCGCCCAGGACGCGACCCTCGACGAGGTCCTGACAGGACGCCAGAACCTCGTCCTGATCGGCCGCCTGAGCGGGCTCAAGCGCTCGGTCGCGCAGGCCCGAGCGGTCGAGCTGCTCGACCGCTTCGGACTGTCCGATGCGGCAGACCGCGTCCTCAGGGAGTACTCCGGCGGGATGCGCCGGCGCCTCGATCTGGCGGCCGGCCTCGTGACGAGACCGCCTGTGCTCTTTCTCGACGAGCCCACGACCGGCCTCGATCCGACGAGCCGCGTACGGATGTGGGAGGTGATCCGAGAGCTCGTCTCCGACGGCGCGACGCTGCTGCTCACGACCCAGTACCTCGACGAGGCAGACGAGCTCGCCGACCGGATCGTCGTGATCGACCACGGCCGTGCGATCGCCGAAGGCACGCCGGCCGAGCTGAAACGGCAGGTCGGCGGCGCGCGGCTCGAAGTCACGCTCTCCCAACCCGACCCGGCCGCCGCGAGGGCGCTCGAGCCGTTCGTCGCCGGGACCGTGCATTCGAGCCATGACGAGCGGCGCCTGCGTGCCGCCGTGCAAGGCAGCGCCGGCCTCGCAACCACCGTCGTCCGCGCGCTCGACGAGGCCGGGATCACGGTCGACGACGTCGAGGTGCACCAGCCCTCCCTCGACGACGTGTTCTTCGCCCTCACCGGCCAGGCGACGGCGGACGCTGCCGAGCCCGACCACTCCGAAATCGCACTGGAGGCCATGAACTCATGAACGCAACCACACTCACACCCGCGGCCGCCGTCGCCGGCCCGATCGGGCCGATGCGCCGGCTCGCCGACATCGTCGTCCTCACCGGACGGAATCTCGTCCACATCGCCCGAGAGCCGCTTCAGCTCTCCGATGTCACCGTCCAGCCGGTTCTCTTCACGCTTCTCTTCGTCTATGTCTTCGGGGCCGGGGTCGTCCTGCCGGGCGGGGGCAGCTACACGGACTTCGCGATCGCAGGCCTGCTCGCGCTCAACCTGACGACATCGGCGATGGGCACGGCGGTCGGGCTCAGCACCGACCTCTCGACGGGCGTCATCGACCGCTTCCGCACGCTGCCGATGTGGCGGCCGGCCGTCCTCGTCGGCCGCTCGCTGGCCGATCTGCTCACTGCCGCGCTCTGCACCTCGATCGTGTTGCTGACGGGCCTCGCAATCGGCTGGCGCTCCCACGGCGGCCTCGGCGACACGCTCGCCGGTATCGCGCTGTTCCTGCTCTTCAGCTACGCGATCTCCTGGGGCTGCGCCTGCCTCGGCATCGTGAGCAAGGGCCCCGAGTCCGCTCAGGGAATCGGTCTCGTGATCCTCTTCCCGCTCGCGTTCGTGTCGAACGGGCTCGTGCCGACACAGCACATGCCGACGGTGCTGAGGACGATCGCCGACTGGAACCCGGTGAGCGCAGTCACCGCCGCCGCGCGCGAGCTCTTCCAGAACCCGAATCCCTCCGCCACGATCCAGGCCTGGCCGATGCAGCACCCGGTGGCGGCAACGCTCTGCTGGTCCCTCGCCATGCTCGTCGTCTTCGCGCCCCTCGCCACCGTGCTCTACCGCCGACGCACGACGGACTGAGACCGCGTTGACCGGGACGCTCGTCTGGGCTTACGGCGCTCGACAGGCAACAACGGCGCACACAACTGCTCGAAATCACCCATTGTGAGCATTGTTACTTCGACACGGAGGCCCGACGTTGACAAGTGCGGCATCGCTTTTGTCTCGGGACTGCTCTCGCCGACGGCCGCTCGGTTTCAGCAAGGGGGGTTTGGATGTCGCAGGTGGAGGTGCTTTCGTCCCGCTCCGAGCGTGAGCTCGACGGCGAAAGGCTGGAAGAGGCCGGCGAAGACGCGCGGCTCGTCGAGCTCGCGAATCGCGTCATCGACGAGCGAAAGGTGCAGACCCTCTTCCAGCCGCTCGTTCATCTGCCGACGAGCGAGGTCGTGGGCTTCGAGGCGCTCGCGCGCGGGCCCGAGGGGACGCCGCTCGAGTCGCCGCTCGCGCTGCTCAGCGCGGCACGATCGGCGGGACGGCTGCAGGAGCTCGACTGGCTCTGTGCGGCCTCGGCGTGCGCCGCCGCCCAGGCCGCCCGCCTTCACCCCTCGATGAGCGTCTTCCTGAACTTCGAGCCGGTGACGCTGCTCACCCCGTGCCCCGAGGATCTCCTGCAGCTGACGCGGCGCGCGCAGGACCAGCTCCGCGTGTTCGTCGAGACCAAGGAGCAGTCGCTCCTCGACGACCCGGGGCGCGTGTTCACCGGCCTCGCGCAGGTGCGGGAGATCGGCTGGGGCGTCGCGATCGACAACGCGGTCGCGAGCCCGGCGTCACTCGGCCTCTTCCCGCTGATCCGGCCCGACGTGATCAAGCTCGACCTCCAGGCAACGCGAGGGGACGCCGAGGCGGTCGGGCTCACGAGCGACGGCGCTCGGCTCTATGCCGAGCAGACCGGCGCCTCGATCCTCGCGCAGGGGTTGGAAGCGCCCGACGACCTCCGGCTCGCGAGGGCGGCCGGAGCCGGGTTCGGGCAGGGCTGGTACTTCGGCCGGCCGGCTCCGCTCACCGCGACCACGGCGATTCCGAGAGACGTGGTGCCGCTCCGCCAGCAGCCTGCCCCTGACCTGACCGCGACGCCGTTTCGGGTCGTCGCGAACCGGCTCTCGACTCCGGTCACCGAGCGGCGGTTCCTCGAACCGATCGCCGCCTACCTTGCCGAGCAGACCTATCGGAACGGCCCTCCGGCACTCCTCCTCGTCTCGTTCGAGCTACGGCACGTGCTCGGCGAGACCGAGCTGGCCCGCCTCCGCGAGCTCGTCACCCAGTCGGCCTTCACCGTGCTCGTCGGGCCCGAGACGGGGATCCGGCAGACCCCGCGGTCGCTGATCAGGCACGTCCGGAGAGACGAGCCGCTCGGCGCCGAGTGGAACGTCATCGTCCTCGGCCCGCACTACGCCGGTGCCCTCGTGGCACACGATCTCGGCGACGAGGTTCCCGAGCACGATCGCCGGTTCGAATACGCGATCACCCACGACCGCGACCTGGTCCTCGCCGCAGCTCAGGTCTTTCTCGGGGCCGCGGCGACCCGGGGTTCCACTCGCACCTCCGACGACGGCCCGGAGGAGGGGGTCGGAGCTCTTTCGTAACGAGCATTCTCGAAAAATCAGGGTTCGCGGGCTTCCGCGAGCCGGTCACGACAACTCAGGTGTGAAGGGGGTCTCACGAAGATGGCGCACCTCGGGCAATTGTCAGAGACGGAAGGATTTGGATCGGACGGCGTTGTCGGCTCGCTGAAGCGGCTGACGGGCAGTCGCAGCCTGCAGCGGCTGCTGATCGCGGGCGCATTCGTACTGCCCGTGCTCGCGCTCTCGGCGGGCAGCGGCTGGGTCTCGCTGCCGTCTCTCGGCGCCGGAAGCATTCAGTCGATCTTCTCGAGCGGCGACCGTGGTGGGACACCGCACATCCCCAGAGGACTGACCGGACCGGTCACCGTAGGCGCGGGAACTGGCAGCGGCGCCGCGACGGCCGCCCGCGCGACCGGGGTGCGGGCTGCCACGACCGGCACGAAAGCACCGTCGCCGGGGCGGCGGCACGCGGTGACGCCGACGACCCCGGAGGGCTCCACCACCGTCGGGACTGCTGCGAGCCCGGCCTCCGGCGCCGTCTCGGGTGTCGCCAACCCGGACAGCGGCCACGCTCCGACCACCGCCTCGCACCCGGTCACGCCCGTCGTCTCGGGTGGCACCGGAGGAGCCCGCACAACCGGGTCTTCGGCGAGCCCCGCAGGGGTCACGCTCCGTACCGGCACGGCCGCCTCGACGAACGGGACGAACGACGAAGGCTCGTCCTCCTCCTCGTCCTCCGGCGGCTCCGGCCCCACCGTGGGCGGAACGACCGGCGGAGGCGGGGCCACGATCCCCACCGGTGGAGGCACCGACGGCAGCGGCACGACGACGACCGTCGGCGGCAGCACGACGCTCGGCGGCGGCACGGTCACCGTCGGCATCACGAACGGCGGGTCGTCGACCGGTCTCGGCGCCGGCATCTCGACGAAGTCGACCTCGGTGACCGTCGGCGCCGGCCTGTCGACCGGCGCCTCGCCGGGAGCAACCGTCTCGGCGAACGCCGGCGGAACGTCGGTGTCGGCAAGCGGCGGGACCGGCGGCGCAGGTGTCCAGGTGGGCACGGGGACCGGCTCGACGACGGTTTCGGCCGGTGCGAGCGTCGGAACGAGCGGCACGGCTTCCACCCAGGTTTCGGCGGGCGGCACATCCGCGTCGGTCGTGACGGGCTCGGGCTCGAGCTCCGTGGGCGTGACGACCCCGCTCGGCTCGACCTCCGTCACGGTTCCGACGCCCACCGTTCCACCCCTTCCCTCGACGCCCGCGGAGGGATCGACCGGCGCATCCGGCGCGCAGGGAACGGGCGGGCTCCTCGGCGGCCTTCTCGGCCAGGGGTCGTCGGGCTCGGGGTCGTCGGGCTCGGGGAACGGCGGCGGACTGCTCGGCGGCCTCCGGTGAGCCACCGTCCGGGCACCGCTCACGAGCGCGTGCCTCGCCTCGCGCTGCGGTTCGTCCTGTGGACCGCACTCGGGCTCACCGCCACTGCGGCCGTCGTGTTCGTCCTCGTCCGGCACGAACTGACGCTTCAGGCAGAGCGCGATGCGATCTCACGCGCCGAGATCACCGCACACGCCGTGCTCGGTAACGGCCTCCGTCCGACCGACCTGAACGGCCCGATCACACCGGCGCGGCGCCGGCAGCTCGACGCGCTTTTCCGGCGCGAGGTGCTCGTGGGGGGAACTGTCCGCGCCTCGCTCTCCGGTCTCGACGGGACGATCCACTACTCCACGGACCACAGCCTGATCGGACACGCGACAGGCACGCCCTCGGGCGGTGCCGGAGCCGTGCCCGTGAAGGTGGTCTCGCACATCGTCGACGGTGGGCCACGGCTCGGTCGCACGCTCGAGAGCACGATTCCGCTCGCGGTCGCAGGCCGCGTCGGGGGCACCGCCCAGCTGGAGCAGCGCTACGGGCCGATCGACGCGGCGGCACGGCGGACCTCGCTCGAGATCGCCGGGATCGTCGAGGTGCTCTTCCTGCTGCTTCTCGCAGCCCTCCTCCCGGCGTTGAACCGAGCCTCGGCTCGGATCGGCCGCGACGTGGACGAGCTCGACCGGCTGGCGACGCACGACGCTCTGCTCGGCCTGCCGAACAGAGTCGGGTTCAGCCGCAGCTTCGACCGACTCGCGGGACGTGAGGGGAGCCTGCTTCTGCTCGACCTGGACGCGTTCCGGGAGGTGAACGACACACTCGGCGCCGACTGGGGCAACGTGCTCCTGATGCGCTGGGCGGAACGGCTCGAGGCCGACGAGCTCGGCTGTGACCTGATCGGCCGCCTCGGCGAGAACGAGCTCGGCATCCTCTCCTCGAGCGTCGAGCCCGGGGAACTGGAGGCTCTGAACGAGCGCATCGCCCGTGCTGTGCTCGAGCCCGTGGAGATCGACGGGATCAGGATCGCACTGGATGCGACGACCGGCGTTGTCCTCCTCCCAGAGCAGGGTCGCGACTTCGACGTCGTGCTCCGCCGTGCGGGGCTTGCGCTCGAGCACGCGAAGGCCGTGGGCGAGCGGATGGCGATCTACGACTCGAGCTACGACGCGACCGACGGCACCCACCTGAGACGAACCGCGGAACTGCGGGACGCGCTCGAACGCGGGGAGTTCACCGTCTACTACCAGCCCCAGGCCGACCTCGGAACGCGCGCCGTCCGCGGGGTCGAGGCGCTCGTGCGCTGGGAGCACCCGAGGGACGGCCTACTCGACGCAGGCCGCTTCATCGGCACCGCCCAGCGAAGCGGACTGATCACGGAGCTCGACCGGTTCGTGCTGCAGACGATGGCTCGTCAGTGGCGCGCCTGGTGCAACCTCGGCATCGAGATCGACGTCTCGGCGAACCTCGCGCCCGTCGACCTGCTCGACACGGGCCTGCCCGACCAGATCGCCGCGCTCCTCGAAAGCAACGGGCTCCCCGCAAGCCGGCTCGTGCTCGAGATCACGGAGGTCGCACTCGTGCCCGACGACCAGCGGACCCGCGACGTCCTGACCCGGCTGCACGAGCTCGGCGTCCGCCTCTCGATCGACGACTACGGCACCGGCTACTCGTCGCTCGCCTATCTCCGGCGCCTTCCCGTCCAGCAGGTGAAGCTCGACCGCAGCTTCATCTCGGCGCTGCCGCACAGCGCCGCCGACCGCGCGATCGTCCGGAGCACGACCGAGCTCGCGCATACCCTCGGCGCCACCGTCGTCGCCGAGGGCATCGAGACGCACGAGCAATGGGATGCCGCGGCGCGTCAGGGATGCGACATCGCCCAGGGCTTTCTCATCGCCCGCGCGCTCAGCCCCGAGAAGATGACCGAGCTGCTCGTTGCCGACCGCCTGATGCCGACGCCCATGCCGCCGGCCCGGGACACGAAGGCCGAGATCGCCCTCGTACCGGCTCCGCAGATTGCCTAGGACCCGCCGAGCAGGTGCAGCGTCGCAAGCCCGCGGATGTCGCCGCGGGCTTTCCACGTCGGCAGGTGG
>DATBBA010000029.1:0-101048 GCA_036271235.1 Gaiellaceae bacterium
GCGACGACGAAGAACCCGTCCGAGGACCAGATCCGCACGGCGATGAACGGCCATCTGTGCCGCTGCGGGACCTATCCGAGAATCCTGACCGCGATCCAGCAGGCGGCCAAGGTCATGGCAAAGGCAGGTGCATGACGATGACAGGACTGATCCCAGAAACCGCCAACGAACTGACTCAGAAGCCGTTCTCACGCAAGACGTTCCTCAAGGGCGGCGGGGCCATGGTCATCGGCTTCTCGGTGGCCGGTGCGATCACAGCAGGCAAGGCAAGCGCTGTCTTCGGACCGCCGTCGATGAACAGCCTCGACCAGTGGATGACGTTCAACGCCGACAACACGGTCACGCTCTACCTGGGGAAGGAAGAGCTCGGCCAGGGCTCGACGACGGGCCTGCGCCAGATCGCAGCCGAGGAGCTCTACCTGCCGTTCACGAGCATTCTCTCCTCGCTTCAGGAGGACACCGCGGGCGACCACCCGGCCCAGAACCAGGGCCCGACGGTCGGCAGCGGCTCGATCTCCGGTGGCGGCCCGCAGCTGCGGTCGGCCACGGCCTACGCGTACCAGACGCTGCTCAGCCTCGCGTCGGCGAAGCTCGGCGTCCCGGTTGGGAGCCTCAGCGCCGCGAACGGCGTGATCTCGGGCGGAGGCGGCTCGGTGAAGTATTCCGACCTGCTCGCCGGAAAGCTGATCAACGTGACGACCCCCGTCACGACGCTCGGCTCGGGAGTAGCGCCCGCAAAGCCGATCAGCCAGTACACGATCGTCGGCACGCGCGTTCCGCGGATCGACATCCCGGCCAAGGTCGCCGGCACCTACACCTACATCCACAACGTGCGCGTGCCCGGGATGATGCACGGCCGGGTCGTCCGGCCCCGCGGCCAGGGAAGCTACGGCACGGGCGCGACGATCCAGAGCGTCGACAAGTCGACGATCTCGCACATCCCGAACGTCCAGGTCGTGCAGGTCGGGAACTTCCTCGCCGTGGTCGCCCCACGTGAGTACGACGCGATCCAGGCCGCCGCCCAGCTGAAGGTGAGCTGGGTCACCCAGGCGGTGCTTCCGGGCGTCGGGAACCAGTACAAGCTGATGCAGCAGCAGGATGCGGCGGGCCAGACGGTGAACAAGATCGCGGCCTCGTCCGGCAACATCACCCAGGGGTTCCTTTCCGCGTCGAAGGTCCTCGCCCAGAACTACGTCTACGCGTACAACATCCACGGGTCGATCGGGCCCGGATGTGCGGTTGCGGACGTGACGCCGACGAGCGCGTTGATCCTGTGCAACACCCAGGGCATCTACCGCCTGCAGGGAACGATCGCCCAGACGATCAACCTGAGCCTGAACCAGGTTCGGGTCCAGTACTGGGAGGGGTCGAGCGCGTTCGGGCACACGACGAGCGACGACGTGGCACAGGCTGCAGCCGTGATGTCGCAGGCCGTCGGCAAGCCGGTCCGGTGCCAGTTCATGCGCTGGGACGAGCACGGCTGGGACTTCTACGGCCCGAACGAGTTCAACCAGGTTCGGGCGGGAATCGACGCGAACTCGAACATCGTCGCGTTCGACTACACCTCGTCCGTTCCCTACGGCACGAACGCGCAGGAGACGACGAACGAGCTCGTCGGGTTCGGGCCGCTCACCTCGCTGACCGCGTCGGCGGGAGGTGCGGACACGACCAACTCGGGGACGCAGTACAACATCCCGAACCGGCGCGTCACGACGAAGTCCGTTCCGCTCTACGGCGGCTACATGAAGACGGCGCCGCTACGCGGTCCGGGCGCACCGCAGTGCCTGTTCGCTTGCGAGCAGATGATCGACGAGCTCGCGCATGCCGCGAACATGGATCCGGTCGCCTTCCGGCTCCAGAACATCGCGACGACGACCGATCCGGGGTTCGGGACGCCGGGAGGGACGCGCTGGCTCAGCGCGCTCAAGACCGTCGCCGAGGCGGCGAACTGGCAGCCGAAGGTCGCCGCCTCGAACCTGTCGTCGGAGCGGATCGCGACCGGCCGGGGCATCGCGCTCGGCAGCTTCGCGAACTCGCAGTCCGGGACGGTCGCCGAGATCACCGTGGACAAGAAGAGCGGTGTGATCACGCCGATCCACATGTACGCCTCACAGAACGCAGGGCTTGCGATCAACCCGGCGCTCGTCGAGAACCAGATGTCCGGCGCGATGATGTACGGGACGAGCCGGGCCCTGTTCGAGGAGATCGTCTTCAACAAGAGCCGCGTCACGAGCCTCGACTGGGTGACCTACCCGATCATGCGCTTCAAGTCGGCTCCGAAGGTGACGACCGTCGTGATCCAGCGGACGGACCTGCAGTCGACCGGCTCAGGCGAGCCGCCGAACTGCCCGGCCGGTGCCGCGATCGCCAACGCGTTCTTCGACGCGACCGGCGTTCGCATCCGGCAGGCCCCGATGACGCCCGCCGTCGTCAGGGCGACGCTCAAGGCGGCCGGCGTTTCCTAGCCGCAACGAGCGAGCTGAATGAAGACGGAGGGCCCGGCGACGGGCCCTCCGCCGTTCCAGACCAGCTCCTTTGGCCTCGATCAGCAGCCGGACGAGACGGGATGCGCAGCCGCGCCGATCGGGACGTGGTATTCGACGGCGAGCTTCCTCAGGTCAGACCGGTAGAGCTGCATGTCGGCATGCGACCAGTCTCCGTGGGTCTGGCAGCGCCATGCGGAGAAGAGCTCACGGTGGTAGGGGCTCGTGAGGCTTTCGTTGTGCCCGATCACGTTCCGGAGCTGGATGTGGAAGGTCTGCATCAGCCATACCGTGAGCGCCAGCGACGAGGCGAGCTGGCGGGGGTCGTCGAGGATCTGCTGGTCGCTCTCGCCGACGTCCTCGATTCCGATCGAGGTGTAGTTGAGGCCCACGGTGTGCCGGCACATCGTGTTCAGCGGGACGAGCTGGTAGATCGTCCCGTCGGTGTCGACGACGAAGTGGGCGCAGTCGCCCGGCAACTCGTTCAGCTCGGAATCGGGCGCGTCGGCGGCGAACGTGTTCCAGGCGGACGAAAAGGAGTCGCTTGCCGTGAAGTGCTCGACGATCACCTTCGGGTGCACGAGCCGCCAGCTGTCGATCCCGTAGTGGCGTTTCGCGTAGGCCGCCATCTCGGCTCGTCGGGCGGCGCTGAACGGGATCGGCTTGGAGACGATGTGCGGCCTCGGCGCGGTCGCGGGCTTCGCGGCTGCGGCCACGGGAAGGACGACGAGTGCCAGGAGCACGACCCGGACGGCGGCTGTCAGTGCGCGGGGAGCCACGCCTTCAGTTTCTCCACACGCTGGTAGGCGGCGAGGAGAGTGGCGCGATCGAGCTCGTGTGAGCGCGCGGCGTGCATGAGAACGCCGAACGCCTGCTTGCTCAGCGACTCGCTGTCGGAATAGAGCAGGACGTCGTCGCCCGCCCGCAGGGCACGCACGGCCGCATCCGGGTAGCGGGCGATCGCCGGCGCGGTCATCGTGTCGGTGATCACCACACCGCCGAACCCGACCTGCTTGCGAAGAATCCCGGTGACGATCGCGGGCGAGAGGGCGGCCGGAAGCCGCGAGGGGTCGAGCGCCGGATACTCGGCGTTCGACACCATCACGAGCTTCACTCCCGCTCGCGTCGCTGCGCGGAACGACACGAGCCGGCGTTCGAGCGCCGCCTTCGAGGTCGGGACGACGACGACTGCCAGGTCGGTGTTGCCGGGTGCGGTCCCGAGGCCCGGGAAGTGCTTGCCCGTGGCTGCGATCCCGGACGCCTGGAGCCCCGTGGCGAAAGCCGATCCGAGCTTCGCCGTGGTTGCCGGATCGGAGCTGAAGATGCGGCTTCCGAGAAACGAGCTCGAGGCATCGCCGATGTCGAGCACCGGCGCCAGGTCGACGTCGACGCCGCGCGCCCGCAGGTACGCGCCGGTTGCCCGGCCCTGCCGGCGCACGGCCGCGGCGCCGAGGGTCGCACCCATCGTCTCGGCCGACGTTGCCGGCGGCCCGGCCGGGAAGCGCTTGACCTCACCGCCCTCCTGGTCGGTTGCGATCAGGAGCGGCGGGTTGCCTCCGGCCTTCGCCGCTGCCTGGAGCTGCGAGATCGTGGCCTTCAGAGCGGCCGGAGTCGTGATGTTGCCGCCGAAGATGATCACTCCGCCGAGCTCCCCACGCCGGATCCGCGCGAGCAGGTCCGCGCTCGGCGTGGTGCCGTCCATCCCACCCATGAGCGTCTGCCCGACGAGCTTCGCCAGCGGCGGTGAGGCCGCCGCACCGGCCCCCGAGCCCGCGAGCGAGGCGGCGGCGAGCAACGCAAGGAGGCCCGCCGTCGCTCTCTCGGCCGTGCGCGTCACTCCTCGATTGTCCCACGAACCGGGTGCGGGCCCGATTTTCGGCTTACATCCGGCCGCCGTTCGGTTTATGCTCGGAGTTGCCCGTCCGCCCGGGCGGGTCTGGCCGGCAACGACATGGAAAGTAGGACACTAACGATGGATGCCCTGATGAAGCTTTCCCGCGAGGCGCAGGGCGTGCTCGCGGGGACGGTGCTGTTCATTCTTCTCTCGTTCCTCGATTGGCAGTCCACGACGATCGATCTCGGCCCTCTCGGCAAGCACACCGTCGGGGAGAGTCTCTGGCACGGGTTCGGCGTCATCGTGGCGCTCGTTGCGATCGTCCTACTCGCGTGGGAGATCGTCCGCATGCTCGACGTCAAGATCGAGCTCGGCGGGATCGAGCCCGCTGTGATCTCGACAGCGCTCGCGTTCCTGCTCGGGATCCTGACCATCATCATCTTCCTCGACTGGAGCGAGTTCCGGTCCTGGCCCGAGTACATCGGGACGTTGCTCGCGATCGGGATTGCGGTGCTGGCGTTCCTTCGCGCGAGGAAGGAAGGCGTCGCGATGCCCGCGATGCCGTCGGGAGTCTCCGTCGGCAGAGGCGGCGCGGCCGCTACAGCGGCGCCGGCCGCGGCCGCACCGGCATCCGCACCCACGCCGCCCGCGGATCCGGCACCGGCACCCGCCGAGGCCCCGGCTGCGGACCCCGCCCCGGAACCTCCTGCCGAGGCTTGATCCGTCGCATCTCGTTCGTAGCCGGCGAGAGGTAGTTCCTGCGGGCGCCCGGGAAACCGGGCGCCCGCTTCGTCGCGCGGTCTCGGACGCCGCCGCGATCCTCGTCTTCGTCACGATCGGCCTGCTCTCACACCACGGCGGCGTCTCGCTCCGCGGCTACGCGCGCGATGCCCTGCCGTTCCTCGGCTGCTGGTTCGCGGCAGCGTTTGCGTTCCGGCTCTATAGCGCGGCCGGCTGGTGGCGGCTCGTCGCAACCTGGGCCGTCGGCGTCACCGCGGCCGTGCTCGTCCGCGCCCTCGTCCTCGGGCGCCACCTCGGCGGCAGCGAGCTCGCCTTCCTGATCGTCTCGCTCGTGACGATCGCGGTGCTCGTCCTGGCCTTCCGCGGGGTGGAAGCTCTCACGCAATGAAGCTTCGTCGTTTGGGCGTGCTGGGTGGTGCGAGGCGAGGACGCAGGGAGCGGGAAGAGCTTGCCTCTTTTCGCGACTGAGGACGCAGCATCGCGCCGCCCAGCGCGTCCGAGCGACTCAAGGCTTCATCGCGTGAGGGCTTCTACTCAGGCTGCTCGAGTCGCGGGCAGCCCGCGCTGCTCCATGATCCCGTCGATCAACCCGTAGTCGATCGCGTCCTGGGGTGTCATGAACCGGTCGCGGTCGATGTCCTCCATCACCTGGGCGACGGCCCGTCCCGAGTGGCGCGAGATGATCTCCGCCATCTGACGGGTCAGCTCGAGAATCTCCCGTGCCGCGATCTGGATGTCGGCCGGCGTCCCCCGGAACCCACCGGAACCCTGGTGGATCATGATCTTCGCGTTCGGCAGAGCAAAGCGCTTCCCCGCCGCGCCGCCGCAGAGCACCATCGCCGCGGCCGACATCCCCATCCCCATGCAGACGGTCGCCACGTCGGGTTTCACGTACTGCATCGCGTCGTAGATCGCCATCCCGGCATAGGCGACGCCGCCCGGCGAGTTGACGTAGAGCCAGATGTCCTTTTCCGCATCCTCCGCCTCGAGAAAGAGGAGCTGGGCGGCGATCAGGTTCGCGACCTGGTCGTCGACCTCCTGGCCGAGAAAGACGATGCGCTCCCGCAGGAGCCGCGAGTAGATGTCGAACGAACGCTCGCGGGCACCGTCCGCCTCGAGCACCATCGGGATCACCGAGCCAACCAGCATGAGAACCTCCTCCTGTAACGTGCAACCTCGAAGTTGCCCACTTTAGCGCAACCTTGGGGTTGCACGTCCAGGGAGGTCGAGAATGATCCGCAAGGAGATCCTGCTCCCCGCCGGCCGCGACGAGGTCTGGACGGCGCTCACCGATCCCGACGAGCTCGCACGGTGGTTTGCGAACGACGTCGAGCTCGACCTGCGGCCGGGCGGCGGCGCCCACTTCCGCTGGGGAAACGGCGAGTCGCGCCACGCGACCTTCACCGAGGTCGAGCCGGGTGAGCGCCTCGCGTTCGAGTGGGAGGGGGAAGGTCAGGTGGAGTTCACGCTCGAAGAGGACATCGACGGCACGCTGCTGACCGTCGTCGAGACGTCACCTGCCTGGTCCACCGCGCTCGGGCTGCGGGCGAGCGCGCTCGCCTGTGTCTAACTCTTTTGGGTCCAACTCGTTTGGGCCTGATCCTCTGGGGCAGGTGTTCTCGGCGCTCGCCGACCCGAGCCGCCGACACGTCCTCGGCTTCCTCGCCGATCACGGCACGGCCACCGCGACCGAGCTGACCGGCGAGCTGCCGATGACGCGGCAGGGAGTCACGAAGCACCTGACCGCGCTCAGCGACGCCGGCCTCGTCTCGGCCGAGCGTGCCGGCCGCGAAACCCGCTACCGCCTGACCGCCGCGGGCACTGAGTGGGACGAGCGACTCGACGCGCTCCGCCGCCACCTCGAGCGCGAGTAGCTTTCGACCATGACGGGACTGCCCGAGAGCGCGCGGACGGAGGTCGAGTCGGCCGCGCTTGCCCAGCTCGTCCCCCGAGACCTGGACGGCGGCCACGGCCCGTGGGCCGGCTGAATCGTGGCGTCGCTCTACGACACCGTTCGTGACCTTCCGCTCGAGATCGAGAGCGTCTCCTTCGAGGTCGCAGAGGTCGCCGTCTCGCCGGAGTTCAAGCGGAAGACGACAACGGTCAGGCTCGGCGGGCTCGGGCTCGAAGGGCTCGGCGAGGATGTCAGCTACGACGCCGCCGAGCACGATCCCGGGCGGTTCGTCCATCCCGATGACCTCGCCGGCACCTGGACGATCGAGTCGCTCTCGGAGCAGCTCGACCGGCTCGACCTCTTTCCCGCGGGCCGGCCGGACCAGGCTGCGTATCTCGATTACCGCCGCTGGGCGTTCGAGTCGGCGGCGCTCGACCTGGCGCTCTGCCAGCGCGGACGGTCGCTCGCCACCGCAGTCGGCCGTGCGGCGAAGCCGATCACGTTCGTCTCCTCGACCCGCGCCTCGCTCGGCGGCTGGCTCGCGCTCTACCCGGCCCTCCGCTTCAAGCTCGACCCGGTTCCCGGCTGGACGGACGAGCTCGTCGCCGAGCTCGCCGCCGGCGGCAACGTGGACGTGGTCGATCTGAAGGGTGCATACCACGGTACGAGCGTGGACAACCCACCGAATCCCGAGCTCTACCGGCGGGTCGCCGAAGGGCTTCCCGACGCCTGGATCGAGGACCCGGCGCTCGACCCCGGGACGGATGCCGTCCTCGAGTCGCACCGCGACCGCGTCACCTGGGATGCCCCGATCCATTCCTGGGCCGACGTCGAGGCGCTGCCGTTTCCACCGCGCTGCCTGAACTCGAAACCGTCCCGCTTCGGCTCCGTCGAGCGGCTCTTCGAGTTCTACGACCGCTGCGCCGAACACGAGATCGCCCTCTACGGCGGCGGCCAGTTCGAGCTCGGCGTCGGTCGTGGCCAGATCCAGCTGCTCGCGGCGATCTTCCACCCGGACGGGCCGAACGACGTGGCGCCCGGCGGCTACAACGCGCCGGAGCCAGTGGCGGGGCTTCCGGTGAGCCCACTCGACCCGAGCCCGATGCCGACGGGCTTCCGGCGCGCGGTATCCTGATCGCCGATGCGGGCGGCGCTCATTCCGGTGATCCTCTGCAGCGCGGCTCTCCTGGTCGGTGCCGCGGCCGCCTCGGCTTCGGCAGCGCCGGCCGACCCGTGCGTCCTGATCACGACGAGCGATGCCGCGACCGCTCTCGGCGCGACGCCGCCGAAGGCGAAGTCGAAGACCGCCGGGGCCGTCCGGAGCTGCACCTACACGGTCAAGAAGAAGACGATGACCGTGCAGACGCGCAAGTTCTCGAGCCAGGCCGCCTTCGACAAGAGCGCGAAGGCCACCAAGGGGATCGTCTTCCCGATCCAGGGCGTCGGCGCCGATGCCTGGTCGGCCAACGGCAAGGTTCTGCTCGTCTGGAAGAACGGCACCGAGATCACGATGACCTTCGTCGGGGTCGAGCCGTTCGTCGCGACCCAGCAGTCGCTCGCAAAGACAGCGCTCGGCCGCCTGTAGTCGCGCCCCCCGGCCGCGGCGCGCGCAATCCAATCTGCCTGCGACTGGAGTACTCTGGATTGGCGGTGGGCCCAGCCTCGGGAGGTCGTAATGTCTCAAGTCGATGATCGTGCACCTCGCCGGCTTCTGCTCTGCGCGGTCGTAGCGGTCGCAGCGCTGTCGGTCGGCGCCGGCGGGTCCAGGGCCACGACGACGGCGCTCCCGACGCTCTATGTCACCTACGACACCTCGTGCAACTTCAAGATCACGACCGACAGCGGGGCTGCAGCCGGTTCGGCTGTGCCGTACGGCAGCTACCAGGTCTTCGTCAACACCGTCTTCCCGTTCGCCGCGGGCGGCGAGGCGTCGTGCACCAACGTGGAGTTCCAGCTGACGGGCCCGGGCGTGTCGATCTCGACCGACCTGACGCAGGGCGACGCATCGTCGGAGTACGAGAGCGCCACGTTCCAGCCGAACTCCACCTACCGTGCGGTCGACAACAACCATCCGAGCACCGGGATCGCGGTCTTCTCCACGTCGAACACTCCTGCGAGCGGCGTGACCGCGCCGAGCGGCCCCTCGTCCGGCGCCTCCACGGGCGGAACGAAGACCGGAGGCGGCACCTCGGCACTCGGGACGACGACGAAGTCGGTGCCGTTCAGGGGAACGCTGATCGGCCTCGTCAACACGGCCGGAGTGCTGTCGCTCGACGAGCACGGAAAGCCGGTGAAATCCCTCCATGCCGGCCGTTACACGTTCGCTGTCACCGACAAATCGCGGAAAAGCGCGTTCACCGTGCAGGAGGTCCGCGCCGGCGCGACCACGGTCACGGCAAGGACTTTTGTCGGCAAGCGCTCGGTGACGATCAACCTCAGGGCCGGCCAGTGGTTCTTCTACCCGACCTTCATCGGCAAGAAGAGCTACTTCATCGTCCTCGCATAACCAGCTCCGGCGCGGAAATAGTCTTTTCCCAACTATTGCTAGGGGCCTGTTCGAGGGATAACCTTGAGGGGTCAACGCTCGGGGAAGTCGGCGCTGGGATTCGTTTCACCTGGTTGGCGGGTGCGCTGCCTCCTCTTGTTTTGGCCCTGAAGCATCAATGACATGGGAGGATCGACGTGGCAAATAGCCTCAAGATCAAGGTGAACGGGCTCACGCACGGCGTGAGCGCCAGCCTTGATACGCCGCTCCTGTACGTCCTGCACAATGAGCTCCACCTGCATGGCCCGCGCTTTGGTTGCGGTCTTGCGCAGTGTGGTGCCTGCTCGGTGCTGCTGGACGGCAAGGAGATTCGGTCGTGCGTTACCCCGGTCGCTGCGGTGAGCGGGAAGAGCATCACCACCCTCGAGGGCCTTCCGGCTCTCTACGCGTCACAGCGCGGTACTTCTGCAGCGGCCCCTGCGCTCCATCCGCTGCAGCAGGCCTGGATCGATGTGCAGGTCCCGCACTGTGGCTACTGTCAGAACGGGATGATGATCCAGGCCGCCGACCTTCTGGCGACCACGAAGAACCCGTCTGAAGACCAGATCCGCACGGCGATGAACGGACACCTCTGCCGCTGTGGGACCTATCCGAGAATCCTGACCGCGATCCAGCAAGCGGCCAAGGTCATGGCAAAGGCGGGTGCATAAGAATGACAGGTCTCCTTCACGAGAGGGATCTCTCTCGTAAGACGTTCCTCAAGGCCGGCGGCGCTCTCGTCGTCGGCTTCTCCGCTGCGGGCTCGCTGCTCTCGGGCAAGGCCTCCGCTGCCGCGCCGACCTCGGCCGGGTATCTGCCCGACCTCTCGAAGGTCGATTCGTGGCTCTCGATCAACGCCGACAACACGGCGACGCTCAAGACGAGCCAGATCGAGACGGGCAACGGCATCACGACCGGCTTCCTGATGGTCGCCGCCGAAGAGCTCAACATGGACATGAGCCAGATGCACTACGCCCGCCAGGACACGTGGGTCGTCGCCTCGACCGGCGGCGAGGGCGGCTCGAACGCGATCTCGGGCTCGAGCCCGAAGGTCCGCCTTGCAGCCGTCACCGCCTACAACGCCCTGCTCAACCTCGCTTCGGCGAACCTCGGGGTTCCCGCGGCTCAGCTGAGCGTCAAGTCGGGTGTCGTCTCGGGCGGCGGCAAGACCGTCACCTACGGCGCCCTTGTCGGCGGCAAGCTGATCAACGCCACGATTCCCGGCAACACGGCGACCACCGGCCTGACTCTTGCCCCGGGCACGGCGCCGTCGAAGCCGATGGCGAACTACACGGTGGTCGGCACCTCGCCGCCGCGGATCGACATCCCGGCCAAGGTGAACGGCACCTACACCTACGTGCACAACATCCGCGTTCCCGGGATGCTGCACGGCCGTGTCGTCCGCCCCCGCGGACAGGGTGGCGTGACCTCCACGAACTACGTGCCGCTGAGCGTGAACGCCAACTCGATCAGCCACATCCCCGGCGCGAAGGTCGTGCAGCTCTCGAACTTCGTCGGCGTCGTTGCGCCGAAGGAGTACGACGCGATCCAGGCAGCCGCCCAGCTGGAGGTCACCTGGAAGAGCGATCCGAAGCTCGCGGGCTCGGGCAACTTCTGGAAGACGAGCCGCCAGCAGGCTGACGCTCTCCCGGCGCGCTACTCGACCGACACCGGCGGTGTCCCCGCGAAGCTCGCGGGCTCCGCGAAGACGGTCACGGCCTCGTACCGCTACCAGTACAACGGCCACATGCCGATCGGGCCGAGCTGTGCAGTGGCCGACGTCACGTCCTCGGGCGCGACGATCTACTGCAACGCTCAGAGCATCCAGAGCATCCCGACGAACCTCGGCACCGGCCTCATCATGCCTGGGGCGACCACGCCGTATCTCGGCCTCACGAACGCCCAGATCCGCGCGGTCTACTACGAGGGCTCGAGCACCTACGGCGCTGCACCGTCCGAGCTCCACGACCCGGAGCAGGCGGCGGCGATCATGTCCAAGATCGTCGGTGCCCCCGTCCGCGTGCAGTACATGCGCTGGGACGAGCACGGCTACGACAACTACGGGCCGCCGGAGATGATGGACGTGACGGGCGGTGTCGACTCGAGCGGCAACATGACGGCGCTCGACTGGACGACCTACATCATCGGAGGCGCGGCGGTCACGCCGACCTTCGAGGCGACCGGCGCCGGCTCCTGGGCAGCGACCCAGCCGACGGGTGCCGCGAGCACCACCGACACGATCTACAAGGTGGCGACGACCGGCAAGCGCGTGCTTGCGAAGAACATCCCGCTGTACAGCGGCGGCTTCCGCAACTCGTATCTGCGGGCCCCGAACGGGCAGCAGGCGCACTTCGCGAGCGAGCAGATCGTCGACGAGCTCGCCCACGCGTCGAACATGGACCCGATCGCGTTCCGCCAGCAGAACATCGACGCGACGCAGATCACCGGTCAGAAGTGGATCGCCGCGATGAACGCCGCGACCAGCGCTGCCAACTGGAAGCCGAAGGTGGCGAACTCGGCGCCGCAGACGGGCAACATCCGGACCGGCCGCGGCTTCGGCTTCGGCACGTTCGCGAGCACGCAGTGTGCGATGGTCGCGGACATCTCTGTCAACATCAAGAGCGGCAAGATCACCGCGAAGCACCTGTACATGGCGAGCAACACGGGCTTCACCGTGAGCCCCGGCCTCGTTGCGAACCAGATGACGGGCGGCGCCATCATGGGCCTCTCACGGGCGCTGTACGAGCAGCTCACGTTCACGAAGGAGCGCATCACGAGCCTCGACTGGGTGACCTACCCGATCCTGCGCTTCGCGGATGCTCCGCTCGTGACGACCGTGATCGTGTTCCCGAACGGGAACATCACGATCAACCCGGGCACGAACCAGGCGAACATCGCCGGGAACGCCCAGGCGATCGCGCAGGGCTGGAGCACGACCGGCGCAGGCGAGCCCGGCACCGTTCCGCCCGGTTCGGCCGTCGCGAACGCGTTCTTCGACGCGACGGGCGTCCGGATCCGTTCGGCCCCGATGACCGCCTCGGTCGTCCGGGCAACGCTGAAGGCAGCGGGCGTCTCCTAGCTCGCTCGCATCTGTCAAGAGCTCGGGCCCCGGCTGCTGCCGGGGCCCGAGCTCTTTTAACGGACAGACAGAGGCGCCGGCCCGCAGGCCGTCCCCGGAATGCGCCCTCTCGGCGCCGCGCCAAGAAGCTCTCGCCAATGTCGCGCCGTCCAGCATGTACGAGCGACTCGAGGCTGGACTGTGTTCGAGAGCTTCTAAGCGGCGGTGACGACGAACACGGTCTTGCGGGCGCCGGTGGAGTACGCCCAACGTCCGGCCGTCAGCTTCAGGGTCGCCGAGCGCTTTCCGACGAACTTGACGCCGGTGAGGTTCTTCGCGGACTTGTTCGGCGCGATGATGACGAAGCTGCCCTTCGAGTCGCGATCGGTGATCGAGAAGGTGTAGCGCCCGGCCTGGAGCTTCGACACGGACTTGCCCTTGAGCGTGAGAGACGGGACGCCCTGCGGATTGAGCATCGCCGCAAGCGTCGCCTTGACCGCAATGCCGGAGCCGACGATGTCCGTGGAGGACGTCCCGCTCGTCGAACCGGATGTGACCGTCGTCGGGGAGACCGTGAAGGCGGCAGAAAGGGTGTTGAAGCTCGTGCGGGTCGTGGCAGGCTGGTTGTTGTCCTGAGCGATGTAGGTCGTGCTCGGCTGGAACGTCTCGGTGTAGACCTCGTCTGCGAGGCAGCCGCCGAAGACGGAGGTCTGCAGGTTGATCCCGGGGCCCGTGAGCTGGAACTGGGCAAGGCCCTTGCAGTAGGCAAATCCGGTGGCGCCGATCGACGTGAGCGGCACGGCGCCAAAGGCCTCCGGGGTGCGAACATCGACGGTGTACTGACCGGGCGCGAGCGAGGTGATCACATTCCCTGCGTCGTTCTGCATCGTGAAGGTGCAGTCGTTCGCGTAGACGAAGTAGACGGTCGGGAAGATCTTCGGCGGGACTGCGACCCGGCTGCTGCCCGCGGGCACGAGCACGGCGGTCGCGACCACCACCGCGGCGAAACCCAGGAAGGCACGGAGTCTGATCTTCACGCAACACCCCCGAACGGGACGACGACGCAGCAAACGCGCACTGCTCAGTAGTCAGGGTACCACTGTGATTCCGAGGCCGACCGGGAATTCCCGGTCGCGTTCAGGCCTCCGGGCGGAACGCGAGGAGCTCGGCTCCATGCGCCCGGAGCCACTCACGCTGGCTGTGCCAGTCGGGGCGGCGCTCGGCGACGAGGCGCCAGAACCGGGGCGAGTGGTTCGGCTCGCGGAGATGGCAGAGCTCGTGCACGACGACGTAGTCGAGCACCTCGTACGGCGCCAGCACGAGCCGCCAGTTGAAAGAGAGGGTGCCCCGTGAGGAGCAGGAGCCCCACCGGGTGCGCTGGCCGCGGACCTCGATCCGCGCGAACGAGACACCGAGCGCCTCGGCCTCCTCGTCGGCGACCATCGTCACGAGCTCGCGGGCCGCGCGACGCGCCTCCTGTTCGGAGATTCCGTGCGCGTCGAGGCCGAGCCGCGGCACCTGGCGGCCGCGTTCCCGGGCTATCCACTCACGATGTGCCTCGAGGACGTCCTCGATCGCCGCCGCGGGCATTCGCCACGGCACTGTGAGCCTCGCCGGCGCGCCCCACGGCACCGTCAACCGCCAGCGGCGAGCTCGTCGCGAACGGTGGATCTCGACGTGCTCGTCCACCCGGGTGACGCTAGACGGCAGGTCGGCCGTCGATCTTTCCGAGCGCTCGCCGCAACGCCGGCTCGTCGATCCGGGCGAAGGCCTCGTCCCAGGTGAGCCACTCGGCGGCGTGTACCTCGGCCGCATCGGGCGCGAGCTCGCCTGCCGCCAGCACGTGGAAGCGCAGATCGAGGTGGTAGTGCTCGTCCCATGGAACCCAGTGCACGTCCGCGTCGAGAAGCTCCGGCCGCGCGAGCCGGACCGTGAGGCCCGTCTCCTCCGCAGCCTCGCGAAGCGCGCCGTCGCCGGCGGTCGCATCGCCCGGCTCGAGATGCCCGCCCGGCTGGAACCACTTCCCGCTCTTTCTGTGATGGACGAGCAGCGTCCGCTCGCCGGCCCCGTCCACGACGATCGCCGAGGCGGTGAAGTGCGCCTCGGGCTGATCTCGCGAGAACGGCTGCTCGAGGCTCACGGCCCATTCCCGCATGCGCGCCAGGTCGGCTTCTTCCTCGGCGTCGGCCGCTTCGTGAGCCGCGAGCAGCGCCACGAGCGCCTCGCGGGTCACTCGTACTGGAGCGCGTTCAGCACGTTCAGCCGCGAGGCACGCCGCGCCGGGAAGATCGCCGCCACGATTCCGGCAATCACCGCCGCGATCACGAACGCGATCAGCTGGCCCACCGGGAGCGAGAACGCGGAGAAGCCGATCGCCTGCTCGATCAGGACCGCGAGCACGATCCCCAGCGGGAGCCCGAGGGCGGCGCCGATGAGTGACGTCACAACCGACTCGTGGCGGATCATCCGCCGTACCTGAATGCGTGTCATTCCGACCGCACGCAGCATTCCGAGCTCGCGCGTCCGTTCGAACACCGTCAGCACGAGCGTGTTCACGATCCCGAAGATCGAGATCAGCACCGAGAGGCCGAGCAGCACGAACAGCAGGTTCAGGAGGATGTCGATCCCCTGCTCCTGGCTCTTCTCGAACTCCTGCTCGGTCTGGATCTTTGCGTCGGGAAAGCCGGTGAGCGCCGAGTTCAGGAGCGACGTGTTCTCGGGAGTCACCCCACCCTTGATGTTGATCAGCGTGAACACGTTCTGGGGATTCGGGTAGTTCGCGTCGAACTTCGCCGCGGATGTCGTGACGGAGCCGAAGGGCGAGCCGCCGGAGGGCACCTTGAAGATCCCGTGGACCCGCAGGCTCAGGACCTTCGCGTAGGGCGTGAGGACGTGAAGCGGCGTTCCGACGACCAGGTCGTGCTTCTTCGCGAACGACTCGCTCACGACCGCACCGGTATCCCCGAGCGTCTCGAGCGTGGCCTGCGATCCGTCCTTCCAGGTCAGCTTCAGCACCTTCGAGATGCCGGGGTCGACCGCGGTCACGTCGAACTGGTCGCCGAACTCCTTCCCGCGCCCCGCGCGAACTCCGGCGGCCGTGGTCACCTCCGGGATCTTTCTGACCGCGACGACCGACGAGATGTCGGTGGGCGTGAACCCGTTCTGCGAGGTCAAGGCGTAGTCGGCGTTGAACTGCTTCGTCACCGCGCTCTCGAAGGTCGACTTGAGCCCGGATGCGAGCACGGCGACAAACGTGACGAGGGCGAGCCCGATCATCAGTGCGGCGGCAGCGAGAGCGGTGCGGCCCGGGTTCCGCTGGACGTTTCGCTCGGCCAGGCTGTTCGCAGTTCGATCCCGCAGGACACGCGGAAACGCGGGCCGTTTCCGGAACGGGCGCGCGAGCAGCCACGCGAGCAACGTCAGCGGGTAGACGAGGATCGAGAGCACGACGACCGACCAGGTCGCGATCGGGTCGACGACCCTCGTGATCGGCTTGACGACGCGGGGGGCGACGATCGCGACCCCGACGAACACGAGGAGGACCCCGATGCCGAGGGCGACGAGCCGGAGACTGCCGGAGAAGACGAACCCGAGACTGCCCGCGATGATGCCGAAGAGTCCGATCGCGATCACGATCCCGGCCGCCAGCGGTGCGTAGCCGGCGTAGCGGCTCGGCGGTAGCACCGAGCCTTCACGCACCGCCGCGATGGGCGGGACGCGCGTCGAGCGGAACGCCGGCCACAGCGAGGCCAGGAGCGTCACTCCGATCCCGATTCCGAGCGACACGATGACCGTTCGCGGAGCGAAGACGATCCCGCTCGTCGGCAGGTCGATCCCCGCCGCCGAGAAGAGCGCGTTCAACCCTTTCGCGAGCAGAACGCCGAGGAAGAGACCCGCCACGGACGCGAGCACCCCGATCACGGTCGATTCGAGCAAGACGGACCCGAGCACCTGATTGCGTGTGGCACCGATCGTCCTCAGCGTCGCGAGCTCGCGTGTTCGCTGGGCGATCGTGATCGAGAGCGTGTTCACGATCACGAAACCGCCGACGAACAGGGCGACGAAGCCGAAGGCGAGCAGGAACTTCTGGAGGACCGAGAGGAACGACGTCGTGTCGCTCGCCTCCTGCTTCGCCTGCTGCTCACCCGTCTTGACCTGTGCGGTCGAGGGCAGGATCGACCGGATCTCGGCCAGGAGCTTCGGCGTCGTCATCGAGGCCGTCTTCGACACGCGGATCTCGTCGAGTTGGCCTTCCTTCCCGAACAGCTTCTGCGCCGTGGGGAGATCGAAGATCGCGATGGTCGCGCCTCCGATCGAGGAGACGCCACCGAGCTCGGCGATCCCGACGATCTTGAACGGCTTCGTCGGCCCGCGCACGGAGACCCCGATCTGCTCGCCGATCGTGTAGTGCTTCGTCTTCGCCGTGTTGGCGTCGATCGCGATCTCGCCCGACGTCACCGGCCACATGCCGCTCACGAGCTCGAGCGGATTGAAGAGCTCGTCTGTCGGATTGATGCTGAAGCCGAGGTTCGGCGCGCCACCGCTCCCGATCGCCTTCCCGTCCCGGCCGACGAGGTGCGTCTGGTCGTACTCGACCCCTCCGACCGCGTCCTGCACCCCGGAGAGACCCTTGATCTGAGCGAGGAGCGACTCCTGGATGGGCGGCGCCGTCGTGTTGTTGGAGTTCCCGAAGAGGGTCTTCCCGCTCACGACGGCGTCGGCGTTCTGGAACGAGACCGTGAAGATCGAGTCGAAGCCCTTCTTGATCGTGTCGGTCAGGACATAGGTGCCCGAGACCATCGCGACGCCGAGCACGATCGCGAACGCCGTGAGGAACGCGCGGAGCTTGCGCCCGGCGAGCCCCTTCAGGGAGACGCGGATCACGAGGAGAGTTGGTTGATTACTTCAAGGATCTCCGCCGGCTCGCTGCGTGCGCGCTCATCGGCGATCAATCCGTCGCTCAGGAAGAGGATCCGACCGGCGATCGCAGCCGCGGCGGCATCGTGGGTGACCATCACGGTGGTCTGGCCATACTCCTCCGTCGCGGAGCGAAGCAGCTCGAGGATCTCGTGGCTCGTGGCCGAGTCGAGGTTCCCGGTCGGCTCGTCCGCGAGCACGACGGACGGGCGCGAAACGAGCGCTCGCGCAATCGCGACGCGCTGCTGCTGTCCGCCGGAGAGCTCGGACGGGCGGTGGTCGCGGCGTGCGGCGATCCCGAGCCGGTTCAGCAGATCCTCGAGGAACGCCTTCTCGGGCTTCACCCCGGCTATCGAGAGCGGAAGGACGACGTTCTCCTCGGCGGTCAGCATCGGTAGCAGGTTGAAGAACTGGAACACGAACCCGATGTGCTCGCGCCGCAGGAGCGTGATCTCCCGATCGCTGAGCGTGCTGATGTCCTGGCCGGCGATCGTGACGCGCCCGGTCGTCGGCGTATCGAGCGCCGCGAGGATGTGCATCAGCGTCGACTTGCCGGAGCCCGACGGCCCCATGACCGCAACGAGCTGCCCGGGCTGAACCTCGAGCGACACACCGCGGAGCGCCTCGACTGCCGTCTCGCCCTGCCCGTAGCGGCGAGTGACGTCGGTGGCCGTGACGACGGGTCCTGAGCTCTTTCCGTTGGCTCCGGTGCTCACGGCCCGAGCGTACCGGTCTCGCCGTGCCCGGCACGGGGGTTAACCGTACTTTCCGTGTGTGGCGTGCCGGTCGATCCAAAATCGGCGCGGCGCCGCCGCCGGGCGGCCTCCGGGCCGCGGCAAGAGCGAAGCTCAGCCCGGCAAGGCCGCCGCGAAATGCGGGATGATCTCGCGCCTGTAAGCGCCGAGCGTCCCGACCGCAACGAGCTCTCCGGTCGTGAATCGGTCACGCTGAAGTCGCTCGGCCACGTTCGACAGCGGCCGAGCGACCGGCCGGCAGGCTCGTGAAGGCGCACAGAGGTGCCTGCGACACCGTCGTGTATCGCTCGCCGTCGCGGCGAAGAAAGAAGACACCCGGGACTCGGACCGCCGGGAACGTCCCGGATCCGCGGCGAAGGGGTCAATGACGCGTGGAGCCTACGAGGAACGGGCGCCGGCGAACTGCGGGATGATGTCACGGCCGTAGGCGCCGAGCGTCTCTTCCTGCGCATTCGTCATCAGGTAGACGTTGAACTGATCGACGCCCACCGCCTCGAGCTGCCTCAGCTTCGCGGTGCACTGCTCTGCCGACCCGATCACGCAGAAGCGGTCGCAGATCTCGTCGGTGACGAACGCACCGTGGGCCGCGCCGACGCGGGAGTGGTCCTTGTAGTCGTAGCCCTTGCGCGTCTTGACGAAGTCGGTCAGCTCGGAGGGGATGTCCGAGTCCCAGCCATAGCGCTCGATCAGGTCCATCACGTGGTTCGAGACCATCGCCGGGAACCAGCGCACCTCCTCGCGGCAGGTGGCGAGGTCGTCCGAGACCTTGGAGGGGGCGCCGATGATGCACTCGAGCGCGGCGGGATCGCGGCCCGCCTTCTCGGCCGAGGAGCGCGCGGTGGCCATGATCCACTCGATGATCACCGGGTCGGCGAGCTGGATGATCACGCCGTCGGACACACGGCCGGCGACCGCGAGCGCCTTCGGGCCGTAGCCCGCGACGTACATCGGGATCGGCGGCTCCTCGCGTGCCCAGGTGAGCTCGAGCTCCTTGCCGCACCACTCGACCTTCTGGCCGTTCATCAGCGCCTTGATCATCCGGCAGGCCTCCTCGAACTCGGCCATCTTCACCGGCTGCTGGCCGATCACACGCCGCGCGGAATCGCCGCGGCCGATGCCCATCACCATCCGGCCGCCCGAGATGTCGTGCAGCGTCGCATAGGCGCTCGCGAGCACCGTCGGCTCGCGCGTCCCCGGATTCGTGACGAAATGTCCGAGCTTCAGCCTGGAGGTCGCGTTCGCGGCGAGCGCGAGCAGCGGAATCGACTCCTGCCAGAGGATGTGCGAGTCGTAGGTCCACCCGTACTCGAACCCCTCCTTCTCGCCGAGCTCGAGCAGCTCGAGGAACCGGCCGAAGGGCGGATCGGGTAGGACCGTGACACCAAATGAAATCGCCACAGACGCAATCTAACCTTCTGCAGATGACACGTGTGGTCGCGAGAGCGTGCTTGTCCGCCGTCGGATCGCTCCGGCGGGTCGCCGGAGCCCGGCTCCGCCCGGCGGGCGAAATGAATCCGCACTCGGAACAGTGGAGGAGGGGGCTGGTGGGGGAAGCTGGTCGGTTCCCCCACGGCTCATGAAGATCATCTGTACGGGACTGAACTACGCCGAGCACATTCGCGAGCAGGGAATGGAGCCCCCGGCCGAGCCGCTGCTCTTCGGCAAGTTCATGAACACGCTCATCGGCCCCGGGGATGCGATCGTGCTACCGCCCGAGGCGACGCACACGGATGCCGAGGCGGAGCTCGCGGTCGAGATCGGCCGGACCGGGCGCCGGATCGCCGAGGACGACGTGCTCGACTTCGTCGCCGGTTACCGGTGCGCCAACGACGTCTCGGCGCGCAACCTCCAGTACGGGGACAAGCAGTGGACGCGCGGCAAGGGCTTCGACACCTTCTGCCCGCTCGGCGAGAAGCTCGTCCCGGTGTCGGAGCTCGGCGACGGCTCCGGGCTGCGCGTCGTCCAGCGCCTGAACGGCGAGCTCTTCCAGGACGGGAACACCTCCGACCTCGTGTTCGACGTGCGGCGGCTCGTGTCGTTCGCCTCGGCGGTGTTCACACTCGAGCCAGGCGACCTGATCCTCACCGGAACGCCGCCCGGGATCGGGTACGCCCGCACACCACCGATCTCGCTGCATGCGGGCGACATCGTGGAGGTCGAGATCGAGGGAATCGGGGTGCTCACGAACCCCGTGGTCGACGAGCTCTGAGCTCTCTGTTGCCAGTTGCTGATTGCTTTCGCGACGGCTACCTGTAAAACTCGCCGCGTGGACGGGGCTTGGATGCGGCGGTTCCCCCTGCCCGCGGCGATTGTCGCGGTCGTGCTTGCCGTGCCGTTCGTGGCGAATGCGACCTCGTCGGTGAAGGTGGGCGCGCTACCGGCGACGGTCACGCTGCCTGCGGGCTGGACTGCGACCGGTGCCACCTCGACCGCGCGCTTCAACGCCACCGGCCCGAACGGCGGCCGTCTGGCCGTGACCACGGGCGGCTCGTTCCCGTCGGGGCTCCCGTTCTCGCTCTTCGTGAGCACCGAGACGACCGCGGCACGGAACGCCTATCGCGCGGAGGATCCGCATGCCTCGGTCAGCAGCAAGAAGGTCAAGCTGCCCCCGGGCGACGCCGTTCAGATCACGACGGTTGTCCACCATGGCGGCGTGACGTCGGCGATCGATCTCTTCTCGCTGCTCCACAACGGCGTCACCTACCACTTCACGTTCTTCACGAACGGACCGTCGCTCGGTAGCTCCGCTGGATCCTTCGCGAGCATCGCGAAGTCGATCCACTTCACGAAGTAAGGCCGGCCGTGCTCTAGGCGCCTTCCTGTTCCCTCGTGCGCCGCTCGTCCTCGGCCACGCGCTTCTCTGCCAGCTCGCGCAGATGCGCGGCGTTCCTGATCGCCCGCTCGCGAGCCTCGAGATCAGCTTTCGTCGGCTTCCTCTTCGCCATCTTCGTCACCTCCTCCGAGCAGTGCTTCGATCCTCGTCGGCGTTTGGGAAATGTCGCTGATCGTGAACAAGAGCGCGGTCACTTCACCTCTGAAAATCAGCTCTTCGTCCAGAGCTGAACTCTGCCTGAGGTCGCGCGGGTCCACAAGCTGTCTCTTGCAGCCACCGCTCAACGAGCAAGCCACGCGAGCGTCTTCGCCGCGAGCCTGTCGAGCGCCCGAACCGAAAGCTCGAGATGCGCCGGAGTCGTGTCCTCGAGCTTTGTGTGCGAGAGGCCGCGGAGGCTCTGGACGAAGAGCATCACCGTCGGCACGCCTGCCCGGGAGACCTCGGCCGCGTCGTGGAGCGGGCCCGACGGCAGCTTGTGCGAGCTGCCGGCGACCTCGAGGATCGCCTCGTCGGCGAGCCCGATCAGCGTCTCGTCGAACGGGATCGGCTCGATGTTCCAGATCCGCTCCCACTCGACCTCGAGGTTCTCCTCCTCGGCAAACCTGCCGCATGCGGTCTCGGCGGCGGCAAGCATCGAGGCGAGCGTCGCCGCGTCGAGATGGCGCTGGTCGAGCAACTGCTCGGCGGTCTCGACGACGGAGGTCGCGATCCCCGGCTTGCACACGACCCCGCCGGAGGTGCAGACGGCACCGCCGCCGGCGTCGGCCGCGATCTTCCGGAGCTCGAGCGCGAGCTTCGCCGCCCCGGCGAGCGCATCGCGCCGCTTGTCCATCGGCGTCGAGCCGGCGTGTGCAGCCTGGCCGCGCCACGTGATCCGGGAGCGCTCGACCCCGAAGGTGCCGAGCACCACCCCGAGTGGGAGGTTCATCGACTCGAGCACCGGGCCCTGCTCGATGTGCAGCTCGAGATAGGCGCCTGCGCCCTCGAGCTGCCTGCGCGCCTCGAGCGCCCGGTCGAGTTCGACGCCGTGGTCCCGCAACGCCTCGGGGAGGCCAATCCCGTCACGGTCGGTCAGCTTGCGGAGCTCCTCCTGGTCGCGCATCGAGCCTGCCGCGGCCGAGGAGCCGAAGAGAGAGCGGCCAAAGCGCGCACCCTCCTCGTCGGCCCAGTTCACGAGCCGCACCGGAACCGGCGGCGTCCCTTCCTCGGCGATCCGCCGTAGGACCTCCATCCCCGCCACGACGTTCAGCGAGCCGTCGAGCCAGCCGCCGTTCGGCACCGAGTCGAGATGCCCGCCGATCAGCAGGGCGCCCGGCCCCTCGCCGAGCGAGAACCACTGGTTGCCGGCCTCGTCGATCTCCTCGCGCGCGCCCGTCCGCTCGAGACCGCGCCGCAACCACTCGCGCGCGCTCTCCCAGGTGTCCGTCCACGCGACGCGCTGGGCGCCCTCGCCGTCGCTCGTCAGCTCGGCGAGCTCCACGAGCTCGGCAACCGTGCGTGCTGGATCGAGCGGCATCGTTCGATCCTACAACGGGTTCCGTGTAAGAATCGACCGTGGCCGGCGCAGTCGCTGTACGTCCCCCGGAACGCGGGATCTACACCGCCGCCGCCGTGCGCCTCGGAACCGGCATCCTCGTCGTCTTCGCACTCATGCTCCTCTGGGAGCTCTACCGCCTCGTCTGGAGCTCGACCGGCTGGAGCTGGCCGTTCGTCGTCAACGGGACGACGATGCCCCACGCGTGGACGATCTTCAAGGCCTTCGGGGAGCCCGCCCAGGTGAACCAGCCGGCGCTCGGAACAATCCTCTTTCACAAGGCGCTCTTCACCGCGAAGGAGGCAGCCGCCGGCTTCGCGCTGGGGGCGATCGTCGGGTTCGGGCTCGGGGTGCTGCTCGGCCAGTCGCGGATTGCGGAGCGGGGAGTCATGCCCTACGTCGTCGCGAGCCAGACGATCCCGATCCTCGCGATCGCGCCGATGGTAGTGATCTGGGTCAATCCGAAGCTGCCGGGGAGCCTCCAGGGATGGGGCTCCGTGGCGGTGATCGCCGCGTACCTGACGTTCTTCCCGGTCGTCGTGAACACGCTGCGCGGCCTCCAGTCGGCCGAGCCGCGCGCGCTCGAGCTGATGCGCTCCTACGCGGCGAGCCGGAGGTCCGTGCTCTGGAAGGTGCGCGTGCCGGCCTCGATGCCGTACGTCTTCTCGGCCTTGCGGATCGCTGCCACCGCGAGTGTCGTCGGCGCGATCATCGGCGAGCTGCCTTCCGGGCTCCAGTCGGGCCTCGGCGGGGCGATCCTCAACTTCAACGAGTACTACTCGCTCGAGCCGCAGGAGCTCTGGGCGACGAACGTGGTCGCGGCCGGGCTCGGGATTCTCTTCTTCGTCGCGGTCGTCCTGGCCGAGCGGTTCGCGGTTCGGCGTGCGCCCGAGGCACCCGAATGAGCGCGGGAGAGCGGCCGGTCGTCTCCGTCGAGAAGGTCACGAAGACCTTCCCGCGGGGCAATGTCACGGCCCTCCAGGAGATCGACCTGCAGATCGAGGCCGGCGAGTTCGTCTCGCTGATCGGCCCGTCTGGCTGCGGGAAGTCGACGCTCCTGCGGGTGATCGGCGACCTCGTCGAGCCGACCGCCGGCACCGTCTCCGTGAACGGCAAGACGGCGGCCAGGGCGCGAGGCGACCGCGACTACGGGATCGTCTTCCAGGACGCCGTTCTCTTCGATTGGCGGACGGTCTCGAAGAACATCGGGCTGCCGCTCGAGATGCTCGGCTGGAACAAGTCCCGCCGCGCCGGGCGAGTGCAGGAGATGCTCGACCTGGTCGAGCTGTCCGGCTTCGGCGACCATCATCCCTGGCAGCTCTCCGGCGGAATGCAGCAGCGCGTCTCGATTGCGCGGGCACTCGCGTTCGAGCCGGCGCTGCTCCTGATGGACGAGCCGTTCGGCGCCCTCGACGAAATGACCCGCGAGCGGCTGAACCTCGAGCTCCTCTCGATCTGGCACCAACTTCACTCGACGGTCGTGTTCGTGACGCACTCGATCTCGGAGGCGGTGTTCCTCTCGACCCGGGTCGTCGTGATGAGCCCGCGGCCCGGCCGGATCAGCGGCGTCGTGCCGGTCGACCTGCCCTACCCGCGCACGGTCGAGACCCGCGAGGATCCCCACTTCTTCAGGCTGGTCACGGCGGTTCGTGAGCTGCTGCGGCACGGCGGCGAGCAGCTCCTGCCCGAGGAAGAGGCCGCGATCGCAGAGGGACGCGAGTGACGGCGAAGACGCGTGAGTGGATTCCGGCGGCCGTCGTGCTCGTGGCCGTGCTCGTGATCTGGGAGGGCTCGATCGCCGTGTTCCACGTTCAGCAGTTCCTGCTCCCGAAGCCCACCGACATCGCCGACGCGCTCCACGACAACTGGAGCACGCTCTCGTCTGCGGGTTGGTACACGTTCAAGGAGGCACTCGGCGGGTTCGTGGCGGGCTCGCTCGTCGGGATCGCCTTCGCGGTCTTCGTCGCCCGCTTCCGCGCCGTCGGAACGGCGCTGATGCCGTTCGCGATCGCCGCCAACGCGATTCCGATCATCGCGTTCGCACCGATCTTCGACGTGTGGTTCAACCCGCTTTCGCCGCACTCGAAGATGGCGATAGCAGCAGTGCTCTGCTTCTTTCCGGTGATGGTCAACACGCTCCGCGGCCTGACGAGCGTGCGCACCTCCCAGGTGCAGCTCATGCGCAGCTACGCCGCAAGCGAGCGCGAGATCTTCCGCCGCGTGCGCATCCCCACCGCGCTGCCGTACCTGTTCACGGCCCTGAAGGTGGCGAGCGTGCTGGCGATGATCGGCGCTGTCGTCGGGGAGTACTTCGGCGGCTCCTTCAACGCGCTCGGCGTGCTGATCAAGTCGGACGCGGCGAACTTCGACTTCCCGACCGCCTGGGCGGCGATCGTCGTCGCCTCGGTCCTCGGGATCGCGCTGTACCTCGCGGTCGCCCTCGCGGAGCGGTGGCTCGTGCGGTGGGCACCCGAGGTGCGGGGGCCGTAGGTCGCTGCATGATCGGAACACGTTGAGCCGGAGGCGCGAAAGGTCCACAATCCCCCCAATGTCACATCCGAGGAGAAGGAGAGCAGGATGAAGAAGCGCGTTGTCGTATGGCTCGCGGCGGCAGGGCTTGCGGTTTCACTGACCGTGGGTCTGGGCGCGGCGACGGCCGCATCTCACCAGGCGAAGGCAACCAACGTGACCCTGCAGCTCAAGTGGGTTCCGCAGGGGCAGTTCGCGGGCTATTACGCGGCTGTGAAGATGGGCTTCTATGCCAAGGAGGGACTGAACGTCACGCTGAAGAACGGGGGCCCGGACATCGTTCCGGAGACTGTCGTCGCGAGCGGCCAGGCGCAGTTCGGCGTCGACTGGCTCCCGAGCCTGCTCGCCGCCCGTGACAAGGGCACCGACCTCGTCAACGTCGCGCAGGTGTTCGCGCGCTCGGGGATGACACAGCTGACGTGGAAGAGCTCCGGGATCACGACGATCGCCGGCATGAAGGGCAAGAAGGTCGCGAACTGGCTCGGGGGGAACCAGTACGAGCTCTTCGCCGCCCTCGTGAAGAACGGGATGAACCCGGACAAGAACCAGGGCGTGACGATCGTCCAGCAGCCGTTCTCGATGGACCTGTTCCTGAACCACCAGGTCGACTCGGCGTCGGCGATGACCTACAACGAGCTCGCCCAGGTGCTCGAGTCGAAGAACCCTCAGACCGGCAAGCTCTACACGCTCAAGGACCTGAACGTGATCAAGATGCAGAGCGTCGGCACCGGGATGCTCGAGGACGGTCTCTTCTCGACCGGCAAGTGGCTGAAGGATCCAGCGAACCAGGCGACCGCGGTCAAGTTCATCAAGGCCTCGCTCGAGGGCTGGATCTACTGCCGCGACCACGAGGCGGCCTGCGTCCGGATCACGCTCGGCTACGGCCCGACGCTCCCGGCCGGGCATCAGACCTGGCAGATCAACCAGATCAACGCGCTCATCTGGCCGAACACATCCGGCATCGGGATCATGAACAAGGCCGACTACACCCGGACCGCCTCGATCGCGAAGCAGTTCGGCGTCATCTCGAAGACCCCGTCGGGGGCCTACCGCACCGACCTGGCCGCAAAGGCCGTGGCGCAGCTGAAGGCGTCGGGAGTCGACGTGCTCGGCAAGAGCTGGAAGCCCGCGACGGTCGCGCTGACCGCAGGCGGGAAGTAGGGCAGTTCTCTCTGGATCGGGGGCCGCGACGGTGCGGCCCCCGGTCTAGCATTGGGCGTCGACCGAAGGAGGAGCCGTGTCCGTGCTGATCAAGGGTGGCCGCGTCGTCACCGCGTCCGACGACTACATCGCCGACGTGTTCGTGGACGGCGAGCGGGTGACGCTGATCGGGGAATCGCTCGACCACGACGCCGATCGCGTGATCGACGCCCGCGGGAAGCTCGTGCTTCCGGGCTGCGTCGATCCACATACCCATCTCGACATGCCCTTCGGTGGCACGGTCACGATCGATGACGTCCAGTCGGGTCAGACGGCGGCGGCCTTCGGTGGCACGACCTGCCACGTCGACTTCTGCATCCAGGCGGCCGGCCAGACGTTTGCCGACGCGCTCTCCGACTGGCACGCGAAGGCCGAGGGCAAGCAGGTGATCGACATGGGCTACCACATCGCGGTCACGGATCTCTCCGCGCCGGGCGCCCTCGACGAGCTGGCGGGGCTGCCCGACCAGGGCGTCACCTCCTACAAGCTGTTCATGGCCTACAAGGGCGCGCTGATGGTCGACGACGAGACGCTCTTCCGCACGATGGAGGTGGCTGCCGAGACCGGAGCGCTCGTGATGGTGCACGCCGAGAACGGCGATGCGATCGACGTGCTCGTGAAGAAGGCCCTCGCCGAGGGGCACACCGACCCCGTGTGGCATGCGCGGACGCGGCCACCGGAGACCGAGGGCGAGGCGACGAACCGGGCGATCCAGCTCGCGCACGTCGCGGGCTCACCGCTCTATGTCGTGCACGTCTCGTGCAAGGAGTCGGTGGAGCCGATCGCGCTCGCCCGCGCCAAGGGCTGGGACGTCTGGGGCGAGAGCTGCACGCAGTACTTCTTCGTCGACGAGACGTTCCTCGAGCGGCCCGATTTCGAAGGCGCGAAGTACGTCTATACGCCGCCGCCCCGCGACAAGGCCAACCAGGACGTCCTGTGGGATTCCGTCCGCACCGACGTGCTCTCGGTGATCTCCACCGACCACTGCGCGTTCAAGTTCGACGGGCAGAAGACGCTCGGGCGCGACGACTTCTCGAAGATCCCGAACGGCGGCCCGGGCCTCGAGACCCGGCTCCAGATGATCTACACCTTCGGCGTCCGCGAGGGCCGGATCGGGCTGAACCGGATGGTCGAGCTGCTCGCGACGAACCCGGCGAAGCTGTTCGGCCTCTACCCGCGCAAGGGCACGCTGGCCGTGGGTTCCGATGCAGACATCGTCATCTTCGACCCGGAGAAGCGCGCGACCATCTCGGCGGCGACGCACCACTCGAGGATCGACTACTCCCTCTACGAGGGCACCGAGGTGATCGGCGTCCCGGAGATCGTGCTGCTACGCGGGAACGTGCTCGTCGAGAACGGGCAGCTGGTGGCCTCGCCCGGTATCGGCCAGTACGTGGCGCGGGCGAAGTTCGGCCAGGAGCTCGCGTCGACGGGGCGAGAGGTGACCGCCTGATCGGCGCGTCAGGGCAGAGGCCCTACCGGCGGAGGTCTCGACGAACCGGCATGGAACCGGGACGCGTCGTATCGAGCACTGAAGAGCGCTCTCGCGGCTCCCACACCCGCCCGGCCGAGGCGGCAGGTCGTTCCAGTTTCGTTACGTAACCTGGCACCGGACATGTCCAAACGGCCGGGCCCTCTATGCAGGCGTTTCCTGCGCGCGTTCCACTTCAGGCACACACTCGTTCCGCTTCGGTTCCGGTACCTGGCACCAGACATGCCGATGGGGGACGTGTCGCCGGCGGACATGTCCCGGGCTGCCGGGAAGCGGGCTACTTGGTGTGGGTCGAGTTGTAGACGTACGCCGCCAGGTTCTGGATCACGGCAGGCGTCAGGACGTTCTTGTACGCGGTCATCTGGGTCGTGTACTTGGCCGCTGCGGCCTTCGACATCACCGACGCGCCTCCGTTCGTGATCGCCTTGACGATCACCGCCTCGGTGAGCCTCGTCTTGTCGAGGTTCGGGCCGATCGTGCCCACCGACTTCGCCGCACGCAGGGTGTGACAGACCCCGCAGGTGCTGACGAACACGGGCTTCCCTGCCTTCGCATTGCCGACGACCCTGGGGGCGCCGGTCGCGAGCGCCGCGGCCGGAACCCCCACCGCGATCGTCAACCCCGCGGCCAGCCCCGTGAGTCTCTGGCCTGCCGACCAACTCGAGAGTGCTCTCGTTCTCATGCCTTCAGTATTCCCGGCCGGCCCCGGCCGGTCCGTTACCGCGGTGTAAGGATTTCCGCGATTCGGGCTCGCCGGCGGCCGAGCAGATCGGGGTAGACGGTCGGAACCATCCACGGCTGCATCGTCAGCCGAGCGCATCCTCGAGCGCCGCGCGCAGGCCCCGGTAGCGGAACTCGAAGCCGTCGAGCTTCCGCGAGACGGCGCGCTGGCCGTGGAGCAGTAGATCGGCCTGCTCGCCGAGTGCCAGCCTGAGAGCGAAGGCCGGCGCCGGCAGGAGCGTCGGCCGGTGCAGGACCGCGCCGAGCTCACGCGCGGCGTCCCGTTGGCGAAGCTGCTGCGGCGCGACCGCATCGAGCGGGCCCGAAAGCGTCTCGCTGTCGATCGCGAGCCGGTAGAGCCGAACCAGATCGTCGAGATGGATCCACGGGAACCACTGGCGCCCGTCACCCGCCCGGCCGCCTGCGAAGAAGCGAAACGGCAGCGCCATCAGCCGTACCGCGTCTGCGCCCGGGCCGATCGCGAGCGATGTCCGCACGGCGACGTTCCGGACGGGCGACTTGGCCGCCTCGAGCTCCCAGGCGACGCACACGCGCGAGAGAAACGAGGTGCCGGGCGGTGAGAACTCGTCGACGACCGTGTCACCGGTGTTCCCTGCGTAGTCGATCCCGGAGGCCGAGACGAAGACCTCCGGCCTCCTGCTTGCTCCCTCGATCGCACGCACGAGCGTGCGATTCGTCGTTGCTCGGCTGGCGAGGATCGACTTCTTGCGCGACTCGGTCCAGCGGATGCTCCCGATCGAGGTGCCGGCCAGGTTCACGACCGCATCGGAGCCGTCGACCGCCTCCCCGACGTCCTCCCACGACACCTCGTCGTCGCTCGGCTCTCGCGAAACGACAGCGACATCGTGGCCGTCGGCGAGCAGCGAGTTGACAAGAGCCCGCCCCACGTAGCCCGAGCCGCCAGCAACGACCACCTTCACTGCTACCGTCCTTTCGTTTGAGCGATCGAACTAATCGAATGACTAAAGCAACTGATCAAGCTATTGTCAAGGCCGCCCTGGAGACGGTTCGCGACGAGGGCTTTGCGGGAGCGACCTCGCGCGCGATCGCGCGGCACGGCGGCTTCAACCAGGCACTGATCTTCTACCACTTCGGCTCGCTCGAGAACCTCCTGCTGACCGCCCTGCGCAAGACGAGCGGGGAACGGCTCGCGATCTACCACGAGGTCGTGGATCCGATCGCGACGCTGGACGAGCTGATCCCGGCTATGGCGGACCTCTGGACGGAGGACAACGCCGCCGGGCACGTACGCATCGTGGCGCAGATGATTGCCGGCTCCGCCAACCGTCCGGAGCTCGCGGCCACGGTCGTCGAGCTGATCGAGCCGTGGGTGCGGCTTGCCGAGGAGACGTTCGAGCGCGTCCTGCCGCCGGGCCTTCCGACTACCGACCTCGCCTATGGAACGGTCGTCTGGTACCTCGGCGCCAACCTGATCACGCAACTCGATCCCGGCGATGCACGTACCGACGCCCTCTTCCAGCGCGGCCGCGACTGGGCGCCGGTCGTCGCCCCGCTGCTTGCCGCCCTCAACTCCTGAGGTACCCCCACTTCGAGAGGGAGCGACGCAGCGCCGTCGCGAACTTCGGGCCGCCGGGCCAGAGCCCCAGACCGGACACGTAGTGGCGCTTGACCGCGTTTGCGAGCTCCGAGGTGCAGTCGGGCCCCTGACCGAGCAGGTACACGTCGGCACACCAGGCCGCGAGCACGCCCCTGATGTCGGAGTCCTTCTTCCCGCGCTGGTCGACGTACGCATGCCACCACGTCAGGGCGTCCTTCTTGATCAGGTCGGGCCGCGTGCGGGTGATGTTCGTGAGCACACCGTTCGCGTTGATCGTCCAGACCTGGACGGGAAGCCCGGAGCCGGCAAACGACGTGAACGCGTAGGCGAACCGGTCGTCTGCCGTGACGATCACCGGCGCGCGATCGTGATGCTGGATCTCATAGCCCGGGTCTCCCCAGTCATGGAAGACGGCACGGCCGGGATGGGCTCCGTCGGCAAGCACGACGAGCGTCTCGAAGCAGCAGTGCGCGCCGCCGGTATAGAAGTCGACGAGCGCCTCCGGCACGCCGTCGCCCCATACGTTCCGTAGCGAGAGCACGTGCTTCGACGCGATCCCGCAGCGGTCGAGCGAGCAGAGCTCGTGGTCGTAGACCGTCTTTCCGGCGTGCTTCACGACGAGCTGCATGTCCCTGAACGAGTACGCGCCGAAGCTCTCCTTCCGCCGCTGGAAGGTGAGCGTGGCGTCCACGCCCGCATGGCTCTTGTGGAGGACGACACGTGTCCACGGCGATGGCTTCGCGGCGCCCGCCGGGGCCGCCACGATCACGGCCGCGAGCGCGGCAACGGCGAAGAGCCGCGTCACGCGGACCGAGTCGTCATGACCGAGTCACCGGGTCTGGGGGAAGCCGAGGTCGATCTTGGAGGTGGCGGGGTCGGGCCAGCGTGAGGTGACGACCTTCGTCCTCGTGTAGAAGTCGATCCCTTCGGGCCCGTAGATGTGGCGGTCGCCGAAGAGGCTCGCCTTCCAGCCTCCGAACGAGTAGTAGGCGACCGGCACGGGGATCGGGACGTTGATCCCGACCATTCCGGCCTGGACGTCGAACTCGAACTGCCGGGCGACGCCGCCGTCGCGGGTGAAGATCGCGGTGCCGTTGCCGTAGGGGTTCGTGTTCACGAGCTCGAGCGCCTCCTCGTAGGTCGCAACGCGCGTGACGCCGAGGACGGGACCGAAGATCTCGTCCTTGTAGTTGTCCATCCCCGGGGCAACGTTGTCGATCAGCGAGGGCCCGAGGAAGAAGCCCTCACCCGCGGGTGCGCTTTCGCGCCCGTCCACGACAACCGTCGCGCCCTCGCCGGAGGCACGCTCCACGTACGAGGCGACCTTGTCGCGATGCTCGCGCGTGATCAGCGGCCCCATCTCCGCGCCCTCCTCGAGACCCGGGGACACCTTGACGGCGGGGATCCGAGCCTTGATCGCCTCGATCAGGTCGTCGGCGACCCCGCCGACCGCGACCAGCATCGAAACGGCCATGCACCGCTCGCCGGCGGAGCCGTAGCCTGCGGACACCGCGGCATCGGCGGCCATGTCGATATCGGCGTCGGGGAGCACGATCATGTGGTTCTTCGCCCCGCCGAGCGCCTGGCAGCGCTTGCCGGACGCGGTCGCCTTCTCGTAGACGTACCGGGCAATCGGGGTCGAACCGACGAACGAGATCGCAGCGACATCCGGATGCCCGAGCAGCGAATCGACAGCGACCTTGTCGCCGTGAACGACGTTGAACACACCGTCGGGCACACCGGCCTCCGCGAGCAGCTCCGCGGTCAAAGCCGATGCCGACGGATCCTTCTCCGACGGCTTCAGCACGAACGTGTTCCCACACGCGAGCGCCGGAGCCCACATCCACATCGGGACCATCGCCGGAAAGTTGAACGGCGTGATCCCGGCGACCACGCCGAGCGGCTGGCGGATCGAGTAGACATCGACGCCCGTCGAGGCCTGCTCCGTATACCCGCCCTTGAGAAGGGTCGGGATCCCGCAGCAGAACTCGATCACCTCGAGCCCCCGCGCGACCTCACCCATCGCGTCGGAGAGCACCTTGCCGTGCTCCGCCGTCAGCAGGCGCGCCAGATCCTCGCGATGGGCGTTGAAGAGCTCGCGGATCCGGAAGAACAGCTCGGCCCGGCGGCCGATCGAAAGGGCGCGCCAGGCCGGAAACGCGGCCTTCGCAGCCTGGACGGCGGCGTCGATCTCCTCGGCCGAGGCGAAGTCGACCGCACCGGTCTGCGTCCCCGTCGCGGGATCGAAAACCGGGCCCGAGCGACCGGAGGCTCCCACCTGGCGCCTGCCCCCGATCCAGTGGTTGATCGCCTTCGTCGACTGCGGCGCATCGATCAGCTCGGTCATCTCGTCCTCCTCCGTCGTCGTCTCTCACGGAGGTTATCTCGCGTTAGATTCCCGGCGTGGACGAGATCCAGGGCGACGAGGCGCAGCACGACGAGCCGGCGGCTGCGGCGCGGGACGAAGGCCTGCTGGAGCTCGCAGAGGAGCCAGGGCTCTGGCTGCCGTACGAGCCGAAGCTCAACGTCTTCCGCGCCGAGAACTTCGCATTCGTCACCTACGGCCGGTCGGCCTGGGTCCACCGGCTACGGCTTGGGGAGGCCAATCTCGCGGCGATCGTCGACCGGGTCGAGGGGATGATCGCGCTCAAGGGCCTCGACGAGGCGACCTGGTGGGTCGGAGAGCTCTCGACTCCCGAGGGCCTCGCAGACGAGCTCGCCGGGCTCGGCCTCCAGCCCGACGATCCGCCGGAGATGACTTCGTTGACGATCGGCTCCGCCCCCTCGGGCGAGCCGGCGGTCGACGTCCGCCGCGCCGAGACGGTCGAGGATGCGCTTGCCGCCGCCGAGATCGACTGGGAGTGCTTCGGCGTGCCCGAGGCGGAGCGAGCGGCACGCCGGCAGGAGGTCGCGGCCGCGTGGCCGGCGCTTCATGCCGGAGGCCTCCAGAGCACCTACCTCGCCTATCTCGACGGCGAGCCGGCCGGCTTCGCCCGGGCCGTCTTCACCCAGCGCGCCGCGCTGCTTCTCGGAGGCGCGACGCTGCCCTCGGCACGGGGCCACGGCGTCTATACCTCGCTCGTCCACGCCCGCTGGAACGAGGCCGTCGAGCGCGGAACACCGCGGCTCGCGGTGAGTGCCGGCCCGATGTCCGCCCCGATCCTCGAGAGCCTCGGCTTCGACCCGATCGGCCGGGTCCGGCTTCTCCGCCAGCGCCTCTGAGGCCACGTCCCGGTGCCAGGCACCGGTTTGTCCGGCGCCGCCAAGCCGCTCTCCAAGCCAAATCCGGTGCCAGACACCGATGTTGTCGCCTTCCGCCCGGTCCCGCGCCGTGTGTCGATACGATCCACACATGGCCACGATCGAGACCAACCCGCAGCTCGGGCAGCAGATCGTCGAGGACGCGAAGCGCCACGTCCTCTACTCCTGGTCGGTGCAGGACGCGATCTCGCCGATCGCCGTCGCGGGTGCCGAGGGCCGCTACTTCTGGGACTACGAGGGTAAGCGCTACCTCGACTTCGCCTCACAGCTCGTCAACGTCTCGATCGGGTACGGGCACCCGAAGATCGTCGCCGCGATCAAGGAGCAGGCCGAAACGCTCGCGACGATCGGGCCGCCGATGGCGACCGAATCGCGCTCGCGTCTCGGGAAGCTGCTCTCCGAGGTCACGCCCGGAGACATGTCGATGTCGTTCTTCACGAACGGCGGCACCGAGGCAAACGAGAACGCGATCAAGCTCGCGCGCTGGTACACGGGGCGCCAGAAGATCGTTGCCCGCTACCGCAGCTACCACGGCGCGACCGGCGGCTCGATGACGCTCACCGGCGACCCGCGCCGCTGGCCGGCCGAGCCCGGCATTCCGGGGGTCGTCCGGATGCTCGATCCGTTCACCTACCGCTGCCCCGCCGGCCACCCCGACCCATGCCCGGTCTGCACCGGCGCGCCGCATCTCGAGGAGATCCTGATGTACGAGGGCCCCGAGACGGTCGCTGCCGTGATCCTCGAGACGGTCACCGGCACGAACGGGATCATCGTCCCGCCCGACGGCTATCTCCAGTCGATCCGCGAGGTCTGCGACCGCTACGGGATCCTCCTGATCGCCGACGAGGTGATGGCCGGATTCGGCCGTACCGGCAAGTGGTTCGCCGTCGACAACTGGGACGTCGTCCCCGACATCATCACGATGGCCAAGGGGATCAACTCCGGCTATGTCCCGCTCGGCGCGATGACGGTGAGCCCGGCTCTCGCCGAATGGGTCCGCCCGAGGTTCTTCGCCGGAGGCCTCACCTACTCGGGCCACCCGCTCGCCTGTGCCTCCGCCGTCGCCTCGATCGAGGCCTTCCAGGAAGAGGGGATCGTGGAGAACGCGGCCGCGATGGGCGACGTCTTCCGGGGCGAGCTCGACCGGCTCGCCGCCAAGCACCCGTCGATCGGCGAGGTCCGCGGGCTCGGCTGCTTCTGGGGGCTCGAGCTCGTCAAGAACCGCGAGACGCGGGAGCCGCTCGTACCGTTCAACGGATCCGGCGAGGCTGCGAAGCCCGTTGCGGCACTCGCAAAGCACGCGCTCGGCAAGGGCCTCTACCTGATGAGCCACTGGAACGTGGTCATGGTCTGCCCGCCGCTCACGATCACACGTGAGGAGCTCGACGAGGGAATCGCGGTCCTCGACGAGGCTCTCTCGATCGCCGACGAGTTCGTCGTCTAGTCCCGGACGGGCGCACCGCCCGCGGGGGTCGGTGGATCAGGGCTCGGCCCGCGCCCGCCACTCGTCGAGCAGCGAGCGCTCACGCTCGGCGTCGAGTCCCGCCGGCGGCCGTGTCCAGCCGAAGAGGCCGCCGGAGCCCGAGGTCCCGTCCTCGTCGAGCACGGCCCGGATCGTCTCGCCGATCGGCCTGAACGTCAGGCCCGCGGCGAGCGCCTTCGACACGTCGATCGTCGGATAGCCGCCGTCGCCGCCGGGCACCCAGAGCGGAAGCTCCGTGTACGGAACGACCTCGCGCTCGACGAGGAACGCGTCGTCGACCCAGGTGAACCGTGCGTTGGTCGCGCCGGCGACGCGGCATTCTTCGAGGACCGCGCCCATCGTGAGCGGCGAATCGGGCCCGGCCGTGTTGTAGACGCCGGTCGTCCGGTGCTCTACGAGGCGGATCGTCCACTCGGCGAGGTCGCGGACGTCGAGCAGCCAGACGCGCGTCTCTGGCCGTCCGGGTGCGAGCACCTCTCCGCCGCGCGCGAGCCTCCGCGGCCAGTAGCTGAAACGGCCCGAGTAGTCGTGCGCACCCACGATCAGTCCGGGCCGCAATACGAGCGAGCCGCCGGGAAACGCCGACTCGACCTCTTCCTCGCACAGCTTCTTCAGGCCGCCGTAGTCCCGGTTCAGGTCGCGGCTCTCAGGATCCGACGGTCGCAGGGTCGCCGTGTGCTCGGTGAGCAGCTCCGCGTCTTCGTAGACCGAGATCGTGGAGATGAAGACATAACGCTCGGCCCGTCCCGCCAGACGTCTCGCGGAGGCGCGAACGACCGACGGGAGGTAGCCGCTCGTGTCGACCACCACGTCGAACTCGCGATCCCCGAGCAACGACAGCTCGGACTCGCGATCGCCGACGACGTGCTCGAGGTGTGGGAAGAGCTCTGGATTCGTCTTTCCGCGGGTGAAGAGCGTCGGCTCGTGCCCTGCAGCGACAGCCGCCTCGACGATTGCGCGGCCGAGAAACGCGGTGCCGCCGAAGAGCAGGATCCTCACGTGCGAAGCGTAGAGGAGCCCGGCTTTCACGCCTCGCGCAACGACACTTTGGCAATTGTTTAAGACGAACGCCCCTCGCGACGGGCATGATCTAGGCGTGAGCCCCCTTCCGCCTCCAGGCGCACCCGCAAGCCCGCCCGCAGCACCGACTCCCGCTGCGGCGCTGCAGAAGCCCGGCTTCGGCCTCGAGTTCCGCTTCGCGCTGATCTACGGCGCGCTCGGAACGATCTTCGTCGCGTCGATCATCGGCGTCGTTGTGCTTGCGCGCCAGGGCGGACCTCCGACGCCGCCGCCGTGGTCGACCTGGCGGCCGGCGGCCGGGACCAGCTTGTCGATGACGACGGAGATCGCGAATCACGTCTCGAATCAGTACAAGCTGAACACGTCCGGCGCGCCGCTGCTCGCGATCGTCCCGAGCGCGCCCGAGGGCACCCGCGGTACCACGGTGACGCCTGTCTCGACGATCGGCTTCCTGTCGTCGGCCACGGCGCAGTCCTGCTGTGCGCGGGTAGTCGACACGACGAACAACGTCCAGGATCAGCTCTGCGGCCTGGGCGCCCGCTGCGCGATCACACGCGGTGTGCCGACCGCCGCCCGGCTCCGCCTCGTGAGGCGGGAGGCACTCGAGCTCGCCCTCTACACGTTCAAGTACGTCCCGAAGGTCAATGCGATGATCGCGTACATCCCGCCCCAGGCAGGAACGAATCACATCGTGCTGCTCTATCTCGAGCGAAGCAATCTCCAGCCCGAGCTCGACAAGCCGATCTCCCAGACGCTTCCACTGACCACGCCTCCCCTTCCGACCGCGCCGGATCCCAAGGAGGAGAGCACGATCGACAGGTTGACGAAACCGGTCGAGTTCGAGTTCATCGAGTTCAAGCCGATCGGCGACGGCACTCAGGCGCTGATCATCAGCCCGACGACGGGCTGACCGCCTTTCGGGTCTCAGCGGAACAGGTCGCGGTCGGCCGGGATCACGAGCTCGGTGGCGGCGCCGTCCCCGCCGATCGGCACGCCGCGCACGACGACGACCGGGAGGCCGTCCGCCTTCGTCGTGCGGACGAGGTCGGCTGCGCCGGCGATCTCGTCGGCCAGGGCCACCTGGGTGGTGCGCAACGGAAGCCCCGCGCGGTCGGGTGGTCCGCGGAGGTCGAGCAACGGCGTGAGGCCGGCGACGCCGATCGCGACGTCGGTCGTTCCCCGCCGGAACGGGCGTCCGAACGAATCCGTCACGATCACCGCCACGCGAAGGCCGGTGCGCTCGAGGAGCGTCGACCTGATCCGACGCGCACTTGCGTCCGGATCGACGGGAAGCAGGATCACGGTGCCGGGCTCGGCGGCATTCGAGTGGTCGACCCCCGCCGAAGCACAGACGAACCCGTGCCGGGTCTCGGCGATCACGAGGCCCTCCCGCGACCGGACGACACGCACGGTCTCCCGCAGGATCGCCTCGAGCTGCCTGAGGTCGGTGCCCGCGCCTGCGAGCTCTCGCGCCTGCGCGCTCGGCTCGACTCCGTCGAGCTGGACGATCCGGCCCTCGACCTTCGAGACGGCCTTCTGCGCGACGACCACGACGTCGTCCTGCCGAAGCTCGGCGGCACCGGCGATCATCGCGCCGAGGTCGTCACCCTCGCCGATCTCCGGGAGCCCGTCGACCGGGAAGATCTCGATCACTCGGCAGGAATGCCCGTGACGACGATCCCGGCGTGTGCGCGGTAGCGCCGGTTCAGGTTCACGATCACCGCGGTGAGGCCTTCGAGCGTGCGGGCGCTCGCGAGGGGGCCGGCGTCGAGTGCGCGGCCCGCCACGACCTTCGCCGCCAGGGCCAGCGCGAGCTGTTTCGCCGCTGCGTCGTCTCCGCACACGAGCGTGTCCTCGTCGGGCGGCGCCGTGTCGAGATTCGCCGCTGCGATCGAGTGGAGACCGGCGACGACCGGGCCTGCCACCACGTCCTGGATACGTTCCGCAAGGGATCTCGCCTCGGGATCCGGGCGCACACCGCCGCGTGAGAACTGCAGGGCGCTCGCCACCGTGAGGAGCGGCGTCATTCCGAGCGCTGAGGCCACGGACGCAGCCGTCTCGAGGGCAGCCTCGGCTTTCACCGCGAGCACCGCGAGCTCGACGCCGGCAACCGCGCCTTCGTTCGTCGCGCCGCGTACCTCCGGCCCGAGCTCCGCTGCGGTCGCGCTCGCCCGGGCCTCGTCCCGGGAGCCGATCACCACCTCGTCCTCTCCGACCGCGACGAGCCGGACGGCGAGGGCACGACCGAAGCTGCCGGTGCCGCCCAGGATGGCGACCCTCATGCGACGGCCGAGGCGGCGTCGACAACGGCGTGAACGAGCCGGCGCCGTGCGTCGTCGTCGGACATCAGGGTCTGCGCGACGACGAGGCGGATCCCGCCGTCCAGCTCGCACGTGCCGTCGGCAGGCGCGTCGCGCTCGTCGATCACGAGCGCGTCGATCAGGTTCGGGTAACAACTCGCGACCGCGGCCGGGGTGGTGCCTCCGGCGAGTCGCGACAGCATCCGGTCGGCCGGGCCTTTGACCGCCTGGCCGCCGATCAGCGGGCTGACCGCGACGCACGGCACGCGACGGCGCTCGAGCGCGGCGCGGATCTCCTCGACCGCGAGAATCGGGCCGATGGAGACGTAGGGATTGCTCGGTGCGATCACGATCAGCTCGGCCGCCTCGAGCGCCTCCACCGCGCCGGGCGCTGCCTGTGCCTCACGCGCGCCGGTGTAGCGAAGCGCATCGACCTCGTCGCGATGCCCGCGCGCGACGAACCATTCCTGGAACGGGAATGTCCCGGCCGGCGTCTCGAGAAACGTCCGCAGCGGGTCGTCCGTCGCGGGAATCAGGGTCTCGCGAAGGCCGAGCGCGGCTGCAAGCCGCGCAGTGATCCGTGAGAGGGGCACACCTTCGCGCAGCAGCTCGGTCCGGACGAGGTGGAGCCCGATGTCCCGGTCCCCGAGCCGAAACCAGGCCTCGCCGCCGAGGGCGTCGACGGTCTCCAGTGCGTTCCACGTCTCGCGGGCACGACCCCAGCCGCGCTCGTCGTCCGCGAGCCCGGCCAGTGCATAGAGGACGCTGTCGAGGTCCGGGGAGACGTGAAGGCCGAGGATCTCGATGTCGTCCCCCACGTTGCCTATGATGGTTACGTTGTCTGATTCGACTACAGATACGACCCCGCGCAGGAACCGTGCGCCTCCGACTCCGCCCGAGAGCACGGTCGCTCTCATGCGGCGGCTCCCAGGCGCAGCGAGGTGAGAACGCTGCGCGTGCGCGGACCGAGCCGCGGGCGGAGCCGCTCGAGGTCGGCGACCGTGTCCACGTCATCTATGAGATTCGGCGCGTCCACCCTCCGTGACGGGGCGAGCGCAGCGAAGCGATCGGCGCTTCCGGGACCGTAGGTCGGGACGAACTGCCCGGCCGCCGAAAGCGCGAGCGCATTCGTCGTGCCGTCGGCTGCGGACGCGAGCGCTAGCCCCTGGTCGGGAACGGCGCCCGCGAGCGCGAGCAGGTCGCGCGGGGTGACGCAGGGAAGGTCGGCGTTGACGACGAGCAGCGGTCCCGTCCCGGGCGAAGCCAGCGCCGCGGCATCGAGCCCCGCCCGCACCGCCGCTCCCTGGCCGCCACCGGGGTCACGGACGAACGTCGCCTGCCGCGGGTCGGTGCCCTCCGGCCCCACGACGAACGTCGGCCCGACGGCCACGCACGCCGCCAGAACGTCGTCGAGCATCGCCTCGGCGATCGCCTCGCGGGCTTCGGGCAGAAGCGAGCCGAGCCGGCTCTTGCCCTTCGCCCCCCGAAAGGGAACGACTAGCGACGGCATCGGCCGTGACACTACCGCCCCGGTGGAGGCCCGCGGCGCGCATTGCTCCACCCGGGACGGCGGGCGGCCTGTTCGGGGCGCGCTCAGCCGACTTCGGATCCGGGCGAGCGCTCGATCCACTCACGAAGGTCGAACCAGTGCGAGGCGCGCAGCGCCTCGGCGACGGCCGGATCGGTGTGCTCGGCGAAGAAGACGTGGCTCGCGGGATCGCAGCAGATCGCAACGGAATCCAGATCGACGGCTTCGAGGTTGACGAGCGCGTCCGCTGGAAGCTGCGCCTCGCGCAGCGTGAAGTGCTTGAACTGCAGCTCCGGCGCCAGCTCCATCAGCTGAGGCCATTCTGGGCACGTCCGCGAGCTCATTCCGGTAATCCGATTGGCGCGGAGGCGCCAATCTCCTGCACGCTCCAGCGACCTTCGAGCAGGACGGCGCCCGTCTCGGGCCCGGCGGGGAAGACGAGGAACCGGATCGCGTCGTCCAGCAGGTAGAGCAGCCCACCCCCCTTTGCCTCGATCAGAGCGCAGCGGAGATGGAACTGCCCGTCGGCCAGCGGGAGGCGGTCGATCTCGAAACGGAGGATGCGCTCGCCCGGAGCAGAGCCCCAACCGAGCCCTTCCGTCGTGGCGACGACGCCGCCGAGAAGTGTGCCGTCGTTGTCGCGCAACTCGAGCGAGACGCGGGGCGGCTCGATCGCGGTGTCGGTCGCGACGACGAGCTCGACGGCCACGGCCTCACCCGAGGCGAACGCGGGCCGGGCCTCGCCGTCGGTATCGACGAGCCGCGCAGACACGATCCGCGCCTCGCCGCTCCCCCATTCACGCAGCCCGGCCGCGAGCTCCTCCGGGCTCCGCTCGTCCGCGAGCAGGCGGCGGTAGTCCGAGATCGCGTCCCGCGTGTTTCCGTCGAAGACGACGGAGCCCTGTCGAAGCAGCACGGCGCGGTCGCAGAGCCGCTCGACCGCCTGTGCGTCGTGCGAGACGAAGACGATCGTCCCGCCGCGTCCCTTGAACTCGTGGATCTTCCCGAAGCACTTCCGCTGGAACTCCTCGTCGCCGACTGCGAACACCTCGTCCAGCAGGAGCACGTCCGCCTGGATATGCGCCGCCACCGAGAAACCGAGCCGCATGTACATGCCGGACGAGTACGTCCGCACCGGCAGGTCGATGAACCGCTCGAGCTCGGCGAACGAGACGATCTCGTCCATCAGCTCGCGGATCCGGGACCGAGAGAGACCGTGAATCGAGCCGTTCAGGTAGACGTTCTCGCGTCCGGTGAAGTCCTGGTGGAATCCCGCCCCGAGCTCGAGCAGCGAGCCGATCCGGCCGCCGGCGGCGATCCGGCCAGAGGTGGGCTTGAAGATCCCGGACATCAGCTTGAGCAGCGTCGTCTTGCCAGACCCGTTGCGGCCGACGAGCCCGAGCGCCTCGCCCGGCTCGACCTGGAGCGTGACGTCCCGAAGCGCCCAGACCTCGCTCGCCACGGAGCGGCGGCGGCGCGCAACAATCGTGTCCTTGATCGTCCGGTAAGGGCGCTCCGAGACCTGGAATCGCTGCGAGACCCGATCGACGACGATCTTGCCGGCAGGCGTCATCGCGAATCGGGGCCGGCGAGCGCACGGTTCACGATCTCTGCCAGAACGTCCACGAATCCCTGTTCGGCGTTCGGCATCCGAATCCGCTCGAGCTCCATCCCGAGCTCGGCCGCGCGCTCCTGCGCCTCGGTGTCGATATCCCAGCGGATCTCCAGATGATCCGACACGAACCCGACGGGGCACACGAGAACGCGGTTCGTGCCGGCCTCGTGAAGCGCCGTGAGGTGGTCGAGGATGTCCGGCCCGAGCCACGGCTCGCCTGTCGGCGACTCGCTCTGGAACGAGAACGACCAGTCCGAGACCCCGGCCGCCTCGGCGACGAGTCGCGAGGTCTCGAGCAGCTGGTCGCGGTAGGGATCGCCCATGTCGAGAATCCGCGCCGGCAGCGAATGGGCGGTGAAGATCACGTGGCGGTCGGTGCCGCGGATGCGCTCGGCGAGGAATGCGACGAAGCCCGCGTCGTCGTGCCAGCTCTCGACGAACTCGAGCACCGCCCGTCCGTCGAGCGCCTGCTCGAGCTGCTCCCTGTAGCCCTTGATCGAGAGCGCCGAATAGTGGGGGGCGAGAACGAGGCCGACGACGGTGTCCACACCCGCATCGACGGCGCGATTCGCGGCCTCGTCGATGTGCGGGGCCCAGTGCTTCATCCCCGTGAACACGGGCAGCGTCAGCGCCTCCGAAAGGCGCGTCCGCGTCTCCTCGGTGATCGCGTTCAGCGGATTCGAGTCCTCGATCCCGAGCCGGCGGTAGCGGCTCACGAGATCCTCCAGGTTCTCCGGCGAGATCGGCCGCCCGCCGCGAATGTCCGCGTAGTAGGCGGGAACGTCCGCGAGACGCTCCGGCGACCCGTATGCCATCAAGACGACCGCAGCGCTCACAAGAGAACGCTACCCCACGACGCGAGCGTCACAGGTTGTGGAACAACCGGTACCCGCGCGTTACACCTTCCGCGGTAGCCTCGACGGCATTGGGGCGGGAGGTGGGTACCCAAAAACTGACAGCCCGGAAGCCCGGCCGACGCCCTTCGCGCGGCAGCGCGAGAACCGACTCGAGGGCCAGTGACTCGTTGTGCGGCCCGGCAAAGTCCGACCCCAGACGAGCGGTCTAGCTGCTGCGCAGCGAAGCGAGGCGGTCGCGCAGACCGTCCGACATGGGTTCGTCGGTCGAGACGCGCACGAAATGGCGGAGCTTTTCCTCGAAGCGGTAGCGCTTCTCGCAGGGAGGGCAGGCCTCGAGGTGCCCACGGGCCTCTGCGACCTCGGCGTCGGTGAGCATCCCGTCGATGTACGGCTGCATCATCGATTCGCAGTCCTGGCAGCCGCAGCTCATTACGCGCCCACCGTGTGCTCGGCCAGCCGCTGCTTCAGGATCCGGCGGCCGCGGTGCAGCCGCGACATCACGGTGCCGACCGGAATGTCGAGGATCTGGGCCGCGTCGGCGTACGAGAACTCGCCGATGTCGACGAGGACGATCGCGTCGCGGAAGTCGTGCGGCACCTCGGCGAGGGCCTCGACGACCGAGTTCTGCGACAGGCGCTCGATCACGCGCTCCTCGTCGGGGTTCTCATCCGGGATCGACGACTCGAGCTTGTTGTAGAGGAAGTAGTCGCCTTCCTCGAGCGGCTGGCTGTCGGGCGTGCGCTGCGAGCGCCGTCCGCGGTCGATATTCAGGTTCGTGAGGATCCGAAGGAGCCAGGCGCGGAGATTCGTTCCCGGCTGGTACTGCTGCCAGGCGCGAAATGCGCGGGCGTAGGTGTCCTGCACCAGATCCTCGGCCTCCTCGCGGGAGCCGGAAAGCCTTCGCGCCACGCGGTACACCTGGTCGCTCAACTCGAGCGCTTCTTCCTCGAAGCGAACACGGTCACGTTCAACCTCCGCGATGCGGCGGGCTTCAGCGGCTGTCGGGGCGCTCTCGCTCACTCGACCGGCCACCCTATCAATGGCTTTAACGACATCCGGCCCCCCGGGATTCCCGTGTGTCGGTCAGACGACCGGCTGCTGCTCGCGGAAGCCGCCGCGCGCGAGCGCTGCAACGAGCGAGTCGCGGGTCGTCTGCTCGTCGTCCCAGCGGAGCGTCACCTCGCCGGCGAGCGTCGCGTTCGCCGATTCGAGGCCCTCGTGCCCGTTGAGGACGTGGCCGAGCCGCGCCATGCACCGCTCGCACCGGATGCCTCGCACCTGGAATGTCTCGCTGACGACGGCCATTACTGCGCCCGCACGCCGTGGACGGGGCGCCCGGCGGCGATCCATGCGTAGTACGAGGCCGAGGGGCCGTAGTCGGAGCGGTAGCCCACGATCCGTGGGTTGCGTCCGACGTTCTTGGCCTGGCCTGCATGGCGCAGGAGGTTCGGATCGTCGTTTTCCTGCCAGACGAGGATCAGGTGCGCCGCAGTCATGAAGTCGGCGACATAGGTGCAGCCGGACGCCGGACACGGGAACGGATCGGTCCGGACGCAGAACCATCCGTCGCGACCGTCCGCGTCGTCATCGAGCCATAACTCCTCGTCCTCCGAGCGAACGGCGGACTCCTGGAAGACGATCGACCCCTGCTCCACGTCCGACAGGGTACCCCGCGAAGCCCGAAACGGGAATCTCCAAAAGAGGTACGCGCCCAAACGCGCATCTGGATTGCCGCGGAGGCACCCGCGGAGCCGGCCCGAAGGCCGGATCCGTACCATCACCTCCGTGCGGATCGTGCGCCTCGAGGATGGGGACGAGGACGTCGTTCTCGGCTGTTCAGAGCTCTTCGACCATCCACCGAGGCGCGCGTGGGCGGCGAGGTTCCTGGCCGGCGCCGGGCACCACCTGCTCGTCGCCTTCGCCGAGGGGCCCAGCCCGATCGGGTTCGTGAGCGGCGTCGAGACGACCCATCCCGACAAGGGCACCGAGATGTTTCTGTACGAGCTCAGCGTCCACCCCGACCACCGGCGGCTCGGGGTCGGACGCGCGCTCGTCGAGGCCCTCGGCGCGCTCGCACGCAGCAACGGCTGCTACGGCATGTGGGTCGGAACCGACCGTGAGAACCAGGCCGCGCTCGCCACCTACCGTGCCGCCGGAGCCGACGAGCCCGAGGACTGCGTCGTCTTCAACTGGACGTTCGATCGGTCGACGGAAGCGCCCACAGCTCCGCCGGCACGCCGCGCCTCGTGAATACCTCCCGGTCGAATCGCTCACCGAGCTTCTCCGCGACGCGCTTCGAACGGAGGTTCTCGGGATGGATGAGAGAGATCAGCCGCGCCGGCCGCACAACCGCTAGCGCCCAGTCACGCACGGCGGATGCAGCCTCCGCCGCATAGCCGCGACCCCACGCACTTCGGATGAGAGTCCACCCGAGCTCGGTCTCGGCCCGATCGCCGATCTCGCGCCGAACCCCGCTCGTCCAGGTCAGCGGATCCCAGGCAAGCAGTCCGACCCTGCCGATCACGAGGCCGTCCTCGGCACGGACAACGACGAAGCGGCCGAACCCGTCCAGCTCCCACGCCCGAGTCATCCTCTCCACCTGCGCGATCGCATCCTGAAGCGTCCCGGTCTCGCCGAGGCCGATGTAACGCATCACGTCGGGATCGGCAAACGCCTCGAGCAGCGGCGCCGCATCCCCGGGCACCGGAGGTCGAAGCACCAGCCGGAGGGTCTCGATCACCTCTGGAGCACGGCCGGCAGCGACGCGAGCCCCTCGATGGAGATCGCCTCAGCCGGGGCTGTCCCGAGATAACCCCACGGCCCCCGGCGGATGTGGATTGCGACCATCCCCGCTGCCAACGCTGGCACGACGTCGTTGTCGACCCGGTCGCCGACATAGGCGATCTCCCCGGCCGGGCGGCCGCACGCGGCGACCAGCGCATCGAAGAATGCCGCCGAGGGCTTCTCCGCGCCGATCCCGCCCGAAGACGCCGCGAAATCGACGTGAGGCCCGAGGAGCGCTTCGGTCGAGACAGGAGTGTTGCCTGCGACACCGACCAGGTATCCCGCCTCGCGCAGGCGGGTGAGGCAGGGGTGCGCGTCCGGGTAGAAGTCCTCCGGCGCGAACTCGCTGGGCGCGGGCTCCACTCCGAGCACCTCCCACACTCTCCGGTGATGCTCCCGGCCCGCGATCAGCGAGCCGAGCAGGGCCATGAAGGTGAACTCCGGGACGCCGGCACCAGCGGCTGCGCGGCTCCAGAGCCCGGTTTCGTCGAGGAGCGTCTCGCCCGCGTCGAAGACGACCGCCGTGACGGAACCGATCACGCGAAACCGCTGAGCGCGGGCGGAGTGCGGATGAGCTCCTCGTCGCTCACGTCCCAGGCAGCGAAGGCGAAGAACCCGTTCTGCACCGGCGCTTCATGGAGCTCCCCGCGCCAGGAGACAAGCGCCCGTTCGGCTTCGGGGGGCGCCGGGCCGTAGAGGCGGAACACGCCGATCGAAACGCCGTCCTTCGTACGGATCGGGCTCCAGGCCTGCTCCTCGTTGCTCGTCGTCCACTCCCGCCACGCGCCGTCGACCAGCTCGTAGACGGACTCGAGCCAGTGATCGGTCTCGGAGACATGAAGAAGTCCGGCGGCCCAGCGGCCGTCGGGCGAGAGCGTCGAGACAACGAGCTCGATCCGGCCCTCCCCCTGCGCTGCAACCACTTCGCCGAGATCGGCCTGAGAGCCTTCCATGGGCAGAAGCCTAGGCGAGGCACGGAGGACAGCGTGTCCGTCGCCTCCCGGTGCGCGAGTCAGTCGGGGCGGGCGGCGGAGCCGCCGTCGTCGGGCGCCGTGATCCAGACCATGTCCCCGATCGACAAGCGAAGATCCTCGAGTGCGTTACCGGGATTGCCGCGAACGACCGTGAGCCAGCCGCGCGGGTCGAAGATCACTCCGTACTCGCCGGGCTCGAAGTCGGCGTAGGTCTCGGCGCGACGAGCGCGGACCCAGCCGCCGAGCCCCTCGACCGCGAGCTTCGGCGCGTCGTCGAGCTCGGCGCGCGCGAGATCGGGTTGCCGCACGTTGAGCTGGATGTTCCCGAACCGGTTGTGGTCGATCACCTCGCACCGGATCGTGCGAAGGTCGACCTCGGGCTCGCTGGCCGCAAGGACGGTGAGGCTCTCCGGATCGATCGACGGTCCGAGCTGCTCGAAAGCAGTCCCGCGAGCCAGATGGGCGGCCGCCGGACAGAGAACGTCCCTCGCATGGAAGGACGCAGACACGGGCGTGACGACGACCTCCGGCGAGGTGATCTCGACCGCGCGCCGAACGCCACCGGCGGCCGACCACGTCCACGAGAGCAAGCCGTTGTCCGGGCCCACCAGAAGCCGGCCGTCCGCCGCCTCGACCGCGATGTCGCGATCCTTGCCGACGGTCGGATCGACTACCGCGAGGAGGATCGCGTCGTCCGCGACATAGCCCAGCGAGTCGGCGAGCAGCCGGGCGCCGGCGGAAACCCCGAGCGGCGGGATGAAGTGGGAGAGATCGACGACCCGGGTCTCCGGTGCGACCCGGTTCATCACCGCGTGGCACACCCCAACCCATTCGTTCTGCAGACCGAAGTCGGACAGAAAGACGATCGCGCGTGTTGCCGGCATGGCCCCCTCGACCTCCCGCTTGGGTAGCCGGAGAATAACGGCAGAGGACGAGAAAATCCCCCGCACCGCCGGGCGACGCGGGTTATCCTGCGCTGAGCGTGAAATCGCGCGTCACGGCGACCCTCCCCGAAACGGACGAGCGGCAGTCCGTCTCTTCGAGCGCCACGATCCAGGAGGCCCCGCCCCAGCCGGATGCAGCGGCAGGGCGCGTCCCCGCGAACCTGCTCGCGCTGCAACAGTCGGCCGGGAACGTTGCGGTGGCGAGGTTCGTGCGGGCGCAGACCGCGCGGGCGCAGGAAGATGCACCCGAGCACGAGCCGATCGCCACGGAGCCCGAATCGCCCGTGAAGATCCGCGCCTCCGCCGCGGTCGTCCAGCGCTACCAGGCGGGCGAGGAGGGCCACGGCGGAATCGAGGCCGCGGCGCTCGGGCCCGGTGGCGCCGGGCTCAGCCCTGACGAGGCCCGGCAGGTCTACAGCGGCAACTGGCTGCGCGACCTGTCGCAGTTGAACAGCCCGGCGATGCTGCCGATCATCCGGATCCTCTACGCCGGCGAGTTCGGAACCGTGCCGGATGCGAGCGCGCTCGGAGCCGAGCTCGGGCAATACGTCCCGTCGGAGCATCTCGACAACCCCGAGGGCGGCGATACCGTCGAGGATCCGCGCGCGACGCCCGCACGGCGCCAGGAGCTCTACAACCAGCTCTCACCAGACCAGCAGGCCGCCTTCGACGCCGAGGAGCGCCACAGCTCCGACATCCTCCACGCAAGCGCCCACTCGCAGCTTCCCCCGTATGTCGAGCGCGGGAAGCTCCACTCCAAGGAGAAGCTGAAGGAGGCGATCGTCCGGGGACGGAATCCTGAGGGCTTCCAGCTGATGGGCGATGCGCTCCACGCGGTCGAGGACTACTACTCGCACTCGAACTTCGTCGAGGCCTGCATTCTCGCGCTCGAGGCCCGCGGCGACCCGTCCGCGGTCGCTTACGCCGCGAGGTTGAAGCAGACCTACCTGGGCGGGAACCGCGCGATGCTCGTCCCACACGACGCTTCGGGCCGGGCGCAGATCCAGACCGGCACCTACGCGGGCGACGCCAACAAGCAGGTGAGCCGACTCGAGTTGATCCAGACCGAGCTCTCGAACGGCGAGCTCACCCGCTCGCTGATCAAGGGTTGGGTCCTCGTGAACCAGATCGAGGCCCAGGATCTGTTCGCCCGGCTCGGGGGCGGCGCGGGCGGCTCCCTCGGAGGCGCACTCGGCCTCGCGCTCGGCGGCGCCGGCGGAGCGGTTGCGGGCGGCGTGCAAGGGGCGGTCGGCGGCGCGGCAAGCGGCGCTGAGAGCGGCTTTGCAGCCGGTGAGCGCCTGGGCGGCGGAGGGATTCTCGGCGGTGTGCTCGGCGCCGGGGGCGCGGTCGGCGGTGCGCTCCTCGGCGGCGTGAGCGGTCTCTTCGGAGGCGCCGCGGAGGGAGCGGCAGCGGGGGCGCGCGAGGGCGCGGCCGCAGGCTCAGACCTCGGACGGCAGGGTGGCGCGGCCGTGGGCGGCGCCGCCGGCCTGACGGTCGGGACGATTCTCGGCGTCGCCTCGACCGCGCTTCTCGTCGCAACGCTCGGCCCGATCGTGGTCCCGATCGCGATCGCGGCGATCGCGGCGGCGAAAGCGGGATTGCTGGAGCGGCTGGCGACCCACGAGACGGCGGTCTCGGGTGGCGAGGCACGCAGTGCGGGTCTTTCCGGACCGACGCATTCGGAGCTCGCAAAGGATGATCCCGAGCATCCGCTCTTTGCGATCTCGCGCGCGATGGCGGTTGCCGCCGACACCGAGATCGGCCAGGCGATGATTGCGGCCTGGGCGGGCCAGGTCCACGTGACGACCGACGCTGCGCGCCCGCTCGATGCGGCGCGTGGCGGGGCACCCCCAGACGGCGGCGGGCAGCCGGGCGGCGGCGATCCGCAGGGGCCGAGCCCCGCCGAGCAGCACGCGAACGGGAACGGAAACGGTGACGGCGCGGGGAAGAAGCGCACGAAGGCCGAGCTCTACGCCGAGGTCGACCGGCGGTTCTGGGAGCGCTACCCGAAACGTGCCGGGCAGAAGCTGAAGCTCGACGATCCCGACGACAAGCCCTACATCCAGGCCTGGGTCAAGATCCGGCGTGAGGTCGAGCAGGAAGACGGCGGCGGCGCGACCGAGTCCCCCGGCGGCTTCATGACCTTCGAGCTGGAGGAAGTGCTCATCTCGTCCGACGGCGGCGGCGCCGGTGGCACGTCGGCGACAGCAGCCCAGCCGGCGCCCGCAGCCCAGCAGGCGCCCGCCCCGGACGCCTCGAACGCACAGGCCGCCGGTGGGGTGGCGCCCGACATGTTCGGCGCCGCCGAGACTCCACAACAGCAGGCTGTCCTCGAGCTCGTCGACAAGTACGTCTGCCACCCCGACCAGACCGACTGGTGGGAAGCGGTGATTCACAGCACCTAGATGTCCTGCAGATCTTCCTACGGCAACACAAGGCGGCGCGCTCGGGTGAGGCGAGAAGATGCCAGCCAGGTCGTGTCTACTCCACCGAGCGAACGACGAGCTCGAGGCCTCGGCTCACCACGAACGGCGACGCCGTCACGACCGCTCGGCCTGCGACCGGGCGTGGACCGTGTCGTGGAGGAGCATGAACCGCATCGACCAGAACCCCGGCCGCGGCTCGGATAGCTCGCCCCGGGCCCGCACGAAGCCTGTCGCCAACACGGCCGCCGCAGCGAGCCAGCCGATCACCCCGACGGCCAGGACCCACGGCGTCGATCCCGACGCCAGCACGACGAGGCCGGCGACCACCACGGCTAGCGCCACGTATCCCACCCGAAGCGCCCAGACGGCCATCCTCCAATATCCGTTGCGCCGTAGCTCCTCGGGTTCGTCCATGGTTGGAATCGTACGGGGAGCGCGGTTCCGAAACGGGCGGGACCTGGCCGCCTGGATCGACTGCCTGACGCACGCGGGAGGCGACGAATGAATGACCTCGATCGTCGTGCTTCCAGAAGACGTTCTCACGCTGGATCTCGCCGCAGCAGCCGTCGATTCTGTCCGAATCGCTCCGAAGCGCGAACCCCCAGCGGCCATCCCGCCGGTCGCCTACCGCCTCGTCCCGTAGTTCGACGGCCTGGGTCGGCGGGTCACGCCTTGAGCGGGAAACGGATCGATCTGGCGCACGCCTTGATCGCGCTCATCTCCTTCGCAATCCACTTCGTGGCGCCGGTGAAATCGAACTCGTAGATGTCGCCGCGAGCGACGAAGAAATAGTCGAGATGAGTCATGGCCTCGACACCCTGGAACGAAAGACCCCGATAGCTCACGCCGACCAGGACAGCCGGGTAGGAGGCAGCTCCGACCGTCGTCGAGGTATGCGAGATCCGCACGCCGGGTATCTGTGCGAACTCCTGCCGGACAGTAGCGACGAGGCGTGATGCATCACGGGTGACAGTCCCACCACCGGAGAACCTGGCGGCGTAGATGTTGAGTTGAACGACGAACCCGGGTGCCATTCCTCCAGCCTTGGCGTCGCTCGCGACGTTGCCATTCGGCGGAGCGCCCTCGCACGACCAGTCGGCGGGTAGGACGTAGGTCAGCGGCAGGTTCGCGGGGCTACAGGTCTGGGTGGTCGGGACTGCGGCGCTCGCAGCGGAAGGTGCTGCGGCAATCCCGACAGCCAACCAGAGGAGCCAGCCCTTCCTCACATCCGTGAGTCTGACATCCGCTCATGCCGGGCGTGAGAGACAGAAAAAAATGGCCGCGACCCGGGCAGGCATGCGGGTCGCGGCCATCTCGTCCGGCGGGCCGCGCTGGCTAGACGGCTCCGCCGGGTTCGGGCCCCAAGCGTTGCAGGGGCCCAATCTTTCGCTCGAGGTCAGCCCGGTGGCTGCCCCAGCTTCACGTGGACTGTCTTCTCCTTGTCTCCGCTCCAGATCCGGAGGGCGAGTCGATCGCCCGGCTTCATCGTCTCGATCACGTCGCGGAGCTGCGACTCGGTCGTGACCGGCGTCCCGTTCGCGGCGACGATGATGTCGCCGCCGATCAGATAGGACTCGCCGGCAACGAGCACCGAGGTGCTTCCTGCCTGGAGGCCGGCGCGGGCGGCACCGGTTCCCGGAGTGACGTTCTGGACGATCAGGCCGTAGTTGCAGGGCAGAGCGAACGCGCGTGCCAGGGCGGTGCTGACCGGCTCGACGCCGATTCCGAGGAATGCATGCTGCACCTTGCCGGTGGCGAGCAACTGCGCAACGACCGCCTTCACGGTGTCGATCGGAATCGCGAACCCGATGCCCTCGCCGTCGGTGCTCGCGAGCCGTGTCCCGAGCTGCGAGCTGACGCCGATCACCTGGCCGCGCGCGTTGATCAGCGGGCCGCCGGAGTTGCCGTGGTTGATCGCCGCATCGGTCTGGATCGCGTGCGCGGCCGTCGACGAGCTCGTCGAGTCGATCCCCCGCTGGACCGCACTGACGATGCCGACGGTGGCGGTCCGGTCGAGGCTCAGGGTGTTCCCGATCGCGACGACCGGGTCGCCGACCTGAACCTCGTCCGAGTCACCGAGCGGAAGCGGGCTGAACGAGCGGGAATGCGCCGCCACCTGCAGCACCGCGACATCCGTGGACGGGTCCTGGCCCACGAGAGTCGCGTCGAGCTCGTCGCTTCCCGAGAAGCTGACCCTGAGTCCCGGAGAGCCCGCGATCACGCGGTTGCTCGTGACGATGTGCCCGGCCTTGTCGATCACGAAGCCGGAGCCGAGTGCCTGGCTCCGGAGCGGGGCCGAAGCCCTGGATGCCGAGTTGTTGATCTGGACGACACCCGGCGCGTCGAGCCGGTAGATCTGCTCGACCGAAAGGTTGCCGCTCGGCCCGGAGGGAGCCGTGCCGCCCGTCGGAGGCGCGGACGAGATCTGCTGGATCGTCGTCGCGCCGTCGAGATGCCCGGTCAGCGCTGCACCAGCGAGCGCGAGTCCTGCGCCCACCCCTGCCGCCGCGATCCAGACCGTCCCGCGGATGATGTCCCCCTGCTGCACTCAAACCGTTATATCGACGGATTCCGGCGAACCAGCGTCGGCTCGATTAAGGGTCGGTTAAGCGAATCGCCGCGCCGGCAACGAAACCTTTGCTTGACTCTGGGGCATGAGCGCGCTCAGCGTCGGCCGGGAGACATACGAGATCACGCCTATCGATGCGCTTGCCGGCGCGGACCCCAGGCGGCTGCCGTATTCGCTTCGCGTGCTGCTCGAGAACACGATCCGCTCCGGAGACGCGGCAGGCGCACGCGCCGTCGCCTCGTGGGATCCGCGGGCCGATCCCGCACACGAGATCTCCTTCTATCCCTCGAGGGTTCTGCTGCAGGACTTCACGGGTGTGCCGGCAGTCGTCGACTTGGCGGCGATGCGGAATGCGATCGCCGAGCTCGGCGGCGATCCCGCGCAGATCAACCCGCTGATCCCGGCCGAGCTCGTGATCGACCACTCGGTGCAGGTGGACGAGTTCGCCTCCCGTCTCGCCTTCAGCCGCAACGTCGAGCTCGAGGTCGAGCGCAACCGCGAGCGCTACGCGTTCCTGCGCTGGGGCCAGGCTTCGCTCCGCGACTTCAAGGTCGTTCCGCCGGGCACGGGAATCGTCCATCAGGTGAACCTGGAATACCTCGCGCGTGTTGTCGAGAGTCGCGGCGGCTTGGCCTTCCCGGACACCGTGGTCGGGCTCGACTCCCACACGACGATGGTGAACGGCCTGGGGGTGCTCGGCTGGGGCGTCGGCGGGATCGAGGCCGAGGCCGCCCTGCTCGGCGAAGCGCTGTCGATGCTCGTGCCGCAGGTCGTCGGCTTCCGCCTGACCGGGCGACTGCGCGAAGGCGCCACGGCCACCGATCTCGTGCTCACGGTCGTCGAGCTGCTCCGCCACACGGGCGTCGTCGGCAAGTTCGTCGAGTACTTCGGCGACGGGGTCGCCGGGCTCACCGTCGCCGACCGGGCGACGCTCGGGAACATGTCGCCGGAGTACGGCGCGACCTGCGGCTTCTTCCCCGTCGACGCGCTGACGCTCGAGTACCTGCGCCTGACGGGACGGAGCGAGGCGCGGGTCGCGCTCGTCGAGGCCTACTGCCGCGAGAACCTCCTCTGGCACGAGCCCGACGCGAAACCCGAGTACTCGGAGGTGGTCGAGCTCGACCTGGACGAGGTCGAGCCGTCGATCGCCGGCCCGCGCAGGCCGCAGGACCGCGTTCCGCTGACGCACGCGAAGCAGGCGTTCCTGGAGGCGCTGCCGACCTTCGGTGTGGAGACCGACGACGACGGCGCGCTCGCGGAGACATTCCCGGCAAGCGACCCGACCACCGAGCAGGCACCCGGCGGGCACGAGGTTCCCGAACACCACCAGGTTGCGGTCGCGACCGCAGCCCCGCCGAGGATGCAGCCCGTACGGCTCGTGATCGACGGCGAGGAGCACGAGCTCGGCCACGGCGCGATCGTGATCGCCGCGATCACCTCGTGCACGAACACCTCCAACCCGCAGGTGATGGTCGCCGCCGGCCTGCTCGCCAAGCGCGCCGTCGAGCTCGGGCTACGGCGCGCGCCGTGGGTGAAGACCTCGCTCGCGCCGGGATCGAAGGTGGTCACCGACTATTACGAGCGGGCGGGCCTCCAGAGCTACCTCGATCAACTCGGCTTCGACACGGTCGGGTATGGCTGCACCACCTGCATCGGCAACTCGGGTCCGCTTCTTCCCGCGGTTTCCGCCGCGATCGCCGAGGGTGACCTCGTCGCGAGCGCGGTGCTCTCGGGGAACCGCAACTTCGAGGCGCGGATCCACCCGGAGGTGAAGGCCAACTACCTGGCCTCGCCACCGCTCGTCGTCGCCTTCGCCCTCGCCGGACGGATCGACATCGACCTCACGAGCGAGCCGATCGGGATCGGCGCCGATGGAAACGAGGTCTTCCTGAGCGATCTCTGGCCGAGCTCCGCCGAGATCGGCGAGACGATCGCCTCGTCGGTTCGCGGCGAGATGTTCACGAACACCTACGCCGAGGTCTTCACCGGCGACGCGACCTGGCAGAGCCTCGAGTCCCCGGCCGGTGATCTCTATGCGTGGGATCCCGCGTCGACCTACGTGCGCCTCCCCCCGTACTTCGAGGGCCTCACGCTCGAGCCGGCACCCGTCTCGGACATCCGCGGCGCCCGCTGCCTGGTCTCGCTCGGCGACTCGGTCACGACCGACCACATCTCGCCGGCCGGCTCGATCAAGGCCGACTCCCCCGCGGGCCTCTACCTCGCAGGGCACGGAGTGGAGCGCAAGGACTTCAACTCGTACGGGGCGCGCCGTGGCAACCACGAGGTGATGATCCGCGGTACCTTCGCGAACCTCCGGCTGAAGAACCTGCTCGTTCCCGGCTCAGAGGGCACGTGGACGAAGCACTTCCCGGACGGAGCGGAGATGACCATCTTCGACGCCTCGGAGAACTACCTGGCCGAAGGCACCCCGCTGATCGTCCTCGCCGGGAAGGAGTACGGCTCGGGCTCGAGCCGCGACTGGGCCGCGAAGGGCCCCGATCTCCTCGGAGTCAAAGCCGTCCTCGCAGAGAGCTACGAGCGCATCCACCGCTCGAACCTGCTGATGATGGGGATCCTGCCCCTCCAGTACAAGGCCGGCGAGTCGCGGGAATCGCTCGGCCTGAGCGGCGAGGAGGAGTTCGCGATCGAGGGTGTGGCCGGTGGCGATGCGACCGAGGTCACGGTCACGGCCGACGGGAAGACCTTCACCGCGATCCTGCGCCTCGACACGCCGAGAGAGCGCGACTACGTGAAGCACGGCGGGATCCTGAAGTACGTTCTCCGGAAGATCGCCGCGCAGCGCTGACGGCAGTGGTTTAGCCGTCGGAGATGCGCGCGAGATACGGGTTCGTCTTCGTCGCGATCGCGACGAACTGCGAGACCTGGCGAAGCTGCGGCCAGGTCATGCGCTTCACGACGAGCTCGTGGCCGCCGAACTGCTCGGTGACGGCGACGATGGAGAGGTTGAACGGAACGTCGAGATCGTTGAAGCTCGGGCCGCCGTCGGTGCCGAGACCCTTGTCGCTCCCGAACCCGGCGGCGAGCGCCGCGCTGAGCGCATGACACTGACCGCAGTACTTACGGTAGAGCGCCTTCCCCTGCGCGAGGCTTCCGGCCGACATTGCCGCGGTCGAGCCTGTACTTGAAGCAGTCGCTCCATGGGCGGCAAGCGCACACCCAACGGCCACTGCGGCAACCACAGTGGCAAGCGGGACAAGGACAGCGAGGCGGAGACGAAGCGTCAACCCGCAGACAAGATAGCGGGTTCCAGGTAAACGTCGCTACAGAAACGTCTTAAGTTCTAGCCGTCGCTGATTCGCGCCAGATACGGATGCGTCTTGGTCGCGAGCGCGACGAACTTGGAGACCTGCTGGAGCTTCGGCCAGCTCAGCTTCTTCACGACCAGCTCGTGGCCACCGAACTGCTCCGTGACCGCGTCGATCGAGAGCGCGTAGGGCACGTCGAGGTCGTTGAAGCTCGGGCCCCCGTCCTGGCCGAACTTGCTGTAGCTGCCGGAGCCGACCGCGAGCGCCTCGGTCAGCGCATGGCACTGCCCGCAGTACTGACGGTAGAGCTGCTTTCCGATCGCGAGCGAGCCGGGCGCGGTGCCGGCGCTCGTCGATCCTTGCGCTGCGAGGGCGCAGCCGACCGCCACCGCGGCAAGCGCGGCGACGAGCGGGACGAAGACGGCGATTCTCAGGCGCAGGCTCAGGCAGGTCAAGGTAGCGGTTCAACACGACTATTCGCCACCCGTTTCGAATCGGGTCGTCTAGTCTTGAACGACCGGGGTGCCGCGCGAAGGCGGCTGAGATCAGACCCGTCGAACCTGCTCCGGGTCATGCCGGCGAAGGGAGAAGCGATGAAAGACGCACCGCATTGGGGAATCGATCCTGTTCCGCAGAGACTCCGCCTGCTCGGGACGTTCGACGGCTTTCTGCTCTGGGCGAACCTGTCGGTATCGCTGCTCGTGATCGTGGCCGGCGCGCTGCTCGTGCTGCCGTTCTCGCAGGGAGGGCTTGCGCTGTCGCTCCCGGTCGCGCTCGGGGCGATCGTGGCTGCGGCCCTCGCCGGCAACCTGATGCTGGCGCTCGGGGGGCTGATCGGGGCCGATGCACGCGTGCCGGCGATGGTCTTGATGCGTGCCCCGCTCGGGCACCGCGGCTCGTACGGCCCGACCGCGCTGAACATCCTCCAGTGCCTCGGGTGGTCGGTGTTCGAGCTGATCGTGATCGCAACCGGAGCAAGCGCGCTCTCACACCAGGTGCTCGGGTTCGGGGGCACGGTCTTCTGGAAGCTCCTGTTCGGCGCTGTCGCAACCGGCCTTGCGCTCCTCGGGCCGGTCGGGTTCGTCCGCCGGTACGTGCGCAAGTTCGCGGTCTGGGTGGTGATCGCCTCGCTGCTCTATCTGTCGTGGTGGTCGCTCCACGACCGGCATGTCGACGCGCTCTGGCACCGGCCGGGTTCGCATGCGTTCTGGCCCGGGTTCGATCTCGTGCTCGCAAGCATCATCTCGTGGACGCCGCTCGTCGCCGACTACACGCGCTTCTCGCGGACCCGCTCGGCCGGCTTCTGGGGGGCCGGGCTGGGCTACTTCGTTCCGACGATCCCCCTCTTCGGGCTCGGGACGGTGATCGCGATGTCGCGGTCGATCGGCGATGCGCCCGGGCTCCTGACCGCGATCGCGGCGGGCGGCGCAGCGAGCATCCTCGCGCTCCTGGCTTTGACGGTGGACGAGAGCGACGAGGCGTTCGCGAACGTCTACTCCGGCGCCGTCTCCCTCCAGAACCTCCTGCCCGGCGTGCCGCAGCGGCTGCTCGTCGCGACAACCGCAGGGGTTGCCACGGTGGGCGCACTGCTCGTCGATCTCAGGAACTACCAGCCGTTCCTGTTCCTGCTCGGATCGTTCTTCGTGCCGCTCTTCGGGGTGCTGCTTGCAGACTGGCTCCTGGCGGGCTGCCGCTACCTGCCGCGCGACATCTTCTCGGCTCCGGCGCTGCGGGCGTGGCCGCTCGTCGCGTGGCTCACGGGCTTCTGCCTCTACCAGTGGCTCTACCCCGAAGGCCCGGCCTGGTGGACGCGAATCGTGGCCCATACCGATCCGCATTCGCTTCCGTGGGGCGGCGCGTCGCTCCCGAGCTTCGCGACGGCATTCGCGCTCACCTCTGCCGCCGGACTGCTCGCGCGCCGGCCCGCCCTGGCTCGCGCGTGATCGCCGTTCTCGGCAACCTGTCGCGCGACTTCCTGCCCGGGGTGCCGCCTCGGACGGGCGGGGGGCCGTTCCACGCGGCGCGCGCGCTGCAGCATCTCGATACGCCCGCGATCATCCATCCGCGCTGCGCGCCCTCCGACCGGGCGGAGTTGCTGCCGCCGCTCGTGGCACTCGGTTCGCAGGTGCGGTTCGTCCCGGGTGAGGCGACGGCCGGCTTCGAGATGTCCTACGTCGGCGACCGGCGCGAGATGACGGTGCGGGCGCTCGGAGATACGTGGGCTCCGTCGGACCTCCCGGCTCTGCCCGAAGAGGCCCGCTGGGTGCACCTCGCGCCGCTTGCGCGGAGCGACTTCCCGGCCGAGACGCTCGCGGCCGCAGCGACCCGCGGACGCCGACTGTCGCTCGACGGGCAGGGGCTCGTGCGGCCCTCGCGCACGGGGCCGCTCGTCCTCGACGGAGAGTTCGATCCCGAGGTACTCCGCCACGTCTGGGTTCTCAAGCTGAACGACGAGGAGGCCGAGGCGGTCGGCGACCCCGCCCGGCTGGGCGTGCGCGAGCTACTGCTGACCCACGGCGCACGCGGAGCGACGGTGGTGACAGACGGCCGCGTCCACGAGGTGCCGGCGTTCCCGCTCGACGGTGACCCGACGGGCGCCGGCGACGGCTTCTGCGTCTCGTATCTCGCAGGGCGCTCGGCGGGGCTCGCGCCGCCCGCCGCCGCGAGAAGGGCGACGGCCGTGGTCGCGGCGATGATGGCGGACGCGCCATGACGATGCTGCTCGCCGCCACCGCCGGTGGATTCTTCGCGATCGACCTCGAGACCGGGGAGCTCGAACCGGGCGAGCCGTTCGAGCCCGCGCCCGCACCCAGTCTCAACCTCCCGCGGGTCGTCGCGGCCGCGGAGGGCGGTTCGACCGTCGTGGCAGTCGTCGACGCGCGCCCGCCGATGCTCGTGTCCCACGACGCCGGCACGACCTGGCGCGAATCCGGCCGTGGGCTGCCACCCGGCGCGGCGGTCGCGGTCGACCCGTCGAATCCCGACCTGCTCGCCTACGCGGGGCGCAACCGGCTGTACGTCTCGCGGAACGGCGGCCTCTTCTGGACGGCGCTCGAGCTCGAGCTGCCGGAGATCGCCGCCGTCGTGCTCAGGGAATCCTGAACTCGCCGCGCGCGACGACCACCGCTGAGCCGCCGACGCGGACGCGATCGATCCGGTCGCCCTCGCCCTCGGCGATCGCGTAGAGCTTGGAGGGGCGGCCGAGCTCGATCCCCTGCGTGATCTCGATCTCCTCGCCGAAGGCGATGCGGCCGTGGCGGGCGAGGTGGATCGCGAGCGGCCCCGCGGCCGAGCCGGTGGCCGGGTCCTCGGGCACGCCCGCGCCGGGCACGAACACGCGGTTCTTCCATCCCTCTCCGTCGCGCGCGAAGCAGTTCACGCCGGCGTCGGTGATCGACGCGACCGCCCTGAAGTCGGGGCCGAGCGCAGCGACGTGGCCGGGCGACTCGAGCTCGAGATAGACGTGTTTGGGGCCGAGGTGGTACAGCTCGACGGGCAGGCTCGACCCCTCGATTCCGAGCGCGGCGAAGAGCTCGTCGGCGCGCGCGAAGCTCTCCCACGGCGGAATCGGCTGCTCCATCCAGCCGAAGACGATCCGAGCGCCCTCGCGCTCGAGCTCGACCGGCACGACGCCGGCACCGGTCTCGAGCCGGATCACGACCTTCTGCAGCGGCAGGCCGAGCACGAAGGCGGAACCGAGCACCGGGTGGCCGGCGAAGGGAAGCTCGTTCTCCGGCGTGAAGATCCGGATCCGCACGTCGGCGTCCTCCGCCTGGGCGGGCAGCACGAATACGGTCTCCGCGAACATCATCTCCTTCGCGAGCGCCTGCATCGTGAGCGGGTCGAGATCGCGCGCGTCGGTGAAGACGGCGAGCTGGTTCCCGGTCAGCGGCGTGTCGGTGAAGACGTCGGCGACGACGTAGCGGAGCTCACGCATGGCTCGACTCTAGACGAGGGGCTCGGCGGGGCGGCCCGGGCGGGAGGGGTGCGCCTGGCAGCACAGTGCGCACTACGCTTGCGAGCGTGCTGGTGATCCTCGTTCGTCATGCCAAGGCCGCACCGGGACAGCCCGACGAGCTGCGGCCGCTCACGCCCTCGGGCCACGAGGCCGCGCGCCTGCTCGGCCTGCTGCTCGCCGACCGCGAGCCGGACGCCGTGGTCTCGAGCCCGCTCCTGCGCGCCCGCGAGACCGCCGAGGCTCTGGCGTCGGCGGCGGGGCTCGACGTCCAGATCAACGAAGGTCTCGCCCCCGGCGCCACGGTCTCGACCTTTCGCGCTGCCGTCGCGGGCCTCGGCGAGACGGTGATCGCCGTCGGCCATCAGCCGGACTGCAGCGAGATCGTCCTCGCCCTCACCGGCCGCGAGGTCTCCTTCCCGACCGCCGGCTTCGCCGAGGTCGAGCTGTGAGCGCGGCCTGCGCTCACGCCCTCCGTCCGGTACCTGGCACCGGACATGTCCACCCCGGCCCTGTTCCACCGGGACGTGTCCAGAGATGACAGCGGCAATCCGCGTTTCCGGCCTCGTGAAGAGCTACGGCCAGCACGAGGCCGTCAAGGGGATCGACTTCGAGATCGGCGCCGGTGAGGTCTTCGGCCTGCTCGGGCCGAACGGGGCCGGCAAGACGACGACGATCGAGATCCTCGAGGGCTATCGCGATCGCGACGGAGGCGAGGTCGAGGTGCTCGGCGAGGATCCGGCGAAGGCCGGCCGTGCGTGGCGTGAGCGCCTCGGGGTCGTACTCCAGTCCTCCTCGCTCTACCCGAACCTGACGGTGCGCGAGAGCCTTCGCGTCTTCGGCGGGTACTTCGACGAGCGGCGCGACATCGACGAGGTGATCGAGATCGTCGGCCTCACGGACAAGGCCGAGTCACGCTGTCGCACGCTCTCGGGTGGGCAGAAACGCCGCCTCGACCTCGGGCTCTCGCTGATCGGCAACCCCGAGCTCGTCTTCCTCGACGAGCCGACGACGGGCTTCGACCCCGGAGCCCGCCGCGCCGCATGGGAGACGATCCGGAACCTCCGCTCGCTCGGCACCACGATCCTCCTGACCACGCACTACCTCGACGAGGCCGAGCAGCTCGCCGACCGGGTCGCGGTGCTGCGCGAAGGCCGGATCGTGCGCGAAGGTTCTCCCGCAGAGCTGACCGGGGAAGGCAACCAGAGCGAGATCCGCTACCGCCGCGACGGCGAGCTCGTCTTCGAGCACACGACCGACCCGACGCGGCGCCTGTACGAGCTCACCGGAGAAGCAGTCGAGCGCGGCGAGGAGCTCGAGGAGCTCGAAGTCCGGCGTCCGACGCTCGAAGACATCTACCTCGAGCTCACCGCCGAGCCTGTCGCCGACGACGACGAATGAGGCTCTTCTACCACGAAGTCCGCGCCCAGCAGCTGCTGTTCTGGCGCAATCGCGAGGCTGCGATCTTCACGTTCTTCCTGCCCGTGATCTTCTTCCTGATCTTCGCCTCGGTCTACGGCAACGACAAGATCACGAAGGAGGGCGGGATCCGCGCCGCCGCGTTCCTGGAGGCGGGGATGATCGGCTACGGCGTCGCCGCGACCTGTTTCGCGGGGCTCGGGATCACGCTCGTGATCCGCCGCGAGACCGGGATCATGAAACGGATCCGCGCGACGCCGCTTCCTGCCCCGACCTACCTGCTCGCAATCCTCGCCTCGACGTTCTTCGTCTTCCTGATCGAGGCCACGCTGATCATCGTCTCCGGCCGGCTGTTCTTCCGCGTGGGGGTTCCCGAGAACCTTCTCTCTCTGATCGCGCTGCTCGTGATCGGCGCAGTCTGCTTCGCCGCGATGGGGCTCGGGATCACCGGGTTCGTGCGCTCCGCCGAGGGCTCGTCCGCGGTGATCAACGCGGTCTACCTGCCGATGGCGATCATCTCGGGGACGTTCTTCACGCCGAAGGACTACCCGACGTTCCTTCGGGTCATCGCCGAGATCCTGCCGCTCACCCACTACACCGAGGCCACGCGCGACGTGATGGTGCGAGATCAGCACATCTGGTCCGACGCCGTCTCGCTCACGGTCGTGTTCGTGTGGGGCGTGGTCGGGCTCGTCTTCGCGCTGCGGAAGTTCAAGTGGCAGCCGGTCGACGCGCTCTAAGGAAACATTCATAAAACCGATTCGCGCACGTATAGAGAAAAGGTGGGTACATGATCGAACTCGCTCCCACCCCACCCTTCCGGATCCTCGTGATCGAGAACGACGCGATCGACGGGCACGATCTCCACGCAACGCTTCGCAACCACGCCGGCGACTCCGCGACCCAGGTTCTCCTCGTCGCCCCGGCCCTGAGCTCCCGCCTGCGCTTCTGGGTCTCCGACATCGACCCGGCCCGCCGCCGCGCCGAGGCACGGCTCGCCCACTCCCTTCCAGGCCTTGGCGGTGAAGGCATCGAGGTCGCCGGCTCGATCGGCGACGCCGAGCCCCTCCAGGCGATCGCGGACGGCCTCCGTGTCTTCGCCGCCGACGAGATCTTCCTCGTCACCCATCCCGAGGAAGAGGCCCACTGGGTCGAGCACGACCTGGTCGAGCGGGCCCGCGAGCAGTTCAGCGAGATCCCGATCTTCCATCTCGTCGCGGGCCCGCGGCGCGTTCAGCCCGCCGCAGCCTGAGCCTTACTCGGGGTCGGCCGCCTCGATCGCCTCGACCCACTTCGCATGGCGGCGCGCGGCCCAGTCCTCGCGCACCCAGCCGCGCGTGATCCCGTTCAACGAGTGGCGCGTGCGCGGATAGATCACCGCGAGCCCGAGGTGCCCGACGAAGAGGAGCAGCGAGACGTACATCAGGTAGTCGTGCACGAGGAGCGCGTTCGCGAGACGGAAGCGCGTGTCGCGCTCGCCGTACCAGAGGAAGAAGCCGCTGACCGCGAACAGAATCGCGAAGACCGCCGTCAGGATCGTGTTCACCTTCTGCCCGGCGTTCAGCCGCCCCTGCGGCGCGTGGCGGCCGAGGAGCCAGGCGCGATCGTCGCCGTCGAAGTACTCGACCTCACGCACCGTCCGCCGGAGCGATCGCCGGTCGCCGACGACGAACACGAGAACGAGCGCGATCAACCATGCAAGTGCGGTGTAGATGTGGATCGTCTTCAGGAGAGGCCGCCGGCCGACCGCCTCGGCCAGGCTCGGGAGGTAGAGGCAGAGCCCGGAGACGAGCAGCACGCAGAACGCCGCGGCGTGAACCCAGTGCACCGCCCGCTCGGTGCGACTCCAGCGGCGGAGGTGCCGTGAGCTAGATGCCGTAGCCATTCGAGCGGCCGACCCACGCATCCTGGTCGTAGCCGAGGCCTTCCCAGTACCCCGTCGGCTGCTCGGCGACGAGCTCGATCTTCGAGAGCCACTTCACGCCCTTGTAGCCGTACATCTCCGGGATCACGACCCGCGCCGGCGAACCGTGCGGGCGCGAGAGCGGCTGCCCGTCCATCCCGAGCGCGAGCATCACGTCGTGCACCTCGACCTGCTTCGTCGTGAGCGAGTCGTTGTACGGCACCTCGAGCGAGTCGAACCGCAGCGCCTTTGCCTCGGGCAGCGGCTCGACGAGATCGAGCAGGTGCTTGAAGCGGACCCCCGACCAGCGCACGTCGTGCACCGTCCACCCGGTCACGCAGTGGAAGGTCGAGACCTGATGCGACTGCGGCAGCGCGAGCAGCTCCTCGTAGGTGAAGGTCCGCGGCTTCTTCACGAGCCCGCTGATCTCGAGCGTGTAGCTCTTCGAGTCGAAGATCGGCATCGACCCGGAGATCGTGTAGATCCGCCACCCGCCGACCGGGAACAGGTTCCCGACGAGCTGCGAGAAGGCGGAGGTGACCGGCGAGAGCACGTTGCTCACCCGAGAGGCCCAGACGAACGAGGTCGCACCGCCCGCGAGGAGCAGCAGGAATGCCCGCCTCCCGTATGGCCTCTCGCCGTGCTCGGGAGTGCTCATCCGAGTCAAGGTACTCCTCGGCTCCGCCGCCTGGGCATTGCCGGTCTCGCGAGGATCTCGAAGATGCCGAGCACGACGAGGGTCCCGATCGCGTACTCGACGATCAGGCGAGGCGTGATCCGGTGTGCGTCCAGCACGAGGAGCAGGCCGAGGATCACGGTCACCGTGCGGAGGACGGGCCTGTTCGCGGCGACCCATTTCGAGGTGGCGCTGGCGCCGACGACCTCGTCGGTGACGGCGCCGGTCGTGCGAAGCGTGGCGCCGCGGAGCGCGACGGCGGCGCGCGACGGACCTGCGACCGTCCCGGCGAGCGCGGCGAGCACCCCGCCGAGCGCGGCGAGCTCGAGCCAGAGCCGGAGATCGGCGAGAACGGTGTTGTAGATCGCGCTTGCGGCGTCATCCGTCACACCTGTCCCGCTCACGTGATGGGCGTAGAGGTAACGGCCGGCGGCGATCGCGAGGAGCCCGACGACCCCCGCCGCGACGAGGCCGATCCCCGCGCGAACGAGCGTCCGGCGGCGCTCGCGCGAGATCGCGAACGCGAGCACGTACAGCGCGGCGGCGAGGATCGGTAGTCCGAGCGCGAGCGCCTTCAGGAGCTTGACCCCGTTCCGCAGGCGCTGGAGCGATTCGGGCTTCGCGATCACGATCCCGCGCTGGAGGTCGGCCGGGCTCAGCTTGTCGAACTCGTGGATCCCGGCCGCGCCGAGCGCCGTCCGCGCCGAGAGGACGGCGCTCGAGAGGTCGATGGCGACACTTCCGTCCGGGCGGAGGAACGGGCTCGACTTCCCCTCGAGCGCGGCGACGAGCGCCTCGTGCGCCTGCGTGTTCGCCTGGACCCAGATCACGCGGAAAGCGCCCGTTCGCAGGAACCGCTCGATCGTCTCCTGCGTGTAGGACTTGAGCCCGGCACCGAGCGCGCCGCCGAGGAAGCCGGCCTTCGGCGGGAGCGCGTCCTTCGTCCGCTTCGTGAGGTCGACCTTCGCGTAGAGCGCGTCGGTGATCTGGGCGGCGACCGCGGAGACGATCGCCTGGTTCGAGGCGAGCGGCGTGACCGTGTGTACGTACCGGTGCGTCACGAGCACCTCGTCGCGCAGCCAGACCGCGGTGAGCGCGAGCGGCGTCACGATCGAGGCGGCGATCAGCAGAACCGCCACGGTCTTACGCCACCGGACTCGCTTTCTCACCCTGACATCGTGCCCCAACGCGTCGGCCGAGAAGGCGACGCGGGTGCGTCAGGCAGTATGCGGCGCGATGAGCGAGTTCCTGCTGAAGCACGGCGAGTGGGAGCAGGTGACCCCGGAGTCGGCGGGGTGGGCCTACCTGTCCTTCTCCGTCCGCGGCGCGCCGTTCTCGAGCGCGACGGGAGAGACGGAGATCGCGCTCGTGTTGATCGGTGGCCACTGCGCGGTCGAGGCCGAAGGCGAGCGGTGGGAGCTCGCCGGCCGCGAGCACGTCTTCGCCGGGCTTCCCTGCGCGCTCTACCTACCGCGAGACACTTCGTACACGGTGTCCCGCGGGCCCTTCGAGGTCGCGATTTGCGGCGCGCGCTGCGAGCGGAGGCGCGAGCCGGTGCTCATCCGGCCCGAGGACGTCGAGTCCGAGGTGCGCGGTGCCGGGAATGCGACGCGGCAGATCAACCACATCGTGAAGCCTGAGTTCCCAGCGGAGCGGCTGCTCGTGGTGGAGGCGTTCACCCCGGCCGGCAACTGGTCGAGCTTCCCGCCGCACAAGCACGACGAGGACAACCCGCCTAACGAGGCGATCCTCGAGGAGACGTATTACTTCCGTATGTCGCGGCAGGAGGGGTGGGCGGTGCAGCGTCTGTACAGCCCACGGCACGGCGTCGACGTGACCGAGACGGTGCGCGACGGCGACCTGATGCTCGTGCCGTTCGGCTACCACCCGGTCGCAGCCGCTCACGGCTACGACCTCTACTACCTGAACGCGCTCGCCGGCGAACGGCGCACGATGGCTGCCTCCGACGATCCCGAAATGGCCTGGATCCGGTCGACCTGGGACGAGCTCGAGCCCGACCCACGCGTGCCGCTCGTCGGCTGAGGCTCAGCCCGGATCGGGCAGCATCACGTCGCGGATCACCGCGACGAGCTCGTGGTAGGAGGAGATGAACTGCCGGAGCGTCCGCACCGTGGGCGCGAACGTGTCGAACTCCTCGAGCGAGAGGCCGTCCGGCTCGTACGCGCGCCGAAAGTCGGGAACGAGCCTTTGCAGCACGTCGAAGGCTTCCTGCGGTACCGGGTCCTCGATGCGGGGCCGCACAGCGATGTCCGAGGCGTTGATCGCGCGCTGCCATTTCGCGGGAATCGTGAGCACGACGTCCCCGCCGATCAGCTCCGACCAGTGACGTTCGCTGCGGAACGCTGCGGCAAGGAGCCGCGTGCGGTAGGCCCGTTCCTGGTAGAGCCGGTAGGCCTGCTTGAAGCACGCGATCCCGGCCCAGGACACGGCCTCCGGCCCCAGCTCGAGCCCGTCCCGCTCGGCGACGACGCTGAGCCAATCCTCGAGCCGTCCCAGCATGATCGTGCAGACCGGCGTGAGCGACTCGGAGTCGGCGCTGCCGAGCCGGTCGAGCCCGCGCTCGACGGCCTCGGCCACGGCGAGAGCCTGCGGCACGCTGAAGCTCACGGTGGCGTTGACGCTGATCCCGGCGGCCGTGACCTCCTCGATCGCTGAGATCCCGGCCCGCGTCGCCGGGATCTTCACCTGAATGTTCGGCGCGAGCGTCGCGAAGCGAAGCCCCTGCTCGACGATCCGTCCCGCGTTCCGGTAGAGCCGCGGATCGGTCTGAATCGAAAGCCGCCCCTTGCGCCCGTTCTCCCGCTCGAAGTCCGGCCGTAGAAGCGCCGCGCCGCGGACGGCCATCTCCTCGATCACGCTCCAGGTGACCTCGTCCTCCGTCCAGGACGGGTTCGCGGCAACGATTCCCTCGATGCGCGGCCGCCAGACGTCGAGTTCGGCCGCGAGCACCTCACCGACGATCGTCGGGTTCGTCGTCGCCCCGGTCGCGCCGTGCTCGATCGCGTAGGTGAGCTCGGCGATCGAGCAGGAGTCGTTCCAGAAATCGGTCGCGCTCGTCGAAACCGTCTCGAGCAACGGGCTCGCAGAGGGCGGCTCCTGCGCGGTGACCGTCGCCGCCGGATCTTCGGAACGCTCGGACACGATCGCGTCCAGCCTATAACTCGATCGAGGCCCGCGGCAGAAGGCCCACGGCCGTGCTCTCGATCACACGACGTAACTGAGCGCCACAGCGAAAGCCACAAGCAGAGCCAACATCCCGATCAAGAACCGCCCGTCGCTCTGTGTGGTGGCATCCATGCCCAAGAACCTCCTGGAGAGAACGATCTCTTTGACCATAGGCCGGACGCGGCCGATTTTTATGCCCCGGATGGGGGAGCCTGCCGGCCGGAGCGGCTCGTCGACGTGGGCCGTACGTGAAGGTGGAACCAAGGATCATGGTGGTTGTCCGCGAAAATCCCCGCTGATGAGGAAAAGCTGCTTCTACATCTCCTTCGCGGTGGTCGTCTGCAGCCTTGGCGCGGCCTCCGCGTCGGCCCCGGCAAGGGGAGCCAACGGCGCGGCCTCTCCGGCTTGTCCGCAGTGGTTGAGCTCACCTGCCGCGAAGGGTTCCGCTTCGGTCTCGTACCGGCCACAGGGAGTCGCGGTGGGACCGACGAGAGCGATCGTCCAAGCGCACGTCGCTCCCGCCACCGCGGCAGCGGTCGTCGTTCAATACGGCCGGGGGAGCTACTTCCTCTGCAGCAGCGTCGAACGGGCCGGCGGCGGCGTCGACTCGAGGCTCCTCGTCAAAGGGCTGCGGCCCGGCACCGCGTATCGCTTCCAGGTCGTTGCGAAGACTCGCGCCGGCGTCGTCTTCGGGAGCGCCCGAAGGTTCCGTACTCTCGCGGCAGGCCACGTTCCGCAGGGCGTCCGGGTCGGCTCGCTTGCGATCGGTGGCATGTCGAGCGACGAGGCTCGCTCAGCCCTCGGCCGACCGCTCGCCACCGATCTCCGCTTCAGTTACTCCGGCGCTTTCTGGCATGTGAGCCGCGCGAAGGTTGGAGCCCGGCTCGACGTGCGACACACGTTGACGGCCGCGCTCACCGCGTCGCCGGACACCCTGCTTCCGGCGTTGAAGGTCATGGTCGACCCGGCGCGGGTAAAGGCTTACGTCTCTTCCCTCGAGGAGCAGTGGACCCGCATCGGCGCGGCGGCCGGCGTCAAGCTCGTGGGGACCCACGCCGTCATCACACCGGTACAGGGGTCGGTTGCCGTCGAGACGACGAAGATGACAGGCCTGATCATCAGACGGCTCAGCGCCGGTAGCCAGGCAGTGATCCCGCTCGCCGTCGTGCGGAAGGCCCCACCGATGTCGGGCAGCTCGGCGCAGAAAGCCGTTGTCGTGCGGGTCGGCTCTCAGACCCTGACCGCCTACCTGAACGGCCGGGCGGTGCTGAAGACGCCTGTCACGACCGGCCGCCCGGCGCTCCCGACCCCGATCGGGAGCTACTTCATCCACTACCGCGCCAGCCCATACACCTTCATCTCGCCCTGGCCGCCTGGAAGCCCGTACTACTACCCGCCGGCCCCCGTCACGTGGGCGATGTACTTCTTCGACAACGACTTCCTGCACGACGACCCGGCCGAACCGACGGATGCGTTCGGCGCCGGCTCGAACTACGGCCCGTACGCGAGCCACGGCTGCGTCCACGTCCCCCACTCGGTCATGGCGTGGCTCTACAACTGGCTGCCGGTGGGCGCCACGGTCATCGTCTCGCAGACCTGAGCCGCAAGCACCTCGAGGCTGAACGCCGCGAACCCCGCCGGTCGCAGCCGGCCGTCCCGTCGTTATCGGTTTCGGGACGGTTGTCGCTGCCGGTGAGTGACCTGCGAGACCTTCTTGGTAACAATGGTCGTCGAAATCCGAGATCGTCTCGTCCGTCGATTCATGCTCGGACCTAGCCCCCGTAGCTCAGTGGATAGAGCAGCGGTTTCCTAAACCGCGTGCACAAGTTCGATTCTTGTCGGGGGCATCACTGTAATACGGCCAGATTATCGCTCTGAGCAGGAGAGTCGTGACGGATCACCGTCCGGGCCGCTCTCCGCTCAAGTCACTCGAAATCCGCAGTTCCGGGTATCACGCTGGCCCGCAAGTGGCCCGCAAGCCGAGGCCACTGGTAGCGTCACGGTCGACAACGAAAAGAGCCCTCGCAAGGCCTTAGGAGCCTTCGAGGGCGCGGCAGCAGGAGGTAGGCCTGATGCACGACCAGCGTACTTCACGCACCCCTGGACTCGAAAAGCGGCACGAACGGAAATGCGCATCGCACGCGGGAGCCCGCTGCAACTGCACCCCGACGTGGCGCGCGTTCGTGTGGAGCAAGAACGACAAGAAGAAGCTCCGCAAGACGTTCGCCACGCAGAGGGAGGCGAAGGCCTGGCGCACTGACGCGATGAGCCAGGTCAACCACGGCACCTTGCGAGCGGCGCAGCCGATCACGTTCCGGGCCGCTGCCGCGGAATGGCTCGCCGGGGTCGAGAGCGGGACCATCACGAACAACCGCCGTCAGGCGTTCAAGCCCTCCGTCATCCGCGGGTACGAGCGCTCGCTCCGTGCCCGGATCGTTCCCGCCCTCGGGGGCGCGAAGCTGGGCGACATCAGCCGGTTCGACTTGCAGGCGCTCGCCGACGGCCTCCTCGCCGCTGGGCTGCGGCCGAGCACAGTGAAGAACCACCTCATGCCTGTCCGCGCGATCTTCCGCCGCGCCGTCCGCATTGGCCACGTGTCGATGAATCCGACGGCTGACCTCGACCTACCGGCAAATGACGACGAGCCGCGCCGGATCGCGTCACCGGATGAGGCGATGGAACTGCTCGATGCGCTCACCGAGCTCGACCGGCCGCTGTGGGCGACCGCGATCTACGCCGGGCTCCGGTGCGGCGAGATCGCGGCGTTGCGGTGGGAGGACGTCGACCTGGCGGCCGGGATCATCCACGTCCGGTTCGGATGGGACGAGCGGGCTGGGCTGATTGAGACGAAGAACAGGAGGCGCCGCAAGGTGCCGATCGCGGCGACCCTCCGGGACTACCTCGACCAGTTGAAGCTCGCGACCGCGCGGGAGAGCGGCTACGTGTTCGGGCCGGGCGACGGCACGCGGCCGTTCACCGCCTCGGCCGTCCGGCGCCGCTCGTACCGCGCCTGGGATGGCGCAAACGCTGAGCGGCAGCAGAGCGGGCAGCCGCCGCTCAAGCCGATCACCCTCCACGAGGGGCGTCACACGTTCGCGAGTCTCATGATCGCGGCTGGCGTCAACGCCAAGGCGCTCAGCACGTACATGGGGCACTCGGGGATCGAGATCACCTTCAACCGCTACGGTCATTTGATGCCGGGGAACGAGGGCGAGGCCGCGACGTTGCTCGACGACTACTTGGCACGCGCCGACACGAAGGCGCGGCTGGCAGCAGTCAGCGTGGCTGCCTGACCCTCCACGCCCACAGCCCCCGGGGGGCCGCTCACTCCCGGCCCGCGGGGCCCTGACGTAGCCCGTGAGGGCTTCGGGGCGCCACCCGTGCACATGAGCTGCGACGGGTACTGGCGGGCGTGGCGCCCATAAACGACAGTCGATAGGAGCGCCGCGCCATGCCGTCCGGCGTCGCCCCTAGGTTGCCCCATCAGCCGCGCCGAACGGTGCGGCACCCTCAGAGGCGAGGTCCACACGTGGACACTCCGACTGCAAGGCAGCACACTGAAGACGAGGCCGTACGGTCTCTCGTAGCCGTCGCTCACGCGCGGCGGCTCCTCCCCGAGCCGGCCGCCGCCAGGCGGATTCGTCTCGCAGCCCGCGTGACGCTCGACGAGGTCGCGCGGGTAGTCGGCGTCACCAAGTCCACCGTGTCCCGGTACGAGCACGGGCTCAGGATGCCAACCGACGAGCACGCCGCGGCCTGGCGGACAGCGCTCGAGCAGCTCGCGCAGATCACTGGTCTGGTCGCGCTACTGCCAGAGGCGGAGGTTTCCCGCCGTGGCGCCGCCGGTTGAAAGGCTCGCCCTCTCACCCGACGAGGCCGCTGCGGCCCTTGGGTGTAGCCGCGACTTCTTCGACCGGCTGATCGGCCACGAGATCAGGTTCATCCGGCGAGGCCGGCGAAAGTTCTTCCCGGTCTCGGAGCTGAACCGCTGGCTCGCATCCGAAGCGTCGCTGGCGCTCGGCGATGACTGCGATCAGATGGCGGCATGAGGCCTCCAGTGCTACGTCGTGACGCGGGAGGAGTGCCACCTGACCGCTCTCGCCCGCTGTACGCGCAGTCGAGCTTCGCGTTGATCGAGGCCAGTCAGCTCAGCGCGGCTGAGATCGCGGACTTCTACGAGCAGATTGGGCGGACGATGTGGGTGTCCCGCTTCCCTGCGCCCGCAGCGTAAGACGCCCTCCGAACCGATCAACTCCAGAGGCACGAGGCACAGCACATGACGACCGTAGACGCAGAGACCCGCCGGCCGGGCGGGTCTCGCAGCAGCAGTGATGCACTCACTCACAAGGCTAACCAGGCCAGCGGTCAGCATGGCGGGCGTGACGCGTACGCCTTCGTCGGCCTGGCGACTCGCGAGACGCTAAGGCTGGCGAGGGGAGAGAGGCTCAGCGGATCGGAGTGGCGCATCCTCTCCGGCGTGCTCGAGCTCACGACCAGTTACTCCCGGCTCGGCGACCATTTCTACACCGCGCAGATCGCGGCGCTAACAGGCATCGCCCCGAAGCGCACCCGGGAGCTGCTCGGCGCCCTCAACCGGAAAGGCGTGATCGACTATCGCCCGGCGCGAGGCCAGGGACGGAAGTCGTGGGTTGCGCTGCGCCGTCCGGACTCAAAGACCCCCGCTTCAGGGGGCCTTTCCGACCACTCTGAAAGGCCCCCTGATCCGGTGGCCTTTCAGGCTGAGAACAGCATCGGATCGGTGCCGGAAAGGCCCCCGAATCGGGAGGCCCTACCGAGAAGTACCCCGAGGAGAAGGCAGTCAACAACAACATCATCATGGGGCTGACGCCAGAACTTCTCCTCGCGGAGTTCAACCACTGGGCCGGGACGAGCTACCGAGGCTCCCGCTACGTGCAGATGATCGCCGACCGGATGCGCGAGCGCCCCGACGTCCGGCTCGACGAGCACATGAAAGCGATCTTCCGCACGCTCAAGAGCACGTGGTGGAAAGGGGGCAACCCGTCACCGAGCCTCATTTTTGCGAACCCGGTCGCGTTCGAACGCGCCCTGAACCTGGCCGAGTCGAGTCACAGCGAGTGGGAACTAGAGCAGCGGCATCTTGAGGCGCCGCTGCTCCTCGAGGAGGGCGTCTCCGATGCCGCGTGAGACGATCGAAGCAAAGGCCATGCGCTACCTGGCCGAGGGGCGCCTGTACGTGCACACGGTCCGGCCGGGCGAGGTCGCCGCCACATGCCGCGGGAATGACAGGTACCGGCTCGGGTGGAACGGCTCCTGGTGGTGCAACTGTCCGGCACGCATCCACTGCGCCCACATCTTCGCGCTCCAGCTCGTCACGGTGCCCGACCGCAACGTGGGCGATACCCGAGCGAAACATGAGCTGTCCGACCGCGAATAGCTGGCACGCTCGAGGCCGCAGATCGAGGCCGAGATCGCTGAGCTCGACCAGGCGGCCCTGGCTTGCAGCGATCAGATCGACCTATAGACCTCAGTAGCCGACAGCGGCGGCTCGCTTGCGAAAGTCCCGGATCTCCTGACCTAGCTTGTCGTCAATCTTCGGGCTGCCGATCTGAGGGCGCAACCGCTCGATAAGGACACCCACAAGGTCGGCCTGCTTGATGTCATGCCCCTGCGAGGACACAAGCTGCTTGATGATCGCGTCGAAGTCCTGCTTAGCGAAAGGCGGCAGACGAAGTGAAACGTTCGGGTTGGGGCGGGGCATCCGGTCGCGAGGCTACCTTCTGGATATCCAAGGGACAGCCAGGAGATATCTCATGGATACCGAATGGCTGTCCACGGATCGTAGTAGCTTTTACGTCTAACCGGGAAGGACGCAACCATGGCCGGCGGTCGGGACTACAAGCAAGCAAGGCTTGAGAACCTCGTTCTCTACTTCGCGGCGCGCTCCCGCGCCGATGACGGCTACGGGAAGATCAAACTGAACAAGCTGCTCTTTCGTTCAGACTTCGAGGCTTTCAGGTTGCTGGGTTCGTCCATCACGGGTGAGGAGTACAAGAGACAAGAGCTCGGCCCAGTGGCCGCCCATCTCCCGAGTCTCCTTCGGCGGTTTGAGGAGAAGGGCGTCATGGCCGTGGAAGCCATCCCCGCCGGTCCCTACACTCGCCAGGTTCCAGTCGTCACCGACGGGCATAGCGCCGATCTGAGCATCTTCAGCAAGGACGAACTTGCGATTGCCGAGCGCACACTTGAGGAGCTTCGCGCCCACGGCGGAAAGAGTGTCAGCGATTGGTCGCATGAGGTTTCTGTCGGCTGGCGAGTCAAGCAAACCGGCAAGATCATTCCGTATTCGTCAGCCGCGCTGAGCATTCGTGCTCTTTCGCCCAAGGCTGATCGCGCGCTAACTGCGCGCTTCGTCGCCACCGCATAACTGGGGACAGCGGGACCTCCCACTATCCTTTCGTCCGTGCCGTGGAAGACGACTGAGAAGCACCCTGAGTACTCCGATCAGTGCCGCCGCATCTGCGACCGCTACGGCGTGAAATTCGAAGACTTCGACATCGTGCGTATCGCGATTGAAGAGAATCTAGAGGACGACCCGATTGCAGGCTCGGTCGCGGTCTCGGAGGCCCTGCCCGAGATTCGGCGGTTCATATACGAGCCGCTGCCGACTCACTGGGGCCTGCCGCCGCTCGTGATCGTGCTACGAATCGAGTCAGAGCCAGCTTCGGGGCCCCGCGAGTTCACTCTTCTTGAGATTTGGACTGAGGAGGAGTTGGAGGAACTGGCTTAGCCCTCGGCGGGTTCTCGAGCCAGGGGCCCGCGCAACGAAGCCAGCAGAAGTCATTGCCGGCGGCCGGGCCAGCCGGTGCCCCGGGGCGCTCAGGGTCGCTGGCGGTGGCCACCTGGTGGCCCACAGCTTCGGGAGTCCGCATGGACACAGGGCTCGGGTCCTAGCCTGCGGTTACATACACCGCAGGCTAGGACCCGCGTGACCGCTCGGCCGCTGCCCGGCACTTATTAGGCCGTAACGGCTCGGCGATCACCAGAAGCACCCGTCATGTCGCCGTGTCACCCTGCGTGTCCAGTAGGGGGCAGCACGTCCGGCATCCCCTTTTACAGCAACGACGCGGGAGACCGAGTTCGACATTGCCCGGGCACAGACAACCCATTCGTGCCCGGAACTGCGACAATGTCTGGGACCTTCTGGGCCCTTCGGGGTACCTCGTGGGTCTGGTGATGGTCATCGGTCTCGGTCTGCTCCTGGCAGTCGGAAGGCGCCTCAACCGTTCAACGGAAGGTCCCGACGATACGAAAGGGGGTAAGCCAATGACGCGTCGGATGATCGTGCTGTTCGCAGCGTGTCTGGAAACGATCTGGACAGCCGCGGCCGGTGCCCTCCAGGCCCCGAAGGGCCGAGAAGGTCGTTCAGTGGCGCAACCCAGCAGCACCGGGACTGGGTGGCGCACGTTGTTTCAACGCGTCCCGTTCGGTTCTTAAGGTGGGCTACGCGACGGTCGGTCCCTCGAGATAGTTGGTGATCAGTTCGCGCACGCCTCGTATCGACTCGCCGATCGCACCTAGGTCAAGCTCCGACCAGCGAGCATGTACTGCCGAGGTTCGCACACCGGCCCAGGCGCGTACCCGTTTGGCGGTGACCGGGCTAAACACCCCAGCGGCGGCGAGACTCGAGATCGTCTCGTCAAGACCGGGTGATCCCTGTAGGCCGTTCTTCGCCGCGATCTTCTTCATGGTGTCCTCAAGCACAGCGGCCATCAGCACCGACGATCCTTCGATCGAGCCACTCTTGTGCATCCGCTCGGCCTGGTCGAGGAAGTCGTCAAAGGTCTCAGCGTATATCCGGTACTCGATCGCACCCAGCAGCCCGCGCTTCCGATCTTCAGAAGTCGCTGTGAGGACGCCACCGAGCTCTGCAATGCCCTGAACATCGAGCCGCTTATCAAGGCCAGCCAGAATGCGCTCGGCCGCCTCCCAATGCACCCCGCGCCTACCGGTTGCGATGCCGATGAGGTTTGAGGCCTCGGTCGCCCACTGACGGGCCGTAGCGCGATCGCCGATCAGCCCCGTGGTGCTTGAGCCAAGCCTAGGCGGGGGTAGGAGCTCCCCGAACCGCTCCGCGATCCGCTCGTCTGTTGTCTTGCTTGCCACAGGCCCTACGAGCGTAAGGGATGTCGGTCATCCCCGGTCGTCCGCATCGACGTCGCGGTTCGCGCGTTAGAACAAGGCAGGCCGGTCGCGGATATCTTCGGCGCTCTATTCGGGCGGTTGGATCCGCGGGAGATCGGCTACGAGGCCGGCCGTGCTGACGGCGACCGAAGTGTCGAACTCCAGGTTGACTCGTGAGTCGACGTAGGTGGACATTGGATGTCCACGGCCGAGACCGTGCGCCATCATGAACAGCTCGATGCCAAGCGGGGTGATTCGGAAGAGAATCCCTCCCATGGGCCGAAAGTCCGGTCCGCTCGTCATGCTCCCGAGGGCGCTGGGGCCGCCATACCGGAACTCATCTTCCAGGAGGCCTTCGCGGATGAGGCCGTGGACGACGTGACTGAGGACGCCGGCGAAGTCGACCATCTCGGCATTGCTGAAGTCCATACCTGCGAGGAAGTCAGCCATGGGGAGGAAGAGAACGTTCGTTTTTCGCACACTCTGCTCGCCGAGATTCAAGTCCCTGCCGGCCAGCGCATTGCGGGCCTGCGCGTAGAGCATGTAATGGGCCCTGAGCTGATAGGTCGAGAGCCGCGATACGAGCGCCACGAGTGCGGCCCCTCGATCGTCGCGCCCATCCTCCGTTTTGGCTGAGGCGAGCACGCCGCCGAGGTAGTCGGCGGCGAGAGCGTCGTCCCGAAACTGGCCCTCGCTCAGGATGGCGCCCAAGACACGCGGCGGAACGGACCCGTCGCTCTTGAGTCCTTCCGGACCAAGCTTTCTTTCGGCGTTGCGAAAGATGCGACCTACGTTTTCGGCGCGCTTTTCCGTCCACTCCTGTAGTTCTCCACCGAGGTAGTCCGCCGTCGGGCCGAGGATTCGGCCCACACTTGCGCCGAAGTACTTCGCGGCGATCGCAGCAGCGCCGACATTTTCGATCGCGGTTCCGGGATCGGGGCTCACGAGTCCGAATCAGTGCATAACGACAAGAGGACCTCGAGCACCCTCGGGTTTCGCACGTTGCGGCGGAAAGCGGCCGAATCGCAGCCGCCGAGTCCGTGATCGTCCCCGCGACCGTCCATGCGCTGATCGTACAACCGGGCGTATGCGCGTCGCCGTAGCGTGGCTGTGGCGCCCGAAAGCCGCCGGACAACATCCTGTCGCTCTCAATGCTAAGGCGCGACGAGCGCGGCTGGGATGGCGGCACACATGGCGTCACACGGCGCCCCATGCCTGTCCGGCAGGCGGCCACCGACCCGCGAGGCCGCATCACCGCACGACCCGAGGCGCGGCGCGCACTTCTCACGGGCACCGCAGTAGTTGCGTTGCCGTGCCCGGAACGCAACGGTACGCGGGCCGGGCGGTCTGAGATTTCACCAGCGCCCGGGCGCAACCCGGCCCGCGCCATTCAGGCTGCCCTAGCGACGCGACGAGCGCTAGTCGCTCTTTCGGCCACGACCTTAAGGGACAACCCACATTGTCGCGACCTTCGGCGGACCACCCGACGGGCTCCTCAGAGCTTGATCGAACCTGGCCTTCCTAGTCTACGACGTAGATCTCTGCGATCTCTGCAACCCGGAGGAGATCGGGGTCGCTTCGAAGACGCTCCACGACCTCGGGGGTGACCGGGGTGGTCTGCGGCTCCTTCACATCGCGGATGGCCTCACGCACCTTGGCAAGGCGATCAGCGGCACCATCGGTGCTCATGGTCTTGTCTGTTTCAGTAGTCACGTTACAAGCATAACGAATCGGGTTTCGGTCACCCCATAAGCCGCTCGTGCACAGATCCCCCGAACGCCGGATCAGTCATGCCGACGAGAGAGGATCGCTTTGGCGGTGCTGACGATGTCGGCGAAGTCACGATGGTTCTGAACCCCGTCGAGTTGCCCCCTGTTCGTAGACGTGAGAGCGGCGACTGCGAGGACACCTCGAACGGGGTATCGAGCGTATACGTGAGGGCGGATCGGGACAGCGAGGACCGCTGTGTACTTGCGGGTGTCCTCGAACTCATTCCAACTGAACCGAAAACGGTTGTCGCGCGGGATCTGACAGAAGAGTTCTTCGGTCGCGAGCAGAACCTGCAGAGCTTCGAGGTCTGCGTACTTCGAACGCCGCTGAGCCCAGGCGAAGCCGATCACGCCTTTTCCCTTCGTCCACAACATGGCACTGTCGGAGGAGTCCGGTGCCACGCGAGCGACCTGCTCGAGCCGGCGGAAGCCACAAGGCCCCTGAACGCGAAAGATGTTGACACTGAAGTCGTCCCTGCCAAGGCTGGTCTCCCTTTCCACAACGCGAGCTGTTCCCTCCGCGAGGGCCGCGAATCGTTCGTAGTCGTGAAGACGCCCCAAGGTGAGGCTGTAGGCCACGATGACGAGGAACGACAAGATCGTCGCGGCGGCGATCACCGGAACGAACACCTTCTCCGGAAGCCCGGAATCCCACCATCCGGTGTGGGGCCACCCCGTCACGTTGAACTCCTCGAGTGCGCCCGCGGCAACTACGACCCCTGCGGTGAGGAACGAACCGGGCTGCCTGAGGCCACGGAGCCAACCCATGACCTCGGCCCCGGCGAGCGTCAGGCCTCGCGTGAGCCGTTCGAGTTTCCCATGACCTTGGCACGCCGACATCCTGCCCCCCGAGTTCGTCAAAAAATTGGAACGGCCGACGATTCTGACGTTTACAACTCTGAGACACAAGCGTTACACGCCGCGCCGGGACACGAACGCGATCATGGTCGTGTTCGTTCAACCCGTCCGGGGGGAGCGTAAAACTCTCCTGGACGGGCAGGCTTTAGCCGATAGGACGCAGAAGAACGCCCGGATCTCGGGGTTCATCTTGAATCGACAGAGGAGGCAAGATAGTGTCCCGCCGTAACGTCAGAGGGGAGAGGAGCCAGATGGGTGTCGCGATCGAAGACCTGTTCGTGCAGGAGATTGAGACGTATGACAAGAACCTCGATGCGTTTCTGGGCGAGGGGAACGAACAGCGTCGGGGCTGGGTCCTGATCAAGGATCACGACATCGTCGGGATCTACGACACCGAGCGGGACGCCATCGCGGAGGGCTACCGACACTTCGGGAATGTGGCGTTTTTCGTGAAGCAGGTAACGCCGACGATCGAGCCGGCGAACTACCTGTCGCAAGTCTCAACTCGCTGACGCTCGCGTTGCCGTCGCACACTATTGAGGTCGCTGACCTCTGGACTCAGGGGCCGGTACTCCAGGTCGTGCTCAGTCCGACGCGCGCACTTCAGCTCGCGGTACCTCTGGAGGAACGTTCGTCGATCCCAGCCATCGCAGTACAGGCGATGATTGATACTGGGGCTCGCAGCTCCTACGTGAAGAGCCACCTGCTCGAGCCTCTCGGGCTACACCCGGTGGGCATCAGCGCCGTCAACACTGCCTCGGAGAAGAACGTGATATGCCCAAGGTACGCGGTTCGTCTTGGACTGCCGCGCGGGCCGCTCATAGACATCAGCGTCGCTGAAGGCCCGGAGGACGGCCTGTTCGGCGACACGACGCAGATGCTCATCGGTAGGGACGTTCTCCAGCATGGCATCCTCATTTACATGGGCAGCCAAGGTCAGTTCACGCTCGCGTTCTAGTGAGCGTTGTTTACTGATCTGCAACGCAGGCCCTGCTCGACATAAATGGGGCAGACGTTTACGTCAGTGCCCAAAATGCCTGGAATCGCATCGGAATGGCAGGTATCCACGCCGACGCGCCATTCACTGAAGATGACCTGAAATGGCTTGTCTGTGGGGTAAATACCAGGGCACGGACACTCCGTGCCCTGGCTTTGGGAGCAAGAGGCCAAAGACCCGAATTCGCCTGTCCCGGACGCAGCGATCCATAACCATGCCGACGTTGGCCGCCCTTCGTGAGTCAGGCTTCTCAAGCCCTGACTGGCCCACATCATGGCCCGCAGCTCCCGGACGTACAGTTGTCAAGCGAAATTTTGTGCGTTTCCTAAACCGCGTGCACAAGTTCGATTCTTGTCGGGGGCATTCCACAAGAGCATTTCCGGTGAAGCCGGCACCCTCTAGCCGTTTGCGGCTTCGAAGCTCGTCGCTCCGCCCGGCACCGCGAAGCTCTTCTCGGCAAGCCACCCCCCGTCGACCGGGAGCGCGACGCCGGTGACGTAGCTGCTCATCGGACTCGCCAGGTAGAGCGCGGCCTGGGCGACGTCGTCGGGGACACCGGCTCGTCCGAGCGGGACGACCGTCTCCATGTCCCGCTCGAAGCGCTCGTCGGCCCAGTACGACTCGGTCATCGGGGTGCGGATCACGCCCGGGCAGATCGCGTTGACACGGATTCCCGCCGGAGCGAGGTCGTGAGACAGGCTCTTCGTCAGTCCCACGATCGCGTGCTTCGACGCCGTATAGGCGGGGCGGTTCGAGAGGCCGATCAGGCCTCCTGCCGAGGACAGGTTCACGATCGAGCCGCCTCCGGTGTCCCTCATCCGCCTGGCGGCGGCCTGGCACCAGTAGAAGACGCCGTTCAGGTTCACGTCGATGACCGCTTGCCATTCCTCCGGCGTGATCTCGTAGACGTCCCTGATCTCCCTGATCCCGGCGCAGTTGACGAGGATGTCGATACGGCCCGCTTCGCTGCAGACCGCGGAAGCGGCGGCATCGACGGCCGCCGGATCGCGGACGTCGCCCGCGAGGGCGAACGGCCGGTCGGCGCCCGCGGTGGCGAGCTCCTCGACGACGGCGTCGACCGCTGCTGGGGAGAGGTCGAAGCCGGCGATGCGTGCGCCTTGCGCCGCGAACACCCCGGCGATCGCCCGTCCGAGACCGCTTCCGGCGCCGGTGATCACGGCCACACGTCCTTCGAGCAGCATCGGTCGTATCGTATGGCCCGAGATGGGATCGCACGACGAGAGCGCATGGGCCATTACCGGCCCCAGGCACGCCGGGATCACCGTGTCCGATCTCGATCGCGCGCTCGCGTTCTATCGCGACACCCTTGGGCTCGAGCTCCTCTGGCGCCGCGTCTACGACGGTCCGGAGATCCCGGAGATCGTGAATGTCCCCGACGCGGAGTCGTTCGACATCGCGATGCTGCAGGTGCCCGGAGGCGAGTTCCAGATCGAGCTCCTCGAGTACAGAGGCTGCGAGCGCCGGTCTGGAGCGACGAGCCCCGCCGACTACGGGGCAGGGCACGTCTGTTTCTTCGTCGAAGAAATCGACGCGCTCTATGCCGACCTCTCCGCGAAGGGCGTCAGCTTCCGCTCCCCGCGCGGGGCCGTCGAGATGACCAGCGGGCCCAACCGCGGCGGGAAGAGCCTCTACTCCCTCGATCCCGACGGATACATCGTCGAGTTCCACCAGCGCCCTCCGGTGAGCTCATGACCGCGGCTGCCGAGACCGGCTCGCGGCGGTCCGGCAAGAAGCGGCTCGTCAAGCGATACCGGGTGATGCTGCAGATCCGCGTGTTCGAGGATCGCGCGGCCGAGCTCTTCAACGAAGGCGTGATCGTGGGAACCGCGCACAGCTGCGTCGGGCAGGAAGCGATCGCCGCCGGCGCCGCCGGCGCGATGCGCGCGGGTGACTACCTCGTCGGCCACCACCGCTCCCACGGCCATCTGATCGCCGCCGGCGCCGACATGCGCCGGATGATGGCCGAGATGTTCGGCCGGCGAACCGGCTACTGCAAGGGTCTCGGCGGCTCGATGCACATCGCCGACCTCTCGCTCAACATCATCGGCTGCAACGGGATCGTCGGAGCCGGCCTGCCGCACGCGTGCGGGGCGGCACTGACCGCGAAGCTCCGGGGGACAGACCAGGCGGCAGTCGCGTTCTTCGGCGACGGCGCCGCAGGCCAGGGCGCCACACACGAGGCGATGAACCTCGCCGCAACCTGGAGGCTGCCGGTCGTCTTCGCCTGCGAGAACAACCAGTTCGCGCTGTCCGCCGGCTGGGAGACACAGCGTGCTGTCGCCGACCTCGTCGTGCGTGCGACCGGATACGGCATGCCGGGAGAGATCGTCGACGGCAACGACGTGGTCGCGGTCGAGGACGCCGTCGGCGCCGCGCTCGACCGGGCCCGGGCCGGCGACGGACCGACCTTCCTCGAGCTGAAGACGTTCCGTCGCATGCAGCACTCCATGCGCGCGAACCTGCCCGACGTCCGGGATCGCTCCGTGGTCGAGGAGTGGGACCCGAAGGATCCGCTCCCCCGGCTCGAGCAACGCCTTCGGGAGGAGGGGCTCGTGACCGACGCGGATCTCGTCACGCTGCGCGAGGAGGTCGAGGCGGAGGTCGAGGCGGCGATCGAGCTCGCCCTCGCCGACGAGCCCGCCAGCCAGGATGACCTGCTCCCGTCGGTGTATGCGCCACATCGCACCGCGGCTGCCGTGCCCGCAGGCGGCGAGCGAGAGCTGGGATTCGTCGCAGCGATCCGTGAGGCCCTCGCGCAGGAGCTCGTCGCCGACGAGAACGTGATCCTGATCGGCGAGGACGTCGGCTTGGTCGGCGGGCTCTTCCGCGCGACCGAGGGGCTCTACGAGGAGTTCGGAGGCGATCGCATCCGCGACACCCCGCTCACCGAGAGCGGCTTCGTCGGGTGTGGCATCGGCGCCGCACTCACCGGCCTGCGCCCCGTCGTCGAGCTTCAGTTCTCGGACTTCGCCGGCGTCGCGTTCGACCAGATCCTCAACCAGGCGGCCAAGCTCAGGTTCATGATGGGCGGAACCCCGACCCTTCCGCTCGTCGTGCGGATGGTCTCGGGCGGCGGAGTCCGCCTGGGAGCGCAGCACTCCCAGAGCCTGGAGGCGCTCTTCGCGCATATTCCGGGCCTCGTCGTCGTGATGCCGTCGAATCCGTTCGACGCCAAGGGGCTGCTCGCGGCGGCGATCCAGGACGACAACCCGGTGGTGTTCCTCGAGCAGAAGCTCCTCTTCTTCGGTGAGCCCGTTCCCGTTCCGGAGGAGCGTTATGCGCTGGAGCTCGGGCGCGGACGCGTCGTGCGGAACGGGCATGACGCGACCGTCGTCGCCCTGGGTGCGCTCGTCCCGCTGGCCGTGCGCGCGGCGACCGAGCTCGCACTCGAGGGGATCGAGATCGAGGTGATCGACCCGCGGACGATCGTCCCGCTCGACACGGCGCTGATCGCCGAGTCGGTTGCGAGGACGCATCGTGTCGTGATCGCGCACGAGGCCGTCGAGTTCTGCGGGTTCGGAGCCGAGATCGCCGCCCGGATCGCGCAGGACTCGTTCTGGGAGCTCGACGCCCCGGTCGTGCGGGTCGGGGCCCCGTCGCACCCGGTTCCCTACCAGAAGGACCTGGAGCAACTCACGCTTCCCGGCGCGCGGGAGATCGCAGCTGCGGTGCGCTCGCTGCTCGCGAACCGGGGAGCCTCCGCGTAAGACGGGGACACCTTCACTCCGCTTGCCGAAGAGGGCAGCGTGAGCGAGAACCTGCGTTCGGGCCTGGCCTGCGTTTTCTCTGACTGTGAGCCGGTCGGAATGCCGACACCACGGGACTCGCAGTGGTTCGTCGTGCTGCCGGCCAGGAACACGTCCACAGTGGCGACCGACCCGCCACTCGTGACCAGGAGCTGGGCGCTGACCACGGCCGTGGTCTCCGCGGTGATCTCGAATATTCCGTTCTGACCGTTGTCGTCGCGTTCGGAGCTGCCGCTGATCTGCTGAAGATCGTATTGTCGGGGCAGAGTACCGTCGGCTCGACCTGCCTCCACGTGAACCCGCGTTCGTACGCGCAGCCCAATACCCGGGGCACCATCGCCACCCTGATTTGGCCCTCCTGACCGTGGAGGGACGGCCCGTCTTCCCGGGCATGGGGGAACCCGCACCCTCCGCTGTTCGCGCTCGGCGATCCGCCTGGAACCCGGCTACGATGGGCGGCGATGTTCGCCGGTCGCTTCTTGCTGGCGCGTCCTGTGGCCTTGATCGCGCCGTTGCTGCTTCTGGCTTTGCCTGCAGCGGAAGCGCGAGCAGCGAATGCCGCACCTCTATCGCTGACGACCGCGATTGCGAACGCCCACTGGAGCGAGGGCTGGCTCAAGCCCGGCGCCAACATCAGGTTCTCGGGTACGGCCCAGGCGCCGACGACCCTCACCGCGGCACTTCGTCCGGTCGGCCGGGCCGGGGTGGTAACCGCGCGCGCCTCGTTCGAGCTCGCCCACGCGGGGGCGTTCACCGAGCAGATCCACCTGCCACCGCGGCCGCTGCCCGGCGTCTACAGCCTTCGTGTCGGGGGAACAAGCGCCGGAGCGACGCTCCCACCCGTCGAGATCAAGGTGACGATCCCCGCCCCGCCCGAGGGAGTGCTCGACCGAGTCGAGGTCAGCACGAGCCCGAGCGGGCCCTGGCTCGTCTACGGGAACGGCTCCGCCCCGGTGATCAGCGGCGCCCACAGGGAGCTCTGGATGCGGTTCCGCTTCCTCTATCCGCCGACCGGAAAGCAGGTTCAACTCGTCTGGAAGATGCGCTGGCACGTCGTCGTCGGGAAGATCTCGAAGCTCGTGAAGGACACGCTGAACACCTCCGTCGCCTCGAAAACCGCACTGCCGAGCGGACACTGGGTTGCAGTCCTGAAGTTCGACGGGCGGATCGCAAAGAAGATGGACGTCATCCTGCGCTCCTAGCCACAGCGGCCGGTAGCATCCCGCCCCGTGATCCGTCAGCGGGCGGCCAGAAGATCAAACACGCGCCGGCGAATCTTTCCGGCGGTCGGCGTCCTGCTCGTTGGCGTGACGATCGCGATCGGCACCACGTGTGGGCCCGCGGTCGCGCACGGCGTGGAGAAGGCGCTCGTACGCACGCTCGCAGGCGGGATTTCCGGTTCGGTCACCTACAAATCGATCAGCAACGGCAAGACCGTCGGCCAGCAAAGCGTCGGGGTGGTCGGCGAGGGTGAAATCTCCGGGAAGCTCAGCCTCGACGCGAAGCTGGCGGCGCTCGTCGTCGGGGCGGCGAAGGGGATCCCGCTGACCCAGATTGCGAAAGGCGGTTCGTACGTCACGCGCTACGACATCGCAGCGAACGGTGAATACAAAGGCCTCCTCGTCATCACATTCGCGTCCCGGGGCGTCGGCTCCCTGTGCCTGTCGTTCGACACCCGGTACGGCAAGTTCACCCCGGGCAAGGACTACGTCCCGTCCGCCTCGACCTTTCGCAGCGTCGGCGGGACCGGATCGATCGCTCGAGTCCACGTGGCCGGGCAGGTCACCCAGGGTGAGGTGACGGGGAGCGCCATCGAGCAGATCCTTGCTCACGGCTCCATCTCGTCGGTCACGGTCGGCGCGGCGACGGCACCGGACACTGCCTGCGCCGCGGTCTCGAAACTCGCACGCTGACCGGGCGTCTCGGCCCGTAAGACTCGCGGCCGCAGGGCCGTTCACCGAATGGACACAGCTCCGCGAGCGCGGGAGCGGCGAGAGGGTTAGCATCGGCCGTGCTCTGCGGCCGTGCCCTTCTCGTGGCGAGCGCGGCCATGCTCACATTCGCGGCTGCGGGATCTGCGGCTTCCGGGCCTCCCTCGCTCACTGCGCTCGACCCGAAGGTGGTCAGCTACTTCCCGGCGACGGGCGGATGGACGACGATGTGGGAGGACTGGGATCCCGCCGCCTACAACACGGACTTCGCGAAGATCGCCGGGCTGGACGCGAACACCGTGCGGGTCATCGTCCCGGTCGACCTGTTCGGGTTCCCGGTGCCGAGGCAGCCGTACGTCGGGCGCCTGCGCCAGCTCGTCGCAATCGCGGCGTCGCACGGCCTCAAGGTCCAGCTCACGCTGTTCGACTGGTTCCATGACGGCGGATACGCCGACATCGCCGGCTCGGAACGATGGGTGAGCTCGCTGCTCTCGCCCTACGCCGGCGACCGGCGCATCTCGTTCGTCGAGGTGCGCAACGAGCTCGACACGAGCGACCCGACAGCGCTCGCCTGGGCGCGGCAGCTGATTCCGGACGTTCGCGCCGTGCTCGGAGGCAGCGTGCCGGTGACGATCTCCGTCGCGGGCGGCGATCCCGTCGCGAGCCTCCAGACGCTGAAGGGCGCGCTTGCCGGGGCCGAGCCGGACTTCTACACCATCCACTACTACGGTGGCGGCGGCGAGCAGGCCTACTGGACCCTGCAAGCAGCCCAGGCCGTCGCCGCGCCGGAGCCGCTCTGGCTCGGCGAGACCGGGTACCCCACGTCGAGCCGGGTCACGGGCTACAGCGACGTGCCCCTGACGCGGCAGGCGCAGGAAGGCGCGCAGGCGCATTTCCTGAAGACGATCGCCTATGCCGCGTTCGAGCTGGGCCTCCCGCCTCCCGGGGTGTGGACGCTCGACGACTTCGACCCCGGCCGGATCCCGACCGCCGAGCAGGCGCCCACGAGCGAAGCCGAATACCACTTCGGGCTCTTCCGGACCGACGGAAGCCCGAAGCCCGCCGCGGCCGTCGTGCGAAGCATCTTCGGCTCCTCGCCACCGCTGGGATTCGACCAGGGCTTCGAACAGGCCGTGCGGACCTCGAGCGGCGGCCTGCTCCCGGCTGAGTGGGGCGCGTTCGGCAGCCCCAACACCGCGCTGGCGCAGGCCGGCAACGACCCGCGAAGCGGCACCGGAGACGCACTGGTGCAGGCACTGAGCGGCCGTGCCGACGGCACCTTCTTCGCGGCACCGATCATGAGCACTCCGCCCCCGGGCGCCTCCGCCGCCGTGGCTTCGGTGTGGGTTCACGTTCGCAGCCAGGGAGCCCGCGTGCGGGTCGCGCTCCAGTGGCTGGACGGCACCGATGCGGCGATCGGGAGCGAGGAATCGCCTCCACCGCCGCCCGGCCCGGGTTGGAAGGAGCTGACCGTCACCGGGGCTCCGCCGGACGGAGCGCGCTCGGTGAGGATCGAGCTGACCGTCGGGAACAGCCCTGGCCGCGTCTGGTTCGACGACGTCGGCTTCCACTGGGCGCGGTAGCGAGACGAGTTTCAGCGACTCGGCCGGGCGCCCCGTCTCGTGAGGTAGTCGGCCGCCCGCGTGTGGCCGAGCTCTTGCAGCTCCGCGGCGATCCGCGCCTCGCGATCGGCGTTCCCGGGCTCGAACTGGTCGGCACTCTCGAGCGCAGTGAGCGCCTCGCGGTGAGAGCCTCGGGCGGTCGCATCGGCTGCGATCAGGTCGAGTGCAGCGAGGTAGCGGTAGTCGACCTGGTCGCGAGCCTCCTCGGCCCACTCGGCATAGCGGTCGGTGGGAAGCAGCGGCCCGTCATGGAGCGCGAGCGCGGCATAGGCGAGCTGGACGGCACGAGGCCCGCGCGCGCTGCGGACCCGGTCGGTGGCGGCGAGGAACTCCCGGACATCGACCCAGGCCGGGAGCAGGCGAAGGTGATCGCCGTCACGATTCACGACCGGTCCGGCAACCCCACGCAATCGCGTCAGCACCTGCCGCAGCCGCTGGCGGCCGGACGACGCCGGCGCGCCCGGGAAGAACGCCTCGAGCACCACGTCGACGGAGAGGCCGTGCTCGTGGAGAGCGAGCATCCGGACGAGCTCACCGGGCATGCCCGCCGGAAGCTCGATCGCCGTCCCGTCCGGACCGACGACGCTCGGCGTGCCGAAGAGCCGGACTCTCAGGTCGCGCCCGGAAAGAAGCAGCTCGCGCGCCGGCACCGAGCCGGTGCGCTCGGCGAGCGGAGCGAGTGCTGCGGTGAGCTCCGCCTCGCCCGCGTGGGCAATTCGCATGCCCCCGGAGGCGATCGCGTGCTCGAAGGCACGGGCGGCGAGCTCGCCGGCGCCGCCACGACCGGCGCGGAACGTCGCCCAGGCGGTCAGGAGCAGATGCCGCCACACGCGTCGCTTCTCGAGCCAGTCCCCCCGTACGAGCTCCTGGAGGGCATCGAGCGCCTCCAACGGATCGCCCGACCGGGCAAGCAGCGTCGCACGGGCCTGCATGACCTCCTCGTTTCCATCGCCTGCACGCTCTCGGCCCCGCTCGAAGTACTCCCAGGCCTGGTCTTGCAATCCGACCCGATCGAGCAGCTCGGCCGCGTCGAGGAGGAGTATGTCTCCCGTGTGCCCGTCGGACCACTCCGAGCCGCTCGTCGCACGCTCGGCCTCGCGAAGCAGTCGCTCCGTCGCACGTGCGTCGCCGCGCCCGGCCGCCACGGTGGCCTTCGACCAGGCGAGCTCCCCGAGCGCCTTGCGGATTCCATCCCGCTCGGCGAGGACGCGCGCCTCCTCCAGGATCCGGTCGGCCTCGTCGAACTCGCCGAGATCGGTCAAGACGTCGGCGTAGTACCCGAGTGCCGCGGGGATCCTGATGCTCCCGGGCTCGTAGGTCTCGAGCGCCTCGCGGATCAGCTCCTCGGCCCGAGCCACGTCCCCGATGCTCTGGAACCACACCGCGTAGCCGCGGCGCAGCAGCGCGGAACCCCGCCACTCCCGGTTCCCGAGCGCGGCGAACCGCTCCGCCGCGTCGGCGAAGGCACGGTCGGCCTCCTGGCTCGTTGCCTCGGTTCCCGTCCAGGCGAGGGCCTGGCCGGCAGCCAGCTGCGCCCGCCCGAGGGCGATGCGATGTGAGTCGTCGGCCCGCCGCAGAACCTCGGCGACGAGCTCCAGGGCCTCCTCGATCCGCCTCGTCCTGCCGGCGTCGATCGCGCGTTCGGCCAGGAGCTCGAGCGACCAGTCGCGGCCCGTCGGGGGCGGCGGTGCAGCGCCCGTCTCGAGGAGCTCGGCGAGACGGTCGAGGGCCGCCGAGCGCTCGCTCCAGATCGCGAGCGGTTCGAACCTCCACGCTCGCTCCAGAAGCTCGGCGGGGCCCACGAACGCGCTGGGCTCTTCGGGTGGTTCGACAGGCACGGTCATCGGGCGCAGCTTGTTCTCGACCGGTTTCGGCCGATCGCCAGGGAAAGAGGCCTCCGCCGGGCGGCCTGGAGTCCCGAGCGTATGACGGTCTCGCCCACCGAAAATACCATGGGCTCTCTGCGCATCTGCCGGCCGGGCGCCGGTTACCGGGTCTCGAAGCCGAGCGCCCGGAAGCTCAGCTGCGTGCGGCCGGCGGCACGAGACCGTCGAGCGCAAGGGTGAGCACACGGCTCGCAGCGGCGGCACGAGCGGCCGCTCCGGAAGCCCGCTCCATCGCGCCCCTGACCATCAACACGACGAGGAACACGTCGTCGAGCGAGGCGTCGCGCCTCAGAGATCCCGTGGCCTTGGCGTCGCAGAGCGGCCGTTTCATCAGCTCGGCGATTCGCTCTCGTTCCTGCTCGAGACGGGAGCCGACGCAGGCATCCTCGCGTGCGAGGTCGCTCAGGGCGTGGGTCTGGACGAGCGTCTCGACGAGCGCCCGCAGGAGGACGAAGAATGCGTCCGGGTCGCTCTCGTGCTCGGCCGCGAGCAGGGCGATCCGATCCACGTGCCGGCCGAGGATCTCCGCCGCGAGCGTGCTGCGGTTCGCGAAGTTGCGATAGAGCGTGGCCTGACCGACTCCGGCGCGGCGCGCCACCTCGCACATCGCGACGTCGGAGGACTCTGCGAAGAGCTCGCGCGCCGCCTGGAGGATCGCCTCGCGGTTGCGCCTTGCGTCCTCACGCGGATGGTCGGTGACTGGAGACGGAACGGACATCGACTTCACGAAGGATACAACCGGACACCACTATCCGATACATCAAGTGTGTCTCATACCCCGCGCTCTTGATATAAAGCCGGGCTATGGAGAGTACTGTCCGGATCAATTCTGCCTGCGGCGGCCGCTGATGCGTCAGGGACCTCTCGCCGGCAGGTACGGCGCCGTCGCCGCGATGGTGATGTGCGCGCTGATTCCGTATCTCGCGCTCTCGGCCGCGCTCGATCCGCTCACTCCGATCATCAGCGACGAGCTGCACATGAGTGCGCAGACCTTCAGCCTCGGCGCCGGGCTCGCGAATGCGGCGTATGCCGTGGGCACTGTGCTTGCGGTTGCGTTTGCCCAGCACTTCCCCCAGCGCCGGATGCTCCTCGGCTACGCCGTGCTGCTCGTGCTCGGGTCGATCCTGGCCGCGACGGCGCAGGATCCGGCGATGTTCATCGCAGGCCGCGTGATCCAGGGCCTCTGCACGAGCCTCCTCCTGATCTCCGCCGTCCCGCCGCTCGCGATCGGCTACCCGCCCCACAAGCTGCGGGACACGGCCGTGATCATGAACATGTGCATCTTCGGCGCGGTGGCGCTCGGGCCGTTCATCGGCGGCCTGCAGGCGCAGGCCGACGAATGGCGGCCGCTCTTCTGGATCATCGTCGGGATCTCCCTCGTCGCCCTGCTCCTCGCGGTCTTGACGTTCGAGGACGCCCCGGCGGCGAATCCCGACGCGCCCAGCGACTTCCCGGCGATCGGGCTGGCGCTCGTGGGTTGCGTGGCCGCGTTCTTCGGCACCTCCCAGCTCACGAGCCATGCCTTCCTGAGCCCGATCGTGCTCGTGCCGCTCATCGGCGGGCTCGCGGCGATCGTCGTCCTCGTCGTCTACCAGTACCGGGCCAAGCGGCCGTTGCTGACGATCCGCTCGATGCTGACGAGCACCATGCCGGTCGCCGGGATCGCAGTTGCCCTGTTCGCGGCGGCGGCGTCCGTCTCGGCGACGGCGCTCACGGCGGCTGCGCTCGCCGACAAGTACAGCCCGCTGCATATCGGTGCGCTCTACCTGCCGGAGGCCGCGGGCGCCGTGATCACGTCGATCGTGCTCGGGATCGTGATCACGAGGCGCGCGATGCACTACCTGCCGCTCGTCGGCATGGTCTTCCTGGCGGCCGGAATCGCGGTATTCGCGGTCCAGGTGCCGTCGAGCCAGGCGATGACGCTGCTCGGGTCAGGGCTCACCGGAATCGGCCTCGGCGCCACCGTCGCACCTGCGCTGTTCGTCGCGGGGTTCTCGCTGGCCTCGGCGAACCTGCAGCGGGTGTTCGCGATCGTCGAGCTCCTCCGAGCCGTCGCGGCATTCATGGTCGCGCCGATCTTCTTCTACTTCGCGGCGACGGTCGGAAGCGACATCTACGTCGGGACGCAGGCCGCGCTCTGGATCGGCTTCGGGCTCGCGATCGTCGGCGCGCTTGTCGGGGTCGCGCTCTACGCACTCGGCGGCGCACGCCCGCAGACGCCGGACCTTCCGACCTTCCTCGCCGGCAAGGAACCGGCCTGGTACTCGCCGCCGCTGCTCGCGCTCGTCCGCGACGAGCGTGCGCCAGGCGTCCCGGCGGTCGAGAGCGCCGACTAGACACAATGGCGTCGATGGCTCCCACCGGCCCGGTGCTCTTCGCCTACGACGGCTCCGACCTCGCGAAGTTCGCCGTCGAACAGGCAGCGCACGAGCTGACGCCGGGCCGCCAGGCGATCGTGCTCTGCGTCTGGCAGCCGGCCGACGTCGGATTCGTGCCGGCGAGCGGCAAGCACCTGGACGCCCTCAACGCAGACGAGGTGCGGCAGGCGGCCGAAGAGACGGCCGCCGAGGGTGCCGCGCTTGCCGAGTCGCACGGGTTCCGGGCGGAAAGCCTCACGGTCGAGGCCGCGCCCACGTGGAAGGGAATCGCCGAGGTCGCGGAGGAGCGCGGCGCGACGCTCATCGTCCTCGCTCCACACCGCCGCCACGGCCTCGTCGGTCACCTGCTCGGCAGCGTCACCTCGGCCGTGATCGCGCATACGAGCCTGGCCGTGCTCGTCGTCCACCAGCAGACGTAGATCGTCAGCTCAGCGCGTCGAGCGTACGCATGTCGTCCGCTTCCAGCTCGAAGTCGAAGATCTGCGCGTTCGAGACGATCCGGTCGCGGCGGCTCGACTTCGGGATCACGACCGTGCCGTGCTGCACGGCCCACCGCAACATGACCTGCGCGGGCGTCCGCTCGAGACGCGTGGCGATTCCGGCGATCGCGGGATCGTCGAGACCGCGGCCCCGCTCGAGCGGGCTGTAGGCCTCGAGTACCACGCCGAGCCGGTCGCACGCCGCGAGGAGCTCCCTGTCCCAGTTGAACGGGCTGAAGTGCACCTGGTTCACGGCGGGGGGCGTCGTCGAGCCCTTGATCGTGGTCTCGAGCCGCTCGACGCCGTAGTTGCTCACGCCGATCGCGCGGGCGAGGCCGCGCTCGCGGATCTCCTCGAGCTCGCGCCAGCCGCGTCCACTCCGGAACGGCACAGGCCAGTGGATCAGGTACAGGTCGACGAACTCGAGGCCGAGCCGTTCGAGGCTCCGGGCGATCTCACCCGCCGCGCCCCGAGCGAGCGGCACCCACTTCGTGGTCACGAAGACGTCGGCGCGCGGTAGCCCACTCGTCCTGAGCGCGGCGCCGACGCTCCGCTCGTTGCGGTAATAGGCCGCCGTGTCGATGTGGCGGTAACCCGCCTCGAGCGCCCACTCGACCGCCTGCTCACACTCGCGGCCGTGGGGGATCTGCCAGACGCCGAGCCCGAGCACGGGCATCGTGATTCCGTCGCCGAGGCCCTTGACCATTGCCGAAGTCTGCCGACGCGAACGGCCGGGCGGGCGCTCCGGATGACCTGCCACCGGAGGCGACGCCGCCCGGCGGTCGCCTCGCTCAGGGCTTCGGCTGGATCGCGTGCTCGGCGATCACGTTGCCGTTCGCGTCGAGAGCCTCGAGCTCCGTACCGCCCGCCGGGGGAGTTGTGAGCGCGTAGGTGTTGCCGGCGACCGGGATGGTCGCGATCGTGCCGCCGCTCTGGTCGAGCACCGCGACGTTCGCGACGTCGTCGGCGGCGAACCCGGCGATCTGCTCCGGGCTCGTGAAGATGTCGATGAGCGGATCCTGATCGGAGGGGAACTCGTTGTCGAGACGGCAGCCGAGTCCCCTCGCGAGCGGCGAGGCGATCGCGAAGCAGAAGTGGCCGTCGGGGTTGCGAGCGGCGTAGAAGCTGATCCCGTCTCGCTCGCCGAGGAGCTGCATCGTCGTGAGCCCGAGCTGCTGCATCACATCGTTCAGCTTCGCGCCGCCGGACATAGGACGTGACCGCGGCCGCGTACCGCTCATGGATCTCTTCGAACCGCCCCTCGGCGAAGGCTTCATCACCCTGACTATGTCGCCCCGGCTTCGAGCGTTACAGCTCCCGAGGTGCGTGAAGAGCTACCGCTTCTTCGCGACCGCGCCCGCCGCCTGGATCTTCGGCGTCGCGCCCGTGCTCTCGAGCGCCGTTCCCCCAGCACTGGTCGCGAAGACGTCGCAGCGAATCGTCCTCCCCAACGCCTTCGAGGGGATGCGGTAGGTCCGGCGCGACCCGCTCTGCAATACGGCTTTCGTCTTCACATCGAGGAACTCGTACGAGACCTGCACCGGCGACGACCAGCCGCCGCTCCAGCAGGTCAGCATCGCTCCCACCGCGAGCGGCTTCGGCCATGTGAGCCTGTAGAACGTGGCCCGGGTCGCGCGAGGCGCAACCGGGGGGCTGTCGTTCCCCTGGATGAACGACAGGATCTCGGGAGCGGTGACGTTCGTGAAGATCGCGGGCGTCCCGGTGAGGCAGCCGTCGTCACCGGCGACGACGACCCCCACGAGCACGCCGCCGGTCGTGAGAACCCCGGCCCCGCTGTCGCCGTTGCAGACAGCGCTTCTCGGTGAGATGAAACACGAGACCACGGCGTCGTCGTTCGCGATCGGGGCGTCCGTCGTGAACTCACCGCACGCTCTCTGCCGATAGGTGGCGCCGGTCAGGGAGGCGAGCGCGCCGCTTGAAGAAGCAGAGGCGTTCTGTCGCCCGAAACCCGCGACGGTGATCGCCGTCCCGCCCGTAAGTGGCATCTTCGCCGCCGGAAGCTTGACCGCTCCGACGCCCGGTCGGCTGAGATCGATCGGCGTGGCCAGGGTCAGCACCGCGACGTCGTCCACATCCTCGCTCGGCCCGAGAGAGAAGCCGGGATGGATACGGAAGGAGCTCACGCGGACGCTTTGCGCCGAGTCCGCCGCGGTCGGCGTGAAGAAGTTCGAGAGACCGGCGTCGACCATCAGCTGGGACGCCTGCGCGAGCGTCTTCGGACCATCGAGGTCATACAGGCAGTGGGCCGCCGTGACGACATGCGAGGGATCGAGGATCGAGCCCGTGCAGCGGTAGTACGAGTTGTCGCCGATGCCGTACTCGACGTACACCGTCGAGGGGCTCGACGCGATCTGGATCAGCGTTCCGCCGGTGATGGCGCCTCCTGACGAGGCGAGGGTGGCAGCGGCGGCGGACGCGATCGCCAAGACCGCAAACCCGCGAATCATCCGCCGCAGCACCACCCCAGGATAACCGCCGAGATCGGAGCTCTCGTTTGTCGCGCTACGACACGTTCACCACGAACGTGCGCGACTCGAAGGCCTTCGCGCTCTCACCTCGTGTCAGAGCGAAGACAAGCCTGGTCGTGCCTTTCCCGTTCGCGCGGAAGACGAGGACGACGTTCTTGCCGACGTCGGCTTCGGAAGCCTCGGTGACGACCTTCGAATCGAACGCACGCGCGACACGCCAGGTCTTCCCGCCCGCCCGATGCGGCAGCGCCACGGCGACGAGCTCTCCGGCGACGGTCTGGATCCGCGCGGTGTGACCCGCGGGCAGCGACCCAACCGGAGGAGCGCTCGCCTGCGCAGCCGATGCCGTTGATGCGGCGGCGGCAAGTGCTCCCGCCACGATCAGAGGTTTTACGCGTTCGAAGACCATCGATCCTCCCTTGGTCGAGCCCGTTGTCGGACCCTTCCGACGGTACCTTCAGCACTACGGATGGCGAACGTGGACCCCGAGAATCAGGAGGAGACCGACGCGTCCGAGAAGCTGCGGGCGGCGATCGAGTCTCTCGAAGCGGTCGTTCGCGATCGCGGTTTGCTCGGGGCGCTCTCGGTGGAGGAGCGGACCCGGCTGCTGTCGGCGGCCGGCGAGGTCTACAACCCCGACCTAGAGGCGCGCCGGCGCTGGGGCAAGGCCGTGCGGCGGCGCGAGAAGCTCGAGCGCCGCTCGCGCGACGAGCAGGTTCTGGCCGAGACCGGGCTGCGGGTGCTTCGCGACAAGCCGGTCTTCACCACGCCCAACTTCGAGGCGCCGAGTGAGTTCGTCCAGGAGGATGGCTCCGCCGAGCGACGCGAGGTGATCGAGCCGCAGCACTGCTATGTCTGCAAGCGCCATTACGTCGAGGTGCATCCGTTCTACGATCAGCTCTGCGGGTCGTGCGGCGACTTCAACTTCGCGAAGCGCGGCGAGACCGCCGACCTCGGCGGACGCGTCGCGCTCCTCACGGGCGGGCGGGTGAAGATCGGCTACCAGGCGGGGATCAAGCTGCTCCGGGCAGGGGCGCAGCTGATCGTCACGACGCGGTTCCCGCGCGATTGCGCCGCCCGCTACGCACGCGAGCCGGACTTCGCCGAATGGGGCGAGCGCCTCGAGGTGTTCGGCCTCGACCTCCGGCACACACCGAGCGTCGACGCGCTCTGCGCACACCTCGGAGACACCCGAGGGCGGCTCGACTTCATCGTCAACAACGCCTGCCAGACGGTTCGGCGCCCGGCCGAGTTCTACCGGCACATGATCGAGAGCGAGTCTGCCGCCGAGCGGACGATGCCGGCCCACGTCCGGAAGCTCGTCGGCTCCTACGAACAGCTGCGCGGCGGCGGCGCGGCCGCGCTTGCGAGGAACGGCGCAGCCGCATTGCCGGGGATGACCAGTCCGGCCGAGCTGTCGCAGGTTCCGCTGCTCCCGGAGGATCTCGCCGGTGGCGACGCGCTCTTCCCGACCGGCGCGCTCGATGCCGATCTCCAGCAGGTCGACCTGCGCGACCAGAACTCCTGGCGGCTCCTGCTCGCCGACGTCTCCACCGTCGAGCTGCTCGAGACGCAGCTCGTGAACGCCGTCGCCCCATTCCTGCTGAACGCGAGGCTCAAGCCGCTGATGCTCGCGACCCCGGAGCGCGACAAGCACATCGTCAACGTCTCGGCCGTCGAAGGCCAGTTCTACCGCCGCTTCAAGACGACGCGCCATCCTCACACGAACATGGCCAAGGCGGCCCTGAACATGATGACCCGCACCTCCGCCGCCGACTACTTCGGCGACGGCATCCACATGAACAGCGTCGACACCGGCTGGGTCAGCGACGAGGACCCGGCCGCGATCGCGGAGCGCAAGACCGCCGAGCACCGCTTCCGCCCGCCCCTCGACATCGTCGACGGCGCGGCACGCATCCTCGATCCGCTCATCAGCGGGTTCAACAGCGGAGAGCACGTCTGGGGCCAGTTCCTGAAGGACTACCGGCCGACGGATTGGTGAGGGACTAGAACACGATCGTCCGGCGGCCGTCGACGAAGACGCGGTCGTCAAGGTGCCAGCGGACGGCTCGGGCGAGGACGGTGCGTTCGACGTCGCGGCCGATCGCCTCGAGCTCCTCGGGGCCGGCGCGGTGGGAGGCGCGGCTGACGTCCTGCTCGATGATCGGGCCCTCGTCGAGGTCGGCGGTGGCGTAGTGGGCGGTCGCTCCGATCAGCTTCACGCCTCGGTCGTGGGCCCGCTCGTACGGCTTGCTGCCCGCGAACGCCGGCAGGAACGAGTGATGGATGTTGACCACAGGCGCCCCGATTCGTTCGAGGAAGTCGGCGGTGAGGATCTGCATGTAGCGCGCCATCACGACGAGATCGACCTTCCCCGCGAGTAGCCCCAACTGCTGCTGCTCCGCAGAGGCCTTCGTCTCGGGCGTCACCGGGATGTGGTGATACGGCACGCCGAACGCGCGAACCTCGGACTCGAGATCCGGGTGGTTCGAGACGACGCAGACGACGTCCATCGGGAGCTCGAGACGGCGCCAACGCCAGAGGAGGTCGAGCAGGCAGTGGTCGGTCTTCGAGGCGAAGATCGCGACACGCTTCCGAACGCTGCTCGGGGTCAGCCGCCACTCCAGGTCGAGCTCGCCCGCAATCGCCTCCAGCCGCGTCTCGAGTGCTGCGCGCTCGCGTTCGAGGTTCGCGAGATGGAACTCCATCCGCAGGAAGAAGCTGCCTCCCTCGGGATCGGTCGAGTACTGGTCGGATCCGACGATGTTCGCCCCGGCGTCGGCGAGGCACGTCGAGAGCGCGGCGACGATCCCGTGGCGGTCACGGCACGAGACGATCAGCCGCGCAAGATCGACGTTCTGCTCCCGCATCCCCCGCTGACCGGCCATCGCCCCTCCTCACCGTGCCCCGAAATCGACGCGGTTCACACGATACGTACCGCGAAGACACGCCACGCCATACGTGTCAGGGATCCCGGATCGCGATCGTCTGCGCTCCGGGATCCCTGTGGTCGTGCTGAGCTCTGGGCTCGGCTAGCTCTTGGTGTAGTACGCGTACAGGCCGGGATCGCCGTGCCCGCCGTACCCGACCTTCTCGGTCGAGAGGACGTAGCCGGCCGGGACGCCGCAGGCGATGCCGAGGCCCTGCAGGTAGTTCGCCGGGGTCGCCCCAGCATACGACGGGTCGGTCGCCGGCTGGCCCGGGTCGAGCACCAGGAAGGTTCCCGGCTGGATCAGAGCGCCCGTCACCGGGTTCCTGTCGCCTGCAACGGCGCAGTAGCCGACTTCCTCTCCCGAACCGGCCGGTGCCGGCGGGGACAGGTTGAAGTTCACGATCTCGCTCTGCTCGGCCGAGCTGAGGCAGGTGACCGGAGGAGCCGTGACGAGTGCCGCAGCACCGGTTGCCGAGGCTGCCTTGCTGTCGGCGGCAACCGCGTAGTTCGCGATCGCCTTCGTCTGGCCTGCGGCCAGCGTGATCGTGTAGGCCCAGTACGGGTTGTCGTCACCGTCCACGAAGTGGAGCTGTGACAGGCCGGTGGCCGCGCCGGGGCCCTGAAGGACATGGCCGAGGCGGGGATCGCTCGACGTGGATCCGCTGAAGTTCTGGAACGACGTCACCCAGCTGTCTGTCAGGTCGGCCGTGGTGTCCCCGTTCGAGCTTCCGGTGATCCTCGTGTTCGCGTCTGAGCCGAGGTTGTTCGCCACGTACATCGTCATCGTGATCGGGGCACCGGTGGTGTTCGTGAAGAAGTTAACCCACCGTGCATAGCTGCCAACGGTCGGGACATAGACCTTCCGGGTCATCTGGACGCCGCTCACCACCTGAGGGTTGAAGTCGAGCTGGCGGCCGCTGCAGTCGGACGACGGAACGCCGTTGTTGTTGTAGTAGGTGAAGTTCGCATCCTCCGTCTCGGCAGGGCCCGACGGAGCTCCGGCACCGACGTGGACGGCCATCGCGTTGTAGCCGTCGAAGGCGTCGTTGAGCTGCGAGGAGGTCACTCCACCGGCCGAGGTCGAGACGTCGGAGTGGGAAGCCGTGAAGCTCGCCTCGTTTATCGCACCGCTGGCGCCGCTCGTCGTGCTGTAGGTGATGTCCGTGTTCACGAAGTACTCGACACCCTTGCCGTCGGTGAGGCCGAGCGAGCCGCGGGAAAGGAGCGACCGTACGGCTGAACTGAAGCCGTCACCCGAGATGCGTGGCGCGGCGATGGGCTTCCCGAGCCACCGTCCGGCCGCCGGCCCGAGGAGGGCGCCCGAGCGGATCGGGCCGAGGGCCGAATGCCGCGTGAGCGTGGGCTTCGCCAACGACGCTCCGAACCCGTCGCCGGCGATCCGATGAGCGGCAACGGCCTTGCCACCGGCGATCGGGCGGGCGGAAAGCGACGAGCCCGTTCCGATCCCGGCCTCGGCCGAGACGGGAACCGCAATCGCCGCAGCGGCAACGAGACCCACCGCCAGCTTGCGAGAGAGGTCACGGCGAACGGGGAGCGGGGCCGGCCTCTCGCCGCGCAGGAGCGCCTGCTCGTACCAGTCGCGGATGATCGCGTCGGCCCTCGCACCGAGACCCGGAGAGATCACGAGCTCCGCGCGCGGTCCGAGCTTGCGTGCGGCACGGCGCTGGTCGCGCCGGTCGCGCCGCGAGCGGCCGCGGTCGAGGAGCAGCAATGTCGGAATCGAGGAGGGCGCCGGATCCGAGACGAACGTCCCGTTCCAGAAAATCAACGCAGGTGTCTCGTGAGAGCAGCTCCTCGCGGCGCGAAGCACGGAGGAGGCTGTCGTCCCGGCTCCGCCGAGCCCGACCGGCAGGGATGCCGCTTCGTTCTCGATCAGCCACTCGCGCGCATCCAGGAGCGCATCGCTCATCGCCGCTTCCGTGCCCGTCGTCGAGAGGTCGACGCTGAGTGCCCCGAGCGCGAGCGCGTTGAACGCACGAGCGGCCTGAACCGCGTCGGCCGGATCGACCGAGTCGTCCGTCGCGAACACGACCCAGCCGCGCGGCTGTGACGGCGCGGCGACGGTCGCGTTGAGGGTGCCTGTGGTCCCTGAGAGGCTCACCAGGGAGCGCCTCGCTTCATCGGCATCACCCAGCTGCCAATGCTCCGACCGAACTTGCTGCTTCATCGCTCTCCTTGTGGTCTGGTTGCCGGTTCGATGTCCCCGATCGACAGTTGCTCCCAACCTCGGCCTGCACCTTCCGCGACCCCGACATGGGCCGCCCCTCGGATGAGCGATACGCCGAAAACCTCGCCCGAGGCGCCCTCGAAGATGAGCTCGTGAACAGCCCGGCCGGTCCGGAGGTCCACGACGGTCACGCCGTTCCTCTGCCCGGTCGCATCGAGACCTCCGATCGGAACGCCGACGTACGGACCGTCCTCGTGCACCTTCGAGCAGCCGACAACCGCGAACTGTCCGCTGAAATCCAGCCCGCGCACGAGCCCGGGTAGCTGGACGACGACTTCGCGGTCACCCGTTGCGCGGTCGACGCGCAGGAGCGCGCCGTCGCCGGCGGCGGCAACGTAGAGCTGTCCGTCATGGATCCGGGGCGAATGTGGCAGCGATATCCCTTTCGCGAGAACATCGTTCGCCTCTACATCGACCACGACCCCACCGGAGTTGAGCGAATCCTGCCACCCACCTGCGACATTCGACTCCGCCGCGCACGTGACATAGGCGAGCTTGGCGCCGTCGAGGGCGAGCCCGGTGAGGTGGCAGCGGTCTTCGCCCACGAGGTCCGTGACGAATGGCGGCTTCCAGACGGCGGTGAAGTTCAGCCGGCGCGAAGGCATCGCCACGCAGTTGCACAGAGCTGAGGTGAAGAGCGGCGCCCCTGTTGCCGGGACAGCGATGTCATAGGTGACGAGTGCCCCGATCGTGACTGCCTTCTGAGGCATGAAGAGGCGATCGTGGCCTTCCGCGTCGCGCGTTCCTTCGAGCAGGGCATCCTCGAACCGGATGAGCTGCCAGCCGCTTGCCAGATAGAACGTCCGGGATCCGTCCGTCGCGAGCCCGGCCGCCGTCGGATACGGACGAGTCGCGACCCGCAACCCACCCTCGCGATCCCGGCCGATCAGCGCGAGCATGTTGCCCATCGTCAGCGCCAGGCTCACGTTCTCGGACGCGAGCCACTCGACGAACCCGTCCGACGGCGAGACGTTGAAGGACGCAAGCTCGAAGAGACCGGGGCGAAGCGGGCCCTCCGGCACGAGCGGGGAAACCGTCACAGCGCGGCCGAGACGAGTCCGGGGACCGAATCGAAGCGGCTCAACGACGCGATCTCGTCACTCATGATCCCGATCGCCTTCGGGCGGCGAACTCCGGGGAGGGCCACGACCTCGAAGAGCTCGCGTACCGGCCCGTCGATCAGCAGCCATTCGACGATCTCCCCGGTGAGGAGGCTGATCACGAACAGCCCGAGCTGGGGGCTCTCACCCGCCTGCTCGAGCTTCCCGTCCAGGGCGAGCCCCGAATACAGGTCGCCGTGTCTCGGCTTCGACGATCCGAGCACCGCGTAGTCCCCCGAGAAGCAGAGGCCGCGGACGAAGCCGGGGGCGAACGTCATCGGCTCGAAGCGACCGGCCTGCAGATCGATCGTGCCGAGCTCGCCGCTTCCCGCGTTCGCAACCCAGAGCCGGTCGCGGTACCAGCGCGGCGAATGGGGCATCGAAAGGCCCGTCGCGACGATCTCGTTGCTCGCGACATCGATCACGGTGCCGCCGTCACGCCGATGGTTGCGCCACCCGTCGACCCGCACGGTCTGGCTGACGGTCGTCACGTGGGCTGCGCGGCCGTCCTTCATCGCGAGGCCGTTCAGGTGGCAGCGATCGTTCGGCCAGGGCCCGGGAAGAAACGGCGGCCACCACACCGGCACGAAGCTGTGGGTGTCGCTTGGCGCGGCGAGGCAGCCGAAGCGGGTATTCACGAAGAGCACGCCCCCGTCGGCCTGGACGCCCAGGTCGTGAGTGTTCAGATAGCCGGTCGCCGAGCTCTCGAGTGGGACGAAGAGCCGGTCGTACCCGTCGTCGGTCAGCTCTCCGGGCCGAAGGACGTTCTCGAGCCGCCAGAGCTCGTGGCGCGTTCCGAGGTAGATCGTCTGGGAATCGACCTGGGCGATCCCCATGCACTTGTTGAACGTCCGCTCGTAGATCGAGACCTCGCCGCCCGCGTCGAGGCCTACCAGGAAGATCTTCGCCGGCGGCGTCGCGAAGACGAGGCTCGTGCCCTGGCTCGCAAGCCATGCCTCGAACCCCTCGGAAACGGTGATCTCGAGCGCCTGCTCCGGGGCGGCAGCATCGGCAATCTCGGTCATCGCAGGACGAACCGTCCCAATCCTCGCCCCTTTATCCCCGGCATTCATGGCCCTGACAGAGTCGCCAAGCGTAACGACCGGTCCGGAGGGACCCCTCGGCCGCGCTACTCGAGAGCCCAGAAGGGGTCGCGCAACCGGCGCCGCAGGATCTTTCCGGTCGCGTCGGTCGGAATCTCCGCGACGATGTCGATCGCCTTCGGCCGCTTTTCGCGCCCGAGGTTGGCCGCCGAGAACGCGAGCAGCCCCCTGACGTCGCGCTCGCCGCCGGGCCGCAGGACGACCGCAGCCCGGACGGCCTCGCCGAGATGAACGTCGGGCACGCCGAAGGCAACCGCCTGGGCGACGTCGGGATGGCGCACGAGGACGTCCTCGATCTCCCGCGGAAGCACGGTCAGGCCGCCGGTGTTGATGGAGTCGTCGATGCGGTCGCAGAGGTAGATGAAGCCCTCCTCGTCGAGACGGGCGAGATCGCGCGTCACGAAGAACCCGTCCCGGAATGCAGCCGCCGTGTCCGCCGGCCGGCGCCAGTAGCCGTCGAACGCCGTCGGCGCCTTGAGCTGAAGGGATCCGACCTGCCCGATCGGCACCTCGGCACCGTCCTCGCCGACGATGCGGATCGTGACCGAGTGGAACGGCTGCCCGACCGACCCGTGCTTTCGCAGCTGATCCTCGGGGCGGAGCCACGACGACACCCCGATCTCCGACGAGCCGTAGTTCTCCTGCACGATGCCGGGGCCGAAGAACTCGATCGCCTGCTCCTTCAGCGCGAGCGGGAGTGCGGCCCCACCGACCACGATGTGGCGGAGCGAGCTCGTGTCGAGCTCTCGGGCGTCCGAGGCGCCGAACTCGAGCAGGACCTTGAGATGGGTCGGAACGACCGCGAAGTTCGTGATCCGGTGGAGCTCGACCTGACGGAAGATCGCCTCGGGGTGGAAGAGCGGCAGCGCGACGACCCGTCCGCCGGCGTTGATCGTCGCGATCGCCAGGCCGAGCGTGGCTCCGTGGGTCAGCGGGCCCACCGTGAGCGAACGCTCGCTCGGCGCGCCGATCCCGAACTCCGCGGCCGAGGCGAGATACTGGATCGCCTTCGCGCGCTGTGAGAGGACAACCCCCTTCGGCGGGCCCGTCGTGCCGGACGTGTAGAG
>DATBBA010000030.1:0-10795 GCA_036271235.1 Gaiellaceae bacterium
ACGTGCGGCCCGCCGTGCGGGCCGCCCCCGAATCCCCCGCCTGCCCCGCTGAAGAGCGGTACGTTGCCCGCCTCGACCTGCTTCTTGAGCGCATCGGCCTGGCTCTGGGTGAGCTTCCCAGCGGTCACCTCAGCCTGGATCTGGTCCTCGTAGGCCTTCGTCAGGGCGCTCGAGAGGGCGCTCGGCTGCACCCCGAGCTGGCCGGCGGCGTCGGTGATGATCGCGCTGTCGTGAGCGCTCGGTGAGCTCAGCTGGGTGGCGGCGAGTGCGGCGCCGCTGCCCGCGGCGACGATGACGACGGCTGTTCCGGCAACGATCTTCCCACCACGACTCTTGAAAACGGCCATCGATACTCCTCGCTTCGGATCCCTTGGGCGCAACGAATACAACCCCAACCACCTTAACGAAGCCTGAAGGAAGGCTGGGAATCGGGTTGTGGCATTGTCGAGATGGACGTAGCGCGTACTGACAAGGGCCTGTCCCGACTGCCCTGTCCCAACTGCCCTGTCCCGTGGGGCGCCTCCGTACCTCGGTGCTCCGATCCGCCGCTTCGGCTGGTCAGGCGATTCGCCTACACTTGCGCCCGTGCATGTGCTGAAACGGTGGTCCGCGTTGACTGCACTCGCGCTCGCCTACCGCCATCCGATCTGGTCCGGCACATCGCCGGCTCTCGTGGGTTGCTCGATCCGGTCGACCGGCCTCGCGACCGCAATCGTCGAGGTCACGACCGCGACCGCCTGAGCGCGAGCTGCGATGGGATTGCCGAAGCTCCTTGCCGCGCCGGTCGCGGCCATCGCCGCCGCGGTCTTGGTGCTACCCGCCGGAGCCGGGCAGTCGCCCGGCCGGCCGATCTTCGCGGTCGGGGGCGACTACCAGTTCCTCGCCCAGTCGAACAACCTCTCGTTCGCCGCATCGGGCCTGGAGCGCGGTGCAGCTCCCGCAGCGATCCAGATCGAGGTCCCGAGTCAATACCGTCTTGCTCCGGCGCATGCGGTGGGGGCGAAGCTCGGCGCCGCCGCTCTGACGGCCTTGCCGGCGAAGGGTAAGGCGCTTTCGTATACCGGACAGCTCGTCGTAGCGTCCGCGGGCGGGTTCGCCGCACTTTCCCGCGCAAGCGGCTGTCAGGGTGGGCACCACAGTGCCTACTGGAACCTCGTCCTGGCGGGGAGGGACGGTGCGATAAGGCTCCCGGTCGCGCTCGACCGCTCGGCGCTCGGGACCCGGCTCACGGTTTGCCTCGGAGGCCTTGCCGCCAAGGAACTGCGGGCGAGCTCCGTCTCGTTCGGGACGAGCGGCACCTTCCGCAACCCGGCGGACACCGGCACCTACTACATCGCGGCCCTCGTCATCCCGGCCGGGACGGACGGGAAGCCGGACGCCGCGAAGGGATACGAGATGCTCGCGGCTGACCTCGTGCCCCAGCAGATCTCGATCGAAGCGACTCGGACAGCCGCTTCGGGGATGCTCGAGGTGGTCGGTGCGGTTCGGGGCGGCGGCTATGTTCGCGCGCACGTCCCCGTCTACGTCTATGGCGGGGCGACGGCCAACTCCTCGAGCTGGCACCGGATCGGTAGGGCCGCGACGCGCGAAGACGGCTCCTACACGCTGGCACGTCACGTCGCAGGCATCAAGTACCTCTTCGCGTATGTCGGCAGCTCGTCGGCAAAGAAGTGCGCGGAGGCCGCCGCGAGCGTTGGCCGGTGCGTCAGCGAGACGACGGGCGGGATCTCCTCGGTCGCGGTCGCCGTCGCGACCGCCTGACCGTTCTCAGGCCGCGGCCGGTGCCCCGAGGAGCGGACCGAACAGCGGTGAGGACACCGGCGTGCCCGAGGCGGCAGGGGCGAATCCCGTCCCGATGCGCACGAACTGGTCGGGCTGGGCGATGTTCTCGGTGCCTTCGACCTCGCCGGTCCAGGTCTGTCCCGCGCGGAGCATGAAGGTTCCGTCCCTCCGGTCGAAGCCCGCCGGCCGCGGGACGAGCCGCGAGCCGGTGCTGATCGAGGTGTAGCCGGCCGGGTTCGCCAGGTAGGTCGGGACGTACCGGAAGAGGGCGATGCCGTTCACGCGCACCGCGGCACGCCCGGGGTTCGCGAGCGTGACGTGGAGCGACCAGTGGCGGTTCCCGATCTCCAGATTCGATGCAGCGACCGAGCCGACCGCTCCTCCGTGGAGATACGCCGTCTGCTTCCAGTCCATCGCGAGCTCGAGGTGGTTCGCGAGCCCCGCCGGATGGCCGAAGTCGGCGGAGGCGATCATGCGGTCGACGTCTGCGAGGTCGACCGCTGAGGCCGCGACGGCCGAGATCACGTACGGCACCTTGTGAAAGAGCAGGGCGATCACGACATGTGTCGAGCCGTCGGGCAGGTTGGCCGTGGCAACGATCGCGTCTCCCGCCGACAGCGTCTCCCGTTGCACGAGGACATGCGCGCCGCCTGCCCGCAGCAGACGCTTCGCCACCGGGGTCTCGACCGCCGCGAAGCTCGAGAACGACGGGTACGACCGTGCTCCGGTGGTCACGGTGAAGCTGCTCTTCGAGGTGGGAGCACCCGGCGCGGCGACGAGCATCTGGTTGCTCGGCCGGAGCGCCCAGCCCGCCGGCTTCGCGAACGAGATCAGGTTGCAGAAGAACCGCGGAGCGCCCGTGAGCTCGATCCCGGCCTCGCACTGACCAGGTGTCTGCAGGCTGGGGCGGGGGGTGGCGCCACGCGAGCCGGCGGCGAAGGCGGCTGCGAGGAGGACGAGGGCGGCGAATGGAAGCGGGCGGAGGCGCAAGCCGGCTTCAGCTTGCCACGACCCGTGCCTTACCCGAGCCCTTGGCGCGCAGGAGCGCGTCGTCGGCGCGTTTGAAGAGATCGGCGGCCGTGTCGTTCGCGCGCAGCTCGGACACGCCCGCGGAGATCTTCAATGCCCCGACCTTGTCGATCTTCTGACCCCGGATCGCAAGCGAGATCCGGTCGGCGAGGAGCTCCGCGTCGTCCCGGCTCGATTCGGGCAGGATCACCGCGAACTCGTCCCCGCCGACCCGGCACGGGATGTCCGTCTCCCGCACGGCCGAGCGAACAGCCTCGGAGACACCCATCAGCACGGCGTCGCCGCCGAGATGGCCGAGCCGGTCGTTGATCCGCTTGAAGTCGTCGAGGTCGAACACGATCACCGACACGAACCGCTCGTAGCGGCGCGCACGCGCGATCTCCCGGGCGAGGAACTCGTAGAACAGCCGTCGGTTGTGGAGCCCGGTGAGCGAGTCGAGCTCGGCCAGCTCGCGCGCCTCGGTGAAGCGGAGCGCATTCCAGAGCGCGGGGCCGGCCCGGCGCGCGAGGGACTCGAGCGCCTCCTGTGCTCCCTGGGGAAAGCCGTTCGCAGTCGAGCGCGAGATCGCCGCGAGCGATCCGATCGACTCGCCCTCGGCCCGGAGCGCCACGGTGAGTGCGGACCGCGGCAGCTTCGAGCCCTCGCCGACGTCCTCGAGGCGGTAGCGGTACACGACCTCGAGCGCGCGGAGGTCAGGATGGCTCGGCATGTGCAGCAGGGTGCGGGACACCTCGTCCTCGCTCAGACCGGCGGCGTGGTTCGTCCCTCCGTCCTCGGGCTCGCCGATCGCAAGCAGCGCGGCGTCGACCCCCTGCAGGGCAACGACCGCGTCGAGGGTCCGGTCGATCACGTCGGCCGGGTCGAGCGAGGCGGCGAGCTCGGCTCCGTTGCTTGCCGAGGTCTCCGAACGGTAGGCGGGCACGACCTGTGGAGTCTGCTCGAGCCGCTCGACCAGCTGGCGCACGCGTGCATCTGCGTTCCTGCGTGCTCGCACGGCAATGAACACTGCGACCGCGACGCAGCACAACCCGATAGCGATGCCAAGAGCGATACCCGTCACGTCCGCAGGCCCGTCACATCAACCCCGTCACCTGTATCTCGTGCTGGAAGTACCCAGGGTTCGTCTCATTGTTATCACCTTTAAGGGCCAATGGACCATCACGGCGCCGGGGACCGCTTGTTTGCTACATTCTCCGGGCGGTTCGGCACGGGCCAGAGCGCCCGGGCCGACCTTTTGTGCGTAACGAGCCGCATTTGTCTCACGGAGAACCTGTCAGGAGCCAAGACCAAAGATGCCGACTGTCAACCAACTCGTCCGCAAGGGCCGCAAGTCCAAGCCCGAGAAGACAAAGACGCCGCACCTCCAGGGCGCTCCGCAGAAGCGGGGTGTCTGCACGCGCGTCTCGACGATGACGCCCAAGAAGCCGAACTCGGCGCTGCGCAAGATCGCGCGCGTCAGGCTCACGAACGGCCTCGAAGTCGGTACCTACATCCCTGGCGAGGGTCACAACCTCCAGGAGCATTCGGTCGTGCTCGTCCGCGGCGGCCGTGTCAAGGACCTCCCCGGTTACCGGTACAAGGTGATCCGCGCGGCGCTCGACGCCTCCGGAGTCGCCGACCGTAGGCAGGCGCGCTCCAAGTACGGCGCCAAGAAGCCCTCCTAGGGTTCCCTATGCCTCGCCGCGCAGACATTCAGCCGCGTTCGCTTTCGAACGACCCGATGTACGACAGCGTGCTCGTCACGCAGCTGATCAACCGGGTGATGCTCGACGGCAAGAAGTCGACCGCCGAGACGATCGTCTACGGCGCGCTCGACAAGGTCGGCGCCAAGACGGGCCGGCCGCCGGCCGAGGTGCTCGAGCAGGCTGTGAAGACGGTCACGCCGGTGCTCGAGGTTCGCAGCCGCCGCGTCGGTGGAGCGAACTACCAGGTGCCGATCGAGGTGCCGCAGCGGCGAGGGCGCACCCTGGCGCTACGCTGGCTTGTCACGTTTTCGCGGGACCGTCGGGAGAAGCACATGGCCGACAAGCTCGCAGGCGAGATCCTGGACGCGCTCGAGCAGCAGGGAGCGGCGTTCAAGCGGAAAGACGACATGTATCGCATGGCGCAGGCCAACAAGGCGTTCGCGCACTATCGGTGGTAGGACAGAAAGGCTTAAAGGAAAAGAACCGTGTCTGTGACTGAATCGAGAATCGCGCTGGATCGCGTCCGGAACATCGGGATCATGGCCCACATCGACGCGGGCAAGACCACGACGACCGAGCGGATCCTGTACTACACGGGCCGCACCCACAAGATGGGTGAGGTTCATGAAGGCGCGGCCACGATGGACTGGATGGCGCAGGAGCAGGAGCGCGGAATCACGATCACCTCTGCTGCGACGACGGCGACGTGGCGCGATCATCGGATCAACATTATTGATACGCCCGGACACGTGGACTTTACGGTCGAGGTGGAGCGCAGCCTGCGCGTCCTCGACGGCGCCGTCGCCGTCTTCGACTCGGTCGCCGGAGTCCAGCCGCAGTCCGAGACCGTCTGGCGCCAGGCCGACAAGTACAAGGTCCCGCGGATCGCGTTCATCAACAAGATGGACCGCACCGGCGCGAACTTCTTCGCCGCCGTGCAGTCGATGCGCGACCGCCTGGGCGCGAACCCGGTTCCCGTGCAGATCCCGATCGGCGCCGAGGAGAACTTCAAGGGCGTGATCGACCTCGTCGAGATGCAGGCGATCATCTACAAGGACGACCTCGGCCAGGAGTTCGAGACGACCGAGATCCCGGGCGAGCTCGCCGAGCAGGCTCACGAGTACCACCATCAGCTGATCGATGCCGTCTCGAACTTCGACGACGAGGTGCTCGAGGCCTACATCGAGGACGAGAGCTCGGTCACCGTCGAGCAGATCAAGCGTGCGCTCCGCGCCGCGACGATCGCCGACGAGATCACGCCGGTGCTGCTCGGGAGCGCGTTCAAGAACAAGGGTGTCCAGCCGCTCCTCGACGCGGTGATCGACTACCTACCGAGCCCGCTCGACGTACCCCCGGTCGTCGGCATCGACCCGAAGACCGAGGCGGAGGCCGAGCGCCCCGCCACGATGGACGCGCCGTTCTCCGCACTCGCCTTCAAGGTCATGTCCGACCCGTTCGTCGGCAAGCTCACGTACTTCCGCGTCTACAGCGGCAAGCTGAAGGCCGGCGACCGCGTGCTGAACGCGACGACCGGCAAGACCGAGCGCGTCGGCCGCATCCTGCAGATGCACGCGAACCATCGCGAGGAGCGCGAGGAGATCGGCGCGGGCGAGATCGCAGCGGGCGTCGGGCTGAAGCAGACGACGACCGGCGACACGCTCTCTGCCGAGGCGAACCCGATCGTGCTCGAGTCGATGACGTTCCCGGAGCCCGTGATCGCCGTCGCCGTCGAGCCGAAGTCGAAGGCAGACCAGGACAAGCTCGGCAACGGCCTCACCCGTCTGGCCGAGGAGGATCCGACCTTCCGCGTCACCTCCGACGAAGAGACCGGGCAGACGCTGATCGCCGGCATGGGCGAGCTGCACCTCGAGATCATCGTCGACCGCCTCAAGCGCGAGTTCAACGTCGACGCCAACGTCGGCCGGCCGCAGGTTGCTTATCGCGAGACGATCGGGCAGGCCGCCGAGAAGATCCAGGGCCGCTTCGTGCGCCAGACCGGCGGCTCGGGTCAGTACGGCGACGCCGTGATCAACCTGCTCCCCCAGGAGCCGGGCGCGGGCTACGAGTTCGAGGACAAGATCGTCGGCGGCAAGATCCCGAAGGAGTACATCAAGCCGGTCGACGAGGGCATCCGCGAGGCCATGGGCTCCGGCGTTCTTGCCGGCTACCCGGTCGTGGACGTGAAGGTCCAGCTGATCGACGGCTCCTATCACGACGTCGACTCGAGCGAGCGCGCATTCAAGATCGCCGGCTCGATGGCATTCAAGGAAGCGATGAAGCGGGCGAAGCCGAAGCTGCTCGAGCCCGTGATGGCGGTCGAGGTCACGACGCCGGACGACTACCTCGGCGACGTGATCGGCAACCTCAACTCGAGGCGCGGCCGGATCGAGTCAATGAACCCGGTCGGCAACGCGCAGGTCGTGAAGGCCATCGTGCCGCTGTCCGAGATGTTCGGTTACGCGACCGACCTGCGCTCGATGTCGCAGGGACGCGCAGACTTCACCATGCAGTTCGAGCGGTACGAAGACGTTCCAAAGTCGATCGCCGACGAGATCATCGAAAAGGGCGGCGGCGGCTCCTAACCGGAGCTCCCCGACATTCAAGGCCAACGGAGGAATAAGTCACTATGGCTAAGCAGAAGTTCGAGCGCTCGAAGCCGCACGTCAACGTCGGCACGATCGGGCACATCGACCACGGAAAGACGACGCTCACGGCTGCGATCACGAAGGTGCTCGCGGACACCGGCAGCGGCGACACGCAGGCACGCGACTTCGCGTCGATCGACAACGCACCCGAGGAGCGCGCTCGGGGCATCACGATCAACACCTCGCACGTCGAGTACGAGACGGCCAACCGTCACTACGCGCACGTCGACTGCCCGGGGCACGCGGACTACATCAAGAACATGATCACGGGCGCCGCACAGATGGACGGCGCGATTCTCGTCGTCTCGGCTGCCGACGGCCCGATGCCGCAGACCCGCGAGCACATCCTCCTGGCCCGCCAGGTCGAGGTGCCGGCGATCGTGGTCGCGCTCAACAAGGCCGACATGGTCGACGACGAGGAGCTCCTCGAGCTCGTCGAGCTCGAGGTCCGCGAGCTGCTCTCCAAGTACGAGTTCCCGGGCGACGACATCCCGGTAATCCGTGTCTCGGCGCTGAAGGCGCTCGAGGGCGACGCCGAGTGGACGCCGAAGATCCTCGAGCTGATGGAGGCGGTCGACTCCTACATTCCGGAGCCGGAGCGCGACATCGACAAGCCGTTCCTGATGCCGATCGAGGATGTGTTCACGATCACGGGCCGCGGCACCGTCGTCACCGGCCGGATCGAGCAGGGAAAGATCGAGAGCGGCAACGAGGTCGAGATCGTCGGGATCCATCCCGAGGTCGCGAAGACCACGGTCACCGGGCTCGAGATGTTCCAGAAGACGCTCGACTACGCTCAGGCGGGCGACAACGCCGGCGCACTGCTGCGCGGCGTCAAGCGCGAGGAGGTCGAGCGCGGCCAGGTGCTTGCGAAGCCCGGCTCGATCACACCGCACACGCAGTTCAACGCCGAGGTGTACGTGCTCTCGAAGGACGAGGGCGGGCGGCACACGCCGTTCTTCAACAACTACCGGCCGCAGTTCTACTTCCGCACCACGGACGTGACCGGCGCGATCGGCCTTCCGGACGGCCAGGAGATGGTCATGCCGGGCGACAACACGACCATGAAGATCGAGCTGATCCAGCCGATCGCCATGGATCAGGGCCTCCGCTTCGCGATCCGCGAGGGCGGACGCACCGTCGGGGCCGGCGTCGTGACGGAGATCATCAAATAGTGATGGCGCAGGGAAAGATCCGCATCCGGCTCAAGGGCTACGACCACCAGCAACTGGACCGGTCGGCCCAGCAGATCGTCGACACTGCTCAACGGAGCGGTGCGACGATCACCGGTCCGGTTCCGCTCCCGACCGAGAAGAACGTCTACTGCGTGATCCGGAGCCCGTTCAAGGACAAGGACTCGCGGGAGCACTTCGAGGTGCGCACGCACAAGCGCCTGATCGACATCCTGAGCCCGACCCCGAAGACGATCGACCAGCTGATGCGGCTGGACTTGCCTGCCGGGATCGATATCGAGATCAAACTGTGACGGAGGCGCTCGGATCATGAAAGGCATATTGGGCCGCAAATTGGGGATGACCCAGCTCTTCGACCCGGAGACCGGTGCCGTGACGTCCGTCACCGTGATCCAGGCCGGGCCGTGTCCGGTCGTCCAGGTCAGAACGACCGCGACCGACGGTTACGACGGCGTGCAGCTCGCCTTCGACCCGGTGCCGGATTGGAAGGTGACGATGCCCGAGCTCGGGCACCTGAAGCGCCACGGCGTCAAGGCGCATCGGACGATCATCGAGTTCCGCGGCGGTCTCGACGGCGCGTTCGAGGGCGAGACGGTCACCGTTGCCGCCTTCGAGCCCGGCGACGAGGTGAAGGTCGCGGGGATCGGGATCGGCAAGGGCTTCCAGGGCACGATCAAGCGGCACAACTTCTCGAGCGGCCCGCGCGGCCACGGCTCGCACAACGTCCGGGCCCCCGGTTCGGTCGGCGCCTCCGCGACACCGTCGCGGGTGTTCAAGGGCATGAAGCTTCCGGGCCGCATGGGCGGAAAGCGCGTGACGCAGCTCGGGCTCACGGTGCACAGCGTCGACCCCGAGAAGAACCTGCTGATCGTCAAGGGCTCTGTCCCGGGTCACAAGAACGGTCTTGTCGAGGTGCGCGGCTAATGGCTGCCCCGAAGGCACACGTCTTCGACGCCAAGGGCGCGAAGGGCAAGGACGTCTCGCTCGAGGAGGGGATCTTCGGCGTCGAGGTCAAGCCGCATCTCGTGCACGAGGCCGTCCGCGCAGAACAGGCCGCGAGCCGTGCCGGCACGATGGCGACGAAGAGCCGCGGGCTCGTCTCCGGCGGCCGCTCGAAGCCGTGGCGGCAGAAGGGCACGGGCCGTGCCCGCGCCGGCACCATCCGCGCGGGCCAGTTCACCGGCGGTGGTCATATCTTCGCGAAGGTGCCGCGGACGTTCGACCTGAAGGTCAACCGCAAGGCCGCCAAGGCCGCGCTCCGCTCGGCACTCGCCAGCCATGCCGGCGGAGGGACGCTCGCACTGCTCGACGCGACGACCTTCGAGGAGCCGTCGACCAAGCTCGCGAAGAGCTTCGTCGAGACGGCCGGCCTCGCAGCGCCGATCGTCATCGTCCTCACCGAGGACGAGGTCAGCGCCGCCAAGTCGTTCCGCAACCTCCCTCGTGTCGCGGTGATTCCGCCGTCCGAGCTCGAGGTCACTGCCGTCGTGTGGGCGCGCTCGCTGGTCGTCAGCGAAGCCGCGCTCGCACTCGTCGAAACGAGGGCTAAGTAGTGCACGCCCACCAGATCGTGCTCGCACCCGTCGTCTCGGAGAAGAGCTACCACGGCTCCGTCTACGGCAAGTACACCTTCAAGGTGCATCCTGACGCGCACAAGACACAGATCCGCCAGGCGGTCGAGGAGCTCTTCGACGTCCACGTCGTCAGCGTCAACGTCCTCAAGGTCCAGGCCAAGCCCAAGCGCCGCGGCATGATCAAGGGCACGCGCCAGGGCTGGAAGAAGGCCGTCGTCCAGCTCCAGGCGGGCGAAACCATCGAAGTCTTCCAGGGAGCGCAGCTGTAGTGATCACCCCGGCAACATCCGGCGGCGCCCGGCGCGTGATCACGCTGCGCCATGCTGCGTCCTCAGTCGCCCCGATAGAGGAAATTATCGGGGCTCCCTGCGTCCTTGCCTGGCTTGGCGCTCGCGCGTCGGGCATCCACCAATGTCACCGGGGGGATCACTAATGCCTGTACGCCGATTCAAGCCTACGAGCCCCGGCCGTCGCTTCATGACGGTCTCCGACTTCGCGGAGGTCACGAAGTCGAAGCCCGAGAAGAAGCTGACCGAGAAGCTCACGAAGAAGGGCGGCCGCAACAACAACGGCCGGATCACGACGCGCCATCAGGGCGGCGGTCACAAGCGCCGCTTCCGGATCATCGACTTCAAGCGCACCAAGGACGGCATCCCGGCGAAGGTCGCTGCGATCGAGTACGACCCGAACCGGTCGGCCCGCATCGCGTTGCTCCATTACGTCGATGGCTTCAAGGCCTACATCATCGCCCCGGCCGGGCTCCGCGTCGGCTCCGAGGTGCAGTCCGGCCCCGGTTCGGACATCAAGCCGGGCAACTGCCTTCCGCTCGAGAACATCCCCACCGGCACGCTCGTCCACAACGTCGAGCTCAAGCCGGGCAAGGGCGG
>DATBBA010000031.1:0-213720 GCA_036271235.1 Gaiellaceae bacterium
ACCGCCCTGGCTACGAGGGCAAAGGCGACGTCGACGAGCATGAGCGCGATGATCACGGGCGCCGCGATCTCGAGCCCGATCACGCCGATCTGCGTGACGTCGTTCGTGGCCAGGAGGCCGAGGCGCGCAAAGCTCGGCATCTCGCCGATCGGGACGAGCTTGTAGCTCTCGGCGAGCCCCTGGATCATGAGCTGGTCACCGCCGATCAGCAGGAAGACGAGCACCGAGAAGAGGCTGTAGAACTGACCCAGGATCGCAGCCGGCGCATTCGACATCGGGTCGATCAGGGCCGCGTACGAGAACCCGATCATCGTGTCGAGGATCGACGCGGCGAACTGCACCGCTGCGCCGATCGCCCCGAGCACGAGCGCGAAGGCTAGGCCGACGACGATCTCCTTCACCATCAGGGGCACCACCGCGAGGCCGGTCGGGACGTGCTTCGGCGCGACGAGCGGCATCAGCGCGAACGAGATCGCGCCCGCGATGATCAACTTCGCCTGCATCGGGATCAGGGTCGCCGAGAAGATCGGCGCGAGCACGAACAGGCCGCCCACCCGGCACATCACGAGCACGAAGGCGACCGCCTGTGCGCCCGCGAAGTCCGGAAGGTTGGCCGAAAGGGTCTGCATCTAGTGGGGCTTCCCCGAACGGTGGCCCGAGGACTTGCCGGTGCGGGAAGCCGCACGAGCGGTTGGCGCCTGCTTCGCGATCGGCCGCCAATGGGCACCACTCCGCGTTTCGCCGAGAGCGGAGCACGCGTCCAGGCGAAACACCGGTTTCGAATGGGTGGCCACGAGAAGACGCACTACGGGCCGACGAGGCTCGGGATGCTCTCGAAGAGCTGCTGGGTGTAGGCGACGAGTTGGCCGAGCATCCACGGGCCCGCAACGAGGATCACGACGCCGGTCACGAGGATCTTCGGGATGAACGAGAGCGTCACCTCCTGGATCGAGGTTGCAGCCTGGAAGATCGAGACGAGCAGGCCGACCACGAGCCCGGAGATCAGGAACGGGGCCGACACCTCGAGGGTGACGGTCATCGCGTGGATCGCGAGCTGGGTGACGGTGTCCTGGTTCAAAGCAAAACCTCCATGGGATTACCTCCTTGCGGCGTGCGTGAATGGGCGCGTGGGCGTCGTCAGTGGAACGAGCTGATGAGGGACTGGATGACCACGTGCCACCCGTCCACGAGCACGAAGAGCAGGATCTTGAACGGCAGCGAGATCAGGACCGGGGGCAGCATCATCATCCCCATGGACATGAGCGTCGAGGAGACGACCATGTCGATGATCAGGAACGGCAGGTAGATCAGGAAGCCGATCTGGAACGCCGTTTTGAGCTCCGAGATGATGAACGCGGGGATGAGGACGTGCGTCGGGACGTCGGCCCGGGTCTTCGGGAGCTTTCCGTGGGAGAGCCGCACGAACATCGCGAGGTCGTCGGTCCGCGTCTGCTTGAACATGAAGGTCCGGAGCGGCACCTCGGCGGCGAGCACGGCCTGCTTGCCGGTGATCGTGTGGTTCATGTACGGCTTGATCGCGATCGTGTCGATCTTGTGGAACGTCGGCGCCATCACGAACAGCGTCAGGAAGAACGAGATCGCGACGAGGATCTGGTTCGGCGGCATCGTCGGCGTCCCGAGCGCGTTACGGACGAAGCCGAGGACGATCAGGATGCGGGTGAAGCCGGTGACGGCGAGGAGGGCGCCCGGGATGATCGTGATCAGCGAGAGCAGGATCAGGATCTGCACCGGCGTGCCGGCACCGTTCGTCGAGATGGTCTCCGAGAGCATCACTTGCGCACCGTCTTCGCGCGCATCTCGGTGACGAAGCCGCCGAAGCCGCCGCCGAAGCCGCTCGCCGGTCGCAACGGTGGCGGATCGCCGTCGAGGCGAGCGCGCAGCTCGGCGGCCTCGTCCTCGGAGTAGACCCGGATCGGGGTGATGCCCTGCTCGGCGCTGCCGACGAGCACGAGCTCGTCGCCGACGGTCACGAGATGGAGGGATCGATTGGGCGCGAGCGCCGTCGTCGCGATCACGATCATCCGGCCGTCGCTACGCCCGGTCTTCGAGCCGTTGTGGCGCTTGAGCAGCCAGTAGACGCCGTAGATCAGCCCGATCACGACCACGAGGCCGAGGCCGGTGCGCACGAAGGTGCCGCTCGAGGAGGAGACGTGCTTGGCACCCACCGAGGAGGGGTGGCTGATCGCCGCCGGCAGCGGCGTCGTGTCGCGGTGCAGCGTGAAAGACGCGGTCTTCGCGCCCGTCGCGCTCTTGTGCACGACCACCTTTACGGCACGCGGATGCTGCGGCAGCCTACGGCCGCTGTCAGTCGGAGGACGACCGAGCATCACAGCGAGGCCGTAATCGTCACCGGCTCCGCTCCCTTGAGCGAGTGCAGTCCGCTTCCCCCGAACGAGCCATCCTTCGTTCGGCGGATCCGTGGCGGAGCGTTGTCTCTCGCGGCGAAACCCACGAGCGGCACCACTGGAGGCGGCATGCGCAAAGCCCTCTCGGTGCCAGGGCTCAGCGTGATCCACGCCCGGGAAACCAGCCCGGGACGGAACTCGGTTCGGCGCGCGCCCGGCGTCCGGGGTACCCCAAACCGGGTGAGAGGTCACCCGGATCGGAGGATGAGGGGATCGGCCACCCGGGGCGATCCAGATCGGGTCGTTCTCCCTGTCCCCCGATTCTCGGAGGTTCCCCCCGATGGCTCCCTCGATTCTTCTTGCAGAGGCCGAGCAGGTCACTGAACTCCCCGTTCCCCGGCCTCACGCCGTGGAGGCACCGGCCGAAAGCCGGCGGCTCACCGGCCCCGAGGCCGAGTCGCTCTGGCGGGCGTGGAAGGAGCGCGGCGACTCCAGCTCGCGCGACCGGCTCGTTCTCGCCTACTCACCGATGGTGAAGTACCTGGCGTCGCGGAAGGCGCGTGAGCTTCCCGCCCACTGCGAGCTCGACGATCTCGTCTCGTGCGGCCTCGTCGCGATCATCGAGGCGGTCGACCGATTCGACCCGACGAAGGGTGCGACGTTCGAGCAGTACGCCTGGACACGCGTCGCCGGCTCGATCGTCGACGAGCTCCGCCGTCAGGATCGCGTCTCGCGCTCGTCGCGCAGCCTCGGCCGCTCGATCGAGCGGACGCAGGAACGCTGGCTCGTCCAGCAGGGCCGCCAGGCAAACGAGCAGGAGCTCGCGAGCGAGCTCAAGATCGGCATCTCCGAGCTTCGCGACCGGACGAGCGAGCTCGACCGCGCGCACGTCGTTTCGCTCAACGCCCCCGCGGGCGACGAGCAGGGCGGCGAGATCGGCGAGACGATCGGCGCCGCACCCGGCCCCGGCGATCCGGACCGGGCGCTCCTCGCACGCGAGAAGACCGCCGTCTTCAAGCAGGCGATCGAGACGCTCTCCGAGCGCGAGCGCGACGTCCTCACCCTCGTCTACGTCCAGGGCATGCAGGGCGCAGAGATCGGCCGGATGCTCGGCGTCACGGAGTCCCGGGTCTCCCAGATCCTCGCCTCGGCTCGCACCAAGCTCCGCACCGAGCTCACCGAGTACGACCAGAGCTGAGCAGCTTACGGATGAGAAGGCGGCGGCTTTAGTTCCGGCCGTTGCCTCGAACCTCCGCGACGAGCGAGAGTCGAGCGGGCCGTCTCGCGTGTATCGGTCAGTACGGCAAGAAGCATTACGGGCAGCCAGGCAGAGATGAGGCCTGGCTCTCGTCTTTCTCGGGTGCGACGCAGAAGCCTGAACTCAAGCCGCGCGCCTTCTCATTCGTAAGCTACTCCGGCGAGACGATCTCGGTGACGCGGAGGCCGAACTCCTCGTCGATCGCGACGACCTCGCCGCGGGCGATCCGGTGGCCGTTCACGAGCAGGTCGACCGGCTCTCCGGCGAGGCGGTTCAGCTGGATCAGCGAGCCGGGCGCGATCGCGAGGGTCTCGCGGATCGTCATCGTCGTGCGGCCGATCTCGACCGCCAGCTCGACGGGAAGGTCGAAGACGAGGGAGAGGTCGGCTCCATCCGCCCCTCCCGCGCTGCCACTCGCAACGAGCTCGTCATAGGCCAGAGAGCCCGCGCCGGCGGTGGCCGCGGGCAGCGGGACGGGCGCCGTCTCGACTACCGCCTCGTCGCTCATTGCACGGCCAGATCGGTGATCAGGACCTGGGTGACGGGCTCGTCGGTCGTGTGCTGCATCCGCTTCAGGATCCGGGTGAGGAGCTCGTTGCGCGTCTTGCGGTCGATGAGCTCGGAGGCCGGGATGCCCGTCGTCTCGTCGGTGATGATCGCGCGGACGGCGGAGTCCTCCGGCAGCGTCACCGGGAGGCCGGTGGTCGAAGGCGGCGGTGCCTTCGTGAGCAGAAGCGAGACCGAGAGCTTGCCGTAGCGCTCGCCGGCGAGGTTCACGATGAAGGGGTTCGCGAGCGGAACGAGCGTCCCGACGATCTTCTCCTTCGCGGCTGCCGGCTTCGGCGAGAGCAGCATGGTGTAGGCCCCGAACAGCACGACGAGGAGAATCGGAACCGGGATGATGAACTTGAGCTTGGATTTCATTTCGATGCTCCTACCTGGGTCGAGGACTTGCGAAGGACGACGATGTCGACGCGGCGATTGAGGGCTCGTCCGCGTACGGTGAGGTTGCTCGCGACCGGGTTCTCCTTGCCGTAGCCGGTAACGGAGAGGCGAAGCTGCGGGACGCCGCCGTGGACGAGGTCCTCGAGGACAGCCGAGGCGCGTGCGGCCGAGAGCTCCCAGTTGGAGGGGAACTGCGCGGTCGAGATCGGGACGTTGTCGGTGTTCCCCTCGACCCGGACGGGATTCGTCATCCCGTCGTGCGCGAGGATCTTCCCGATCGCCGTGAGCAGCGGAATCGACCGTGGCTCGACGACGGCCTGCCCGGAGGCGAAGAGCACCTTGTCGGTGAGGAGCCGGATCACGAGCCCGCGCTCCTGGATCGAGGTGTGGATCGTGCCCGAGAGGCCGAGCTCCTGCGCCTTCGCACGGATCTCGGCCTGGACGCGCTTCAGGTTGTCGATCTCGGACTGCGCGAGTGCCGAGTTGATCTCGGACCGGATCGAGTCGGAGATGCTGTTCGGGTTCGGGAAGGTCGCAGACGAGCTCGAGGAGCTCGCGTTGATGTTCTGGACCTGCGTCCCCTCGGGCTCGAGCGGGGCGGTACCGCCGCTCAGGATCCCGGAGCTTCCCTGCAGCACCTTCCCGGAGAACGCCTCGGTGAGCGACTGCTTCAGCGCCGCGAACTTCGAAACGTTCACCGACGAGATCGACCAGAGGACGATGAAGAGGGCGAGGAGCAGCGTGATCATGTCGGCGTAGGTCAGGAGCCAGCGTTCGCTGCTGTCGTGCTCGGCATGGCCGCCGCCGCCGCGCCGCCGGCGGTTGCTCGGCGCGCTCATACCCACTCCGGGCGCCGGCGGCGCTCCGCCGAGCCTGCGTTCATGCGGCCTCCGCCTGCGGCTCGGCCTCCGGCGCCGGTTCGGGCGCTCCGCCCTTCGCCTTCGGCTCGGACTTCGCCTTGCCGCGGTCGTTCGGCGGGATGAAGGTCTCGAGCTTCTCGGCGAGGAGGCGCGGGTTGTCGCCGGCCTGGATCGAGAGGATGCCCTCGAGGAGCATCGTGCGGTAGTCGACCTCGGCGCTCGAGATCTCCTTGAGCTTGTTCGAGATCGGCAGGAAGAGGAGGTTCGCGCTGCCGACCCCGTAGAGCGTGGCGATGAACGCACCGGAGATCGCGTGGCCGAGGGAGGCCGGCGCGTCGAGGTGCTCGAGCACGTGAACGAGCGCCATGACGGTGCCGAGGATCCCGAGGGTCGGTGCGAAGCCGCCCGCGGTCGCCCAGAACTTCGCGTTGAGCGCATGGCGCTCGGCCATCCCGTCGACCTCGGACTGCAGGATCGAGCGGATCAGGTCGGAGTCGGCACCGTCGACGACGAGCTGAAGGCCTTTCTTCGTGTACTCGTCGTCGAGCTCGCCCAGGTCGTTCTCGAGCGCGAGCAGACCGTCTTTGCGCGCCTTCTCGGCGAGCTTCACCATCTGCCTGGATGCGTCGGAGTGGTCGATCTCGACGCCGAGGAAGGCGAGCTTCGCGGTCTGCACCGACGTCCCCATCATCGAGGCGCTCGTCGAGGCGAACGTCGCACCGGCTGTGCCCCCGAACACGATCAGGATCGCCGGGATGTCGATGAATGCAACAGGATTTCCGCCCTCCATGAGGACGGCCAGAAGCAGGATGGCAATGGTGCCACCAATGCCGATCGCGGTGATCGCCTTCACGAAGCTCCGATCCGTCGGGTCATCTTCGCGGCCCTCCTTGGCCACTTGGAACACTGCTGCGACCGGGATCCCCGATCGCCTTTCCGTTTCTCTTCATCGGCGCGAGGGCGCCGCTTCTTGAGCGGCGCTACTTCCCGCCGTGCGACGAGGCCGGAAGGTGAGAGACGGTCGCGATGCTGACGGCGCGCGACCGGCTCACATCCTCGTCCCCGACCCCGACGAGAGCGTGGGAGACAACCCGTGCCCGCCATTCGCAGACGAGCTCGGTCACCTCCGCAGCGCTCTCGGCCACGACGAGCTTGGACGCGTTGGTCATCGAGACGACCGTGTCGGGTGTCGACTCGATCATCGCGATCAGGTCCGGATTGACGTACACCGGCTCTTCGGGGTGGGTCAGTCGGTGCAGGGGAATCACGGCGTCCTCCTCGGTCGGTCAGTCGATTACGAGCGGCCCAGGTTCACGAGGTCCTGGAGCATCTGGTCGGCGGTCGAGATGATGCGGCCGTTGGCCTGGAAGCCACGCTGGGCCTCGATCATGTTCGTGAACTCGGCGGCGAGGTCGACGTTCGACATCTCGAGCGAGCCGGCCGCGATCGTGCCGAGACCGTTCGTGTCGCCGGCGACGCCGACGGTCGGCGCGCCGGAGTTCGGCGACTCGATGTAGTCCGTGCCCGGCTCGGCCGTCAGCCCCTCGTCGTTCGGGAACTTCGCGAGCGTGACCTGGGCGAGCGCCTTCGAGGTGCCGGTGGTCGAGTCGATGTAGCTGACGATGCCGTCCTGGCCGATCGAGACGGACGAGGCCGTCGTCGGGATCGTGATCTGCGAGTCCGTCGTACCGAACGTGGGCGGCGGGCCCTGCCCGGCCGCGGCATGCCCGAGCACGTACATCCCGCTCTGGGTCACGAGGTTCCCGGCCGAGTCGGTCGTGAAGTTGCCGGCGCGCGTGTAGTTGACCGTGCCGAAGGTGGGCGGCGTTCCGGCCGTCTGGATCCCGGCGACGCGGAAGAAGCCCTCGCCCTGGATCGCGAGGTCGAACGGGTTGTTCGTCGTCTGGATCGCGCCGGCGCCCATGTTCGTGGAGATCGCGCCGAGTTGCACGCCGAGCCCGATCTGCTCCGCGTTCTGCCCGCCGAGGCTCGTGGACGGTCCGCTCGCGCCCGACTGGAGCTCGGCGAGCGCGTCCTTGAAGCTCACCGTCGAGCCCTTGAACCCGACGGTGTTCACGTTCGCGATGTCGTTCGCCGTCACGTCGAGCATGGTCTGATGGACACGCAGACCGCTGATCGCGGCGAAAAGGCTTCTCATCATGGCTGTACGTTCCCCTCTCTTTGCTGCTTCTAGCTTCCGGATGAAGGTGTGGTGGACGGTGCTTGGCCGACGCCGGTGACGTCCGCCGGGTCGACGTTCTCGCCGTCGACGTCGATCACGACCGAGCCCCCGGCAACGGTGATCGCATCGGCGACCCCGGTACCGCTCGACCCGTCGGAGCGCGTGAAGGTGAGGTTGCGGCCGATCAGGTCGACGCCCTGGGTGACGGCATCGGTGGAGGCGAGCCCCGTGAGCGTCTCGCTCATGTTCGTCTGCTGCTCGAGCGACGAGAACTGCGCGAGTTGGGCCATGAAGGTGCTGCTGTCGGTCGGGCTCGTCGGGTCCTGGTTCTTCAGCTGGTCGACGAGCAGCTTCAGGAAGTCGTCCTTCCCGAGCACCGCGTCGGGCGAGTTGTTCGTAACGCTCGTCGTCGGGGCCACGGAAAGCGGTGAGGTCGAGGACGAGGACGGTTCGGTGCTGCTCATGGAGCCTCCTTACGCGAGAACATCGACGCTGCTGCCGGCAGCGGGGATTCGGATGGTCGAGGTCGTGGTGACGGTCTGCTCGTCGGCATCGCCGTCGTCGCCGCCGCCGGTCGCGGAAGGCTGCGAGAACGGGCCGTCGGCCCCGCCTTCGGGGCGCCGGCCGTCGTCAGTGCCGGTATGGCCGACGTCGAGGCCGAGCACGGTCAGGCCCTGCGCCTCGAGCGCCCGCTTGAGGTCGCCGGCCGACGAGGTGAGCGCCTGCGCAGCGGCGGGGCTCGAGGCGGTGACGGTCGCCTTGACGCCGTCGCTCGAGTAGCGGAGCCGGATCTCGACATGGCCGAGCTCGGGCGGGCGGAGCTCGATCCTCGCCCGGCTGATCCCTGTGCGCGCGCTCGTCTGCATCACCGCGCGAGCCGTAGCGGGCAGGTGCTCGATCCGGGAGCTGATGACGACGGGGACCGGAGTGGCCTCGGCCGGAGCCGCGGGGAGCGAGGCGCCCGCGGCGGCAGAGGCGTCTTGGGCCGAAGCGGCGATCGCGGCGGATGCCGCTCCCATCGCAACGGCAGGCGTCGCGGACTGTTGTATCTGCTCCCTGGACACCGCCCAGGGCGTCGCTGCGGCGGTCGGATCGACGGCCTTCTTCGGCGGGATCGCAGCGGAAGGCGACACGGCATCGGTGCTTGCCTCCGCCGCCTGGGCGTTCGTGGTCGCGGCGCTGACGAGCGGTGCCTGCAGCGCGCCGGCGGGGATCGTCGCCGGGGAAGCCTGGGCCGTGGTCGTGGAGTCCGCAGCCAGAGCGACCGCGTCAGGTGTGTTCGACCCGGTGAGCGCGACCGCGGCCGCGATGTTCGCATCTGGAGCCGCCGGGACGACCGGCACTCCTTGCGGCGGCCCTGCCTGGGGGGCCTCCGGGAGCGGCACGACGGGAACGGGCTGGAGCGCGAGTGCCGGTGACCCAGTCGTGGCGATCTCGCCCGTTGGAGCGGCTGCGGTCGCGAGATCGTCATCCTTCGCTTCCTTGCCCTTCTCGCTCTTCGGGGGAACCGGTTCCGCCGCGACAGCCGCGGCCTCCGGCGTCGCCGGAGCCTCGGGGATCGCTGCGGTCTCGTCTGCCGCCGGGCTCGCCGGCTGCGTCGCCGGGGCCGGTGCCGCCACGGGTTTCCCGGGTCTGTGGCCGTGGGGCGTGCCCTGAGCTTGCCCCGTCGGACCCGCCGGGTCCGACGTGGGCCCCGTTGCGGCCGTCGAGTCCGGCGCCTCGTCGAGGCATGACTGGAACGTCGGGCCGGCCGGATCGACCGGGTTGCCCGTGGGCTCGGGAGTGCCGCCGCCGGCAGGCGGCGAAGCGGGCACGACCATCGGAGTGGCCATCATGCCGGGGCTCACGAGCCCTCCCCGAGCTTCGACATGATGCTCGAGACGTAGGCCTGAGTCTCGGGATAGGGAGGGACGCCTCCGTAGCGCTGGACGGCGCCGCTGCCCGCGTTGTAGGCCGCGAGCGCGAGCGGTGTCGAGCCGTTGTACTGGTCGAGAAGGCTCTTGAGCAGCCGGGTGCCGCCGTCGATCGACTGCTGGGGGTCGAGCGGATTCGTGACCCCGAGGCTCTGGGCGGTGCTCGGCATCAACTGCATCAGGCCCTGGGCGCCTGCGGAGCTCGTCGCCGACGGGTTGAAGCCGGACTCCTGCGAGATCACCGCGCTGATCAACGCCGGATCGACCCCGTAGCGCTGGGCGGCGGAATCGATGTCGGCGGTGTATGCGGCCGGAGTCGAGGACGACGAGGGTGTGGAAGCATTCGAGAGGGCCGAGGCGAAGGAGCCCGCGCCCGATGCGGTCGAGGCCACGGGCGGTTGCGGCGGCGGCGGGGTCAGCTGTTGAATCCGCTCGAGCGCCGAGACCAGGGTCATATCGCGTCCCGCAACCGGCGGTCGTGCAGGAGCAGCGACACCTCGTTCAGGTGTGCGAGCTCGGCCCGCTCGAGCTCGGCCCGGTGCGCCTCCTTGCGGCGGAGCTTCAGGCGCTCGAGCGTCTGGCGCCGGCGGGAGGCCTCGACGAGCAGGTTCCGCTGCGCCTCGATTCGCCGCTCCTGGAGGATCATCGCCTCCGCAGCCGCAGCGCGCGAATGGGCGCGGCGCTGAAGGTAGGCGTCGGTCGCGAGGATGTCCCACGCACCGACGACGGCACCGTCCGCGAGCGGCTGCAACGAGCGAGCGTCGTCGAGAAGGACTGTTGCCTCGTCGAGCTGCCGCTCGAGGGTCAACCCGGCCGAGAGCTCGTTTGCGAGCTCGAGGCGTGCGGCGGCTTCGGCGTGCTCGGAGAGCGCGCGAACCGACTCCAGCTGAAAGCGGAAGGGGCGCATGACGACGAGCCGGTTATCGGCCACACCCGGAGCGGATTGAGACGACCGCGTTCGCCCTCGTCTCCACCGGTTCGGAGACGCCAGCGGCCCCGTCGCGCCCCGGCCGAGCCTCGCTCTCGGCGCGGGAGGTCGCCGCAGCCGTGAGGGCGCTTCCCCGACCTCGCCATCGGGATCTGCGGGCACATCAAAATCGCGCAGCTCACACCGTGGCCCCGCCCTGGGTGGGGACTGGACCACCCTCCACCCGCCAGGATCATCACCCGCACGAGGAGCGAGCGCAAGGTGTCCTCCGTACCAATGTCGTGACAAAGGACATGGCAGTTTCTGGCGGACGCGCGTGCTGAATGTCGCCGCGAGACGTGACGTCTCTCGAGGCGGAGCTCGCTCGAGTCGAAAGTCGCTCGACACGAAGCTCTCTCAACAACGAGCGTGGGCGAACGATTACTCCGCCGTGATGCGCGCAGAGCAGGAGAGCCGCAGGTGAGCGACGAGACCGAGTCCGGCGCCGCCGAGGAGCTCACGGGTGCCGAGCCGCCCGTGGAACCCACGGCCGAGCCGCGCGCCGACGCGCCCGCCGACGTGCCCGCCGAGGAGCCCGTCGCCGGGCGCGAGCGGGGCGTGGAGTCCGCCGCCGAACCGCCCACCGCGGGAGGCGAGGGCCATTCAGCGCCCGCAGCCGAGCCGCCGCCGGAGGAGACACCCGACCCGTTCGCCGGCCTCGACCTCAGCCTCCCGGACGCGCCCGAGAGCGGCCTCGAGATCGCCGCCGGCGTTCCCGGCCGCCAGCCGCGCATCCGCGACATCGACTTCTCCCGCCCGACGAAGTTCAGCCAGGAGCACCAGCGCCGCATCGTCCGCCTGCACGAGACGTTCTGCCGCGCGATCGGCACGCAGCTCTCGGCAGAGCTGCGCCTGCCGCTCGAGTTCCAGCTGATCAGCACCACCCAGATGAGCTGGGCGAGCGCGACCACGGAGCTCCCGGCGGCCTCGCTCTTCGGGATCATGGACGTGCTGCCCGGGTCGGAGCGCGCCCTCCTCGCCTGCGAGCTCCCGCTGCTCCAGTACTGCCTCGACCGGATGCTCGGCGGCGACGGGCTGTCGCTGCCGCAGCGGGCCGAGCTGACCGAGATCGAGCTCGCGCTCAGCCAGCGGCTCATGGAGCGCCTCACCGCGCAGCTCTCGCTCGCCTGGAGCGAGTCCGTCGGCACGACCTTCGAGCTCAGGCACGTCGACACCCAGATCACGAACGTTCAGCTCGTGACGCCGAGCGAGGCAGTCCTCGGCCTGACCGTGGAGGTGAAGCTCGAGCGCGGCTCCTCCACCTTCACCGTGATCTTCCCCCACGTCGCTGTCGAGCCCATCCTCGAGCAGCTGTCGGTCGGGCATTTCGGCGAGCGCCGCCAGGTCGACTACGACAGCGGCCCGCTCCGCGAGGCTCTGCTGCCGATCGACGTCGAGATGCGGGTCGACGTCGGCTCGCTCGAGCTCTCGGTCGATCAGGCGCTGCGCCTCCACCCCGGCCAGCTGATCGAGTTCGGCCCGATCGAAGCGGGCGTCCAGCTCTTCGGCGGCGACACCGCGACTCACGTCTGCCGGCCCGGCAAGATCGGTGAGTTCCGCGCCGTCGAGATCCTCTCGAGAACGGTCGCCGCCGGATGACGAGCGAAGAAGCACTTCTCCTCCTCGGCGAGTCGATCGCAGATGCGGTCGGCGACATGCTTCGCGGCCTCGCGCCGGAGGGCGTCGAGCGCGGCCCTGTGACGCTCGCGGCGAAGGCCGAGCTCGCCCTCCAGGGGCTGCCGGCGCTCGGGGTGATCAGCTACGCCTCGTACCAGAACGGCTCACCGGGAGGCAACGTGGTCGTGATGGGCCGCCGCGCCGGACGCCACCTCGGACTGCTCGTCCAGGGCGGCGATCCGAGCACGGCCGGAGAAGGCGGCCCGATGACTCACGACGAGCTGGATGCGATCGGCGAGGCAACGACCCGTCTCTTCGATACGGGTGCCGGCATCACCGCCGCCCTGCTCGGCGAAGCGCTCGAGCTCGGGCCGCCGAAGACGCGTGCCTACGACTCGCCCGGGGAGGCCCTCTCGGGGCTCGATCTGGCCTCGCGCGCGACCTCCGTGACCTACACGTTTGGCGGGGAGGCGATCCGGCTCGTCCATCTGATCCCGAACGCGCTCCTGATCCGGATGACCGGCGTCTTCGACGACCTCGCAGCCGCGCAGACGCTTCAGCGCTTCGGCGACGCCGCGAGCTCGACCTCGGTGCGGTCGGACACGGTACGCGAGGTGACTGTGAACCTGCGAGCGGAGCTCGGCCGGACACGGCTCTCGCTGATCCAGGCCTCGAACCTCGATACGGGGGCCGCGGTCACGCTCGACCGTCTCGTCGAGGATCCCGTCGAACTGTTCGTGAACGGCCAGCGCTTCGGTGCGGGCGAGCTCGTCTCGACGGGCGGCCGCTGGGCGGTGCGCATCACGGAAGTCACGGGCGTCAAGGCCGCCCAGCGCTGACCTAGCGCCTGCTCTACAGGCCCTTAAAGACCGAGGACGCCGCAAGGGCGTCCTCGGCTGCACGGGGCTTTGCAGCTCAAGCCTATGACGTTGTCGTCGAGGCTGCGTCGGCTGCGTCGCTCGAGACCGGCGGGACGAACCGCCGCGGCCATACATGCACGCGCTTCGCCGTGAACGTCGCGGTCGTCGGGTCGAAGCCCGGCGCCTTGAAGAAGCCGTTCGCGGAGAACACGACGCCGACGCCCTCGCCGACCTGGAGGTCGGAGAAGCCGAGCCGCGCATGGTGCGGCCCGCGGAGGTAGACGGTCAGCGCGTTCGTGCCGATCGTGATCGTCGTATTGTCGAGCACCGTGTCGTAGGGGCCGGTGCGCTTGACGGCGACGGTGAAGCTGCCGGTGCCGGGCGTCGCGCCCGGGGTGATCGAGGCGATCGTGCCCCCGACCCAGTGGCAGTTGCAGAAGTCGCGGATCTTCGCGGCGGTCAGGTTGGTCAGGTCGCCGCCGATGCCGACACCGCGAACCGCGACGAGATCGCCGACCTGGATCTGGCCGAGCGCGATCGCGCGGTGGTGCGGGCCGTTGATCCGGGTGTGATCGGAGACCGCAACGGTCACGGCGGTCCCGTTCAGGGAGCCGTCGTTCGGGCCGGTCCAGAGGACGCCGACGCTCAGCGAGCCGGTACCGACCGCCGTCACCTGGCCGGCGAACCAGTGCTGGTGTGCCTTGAAGCCCGGAACGTTCGCGGGCGTCTTCGGCGTGGGCCCGTTGTCGGCGGTCGCGATGCCGGCGACGGAGAGCGACACCCCCACGGCGAAGAGAAGAATCAGTCTGCGCATGATTGTCTCCGTTCGTTGAATGGACAGTCGATGGATGCGAAACAGTTGACTGCGGTCATTCTTGGACCGGCGCGTTAGCCACACGTCCGCTCAATGTAAAAGGCGCGCAAGGTCGGATACGCTTGCGCGAACACAGTCGGACGCCTGCTTGGGAGGTCAGATGGCCGGTTTGATGGCTCGCACGTCGGAGATCACGAAGGCGAAGTTCTCGAAGCTGCTCGATCACGCCGAGAACCCGGAGGAGACCCTCGACTACGCCTACGAGCAGCAGCTTCAACAGCTCCAGAACGTGAAGCGCGGTATCGCCGACGTCACGACCGCGAAGAACCGGCTCCAGCTCGAGGAGTCCTCGACCCAGCAGCAGATCGCGAAGCTCGACGACCAGGCGAAGCAGGCGCTCCAGGCCGGACGCGAGGATCTCGCCCGCGAGGCGCTCACCCGCAAGGCCGCGATCCAGGGTCAGCTCGACGGGATCGCCCAGCAGGAGGCCCAGCTCGCCGACCAGCAGCAGAAGCTGATCGCCGCCGAGCAGGCGCTCCAGACGAAGGTCGAGTCGTTCCGCTCCCAGAAAGAGGTGATCAAGGCCCAGTACTCTGCCGCCGAGGCCCAGGTGAAGATCGGCGAGGCCGCCACCGGGATCGGCGAGCACATGGCCGACGTGGGCCTCGCGGTGCAGCGTGCACAGGACAAGACCGCCGACATGCAGGCCCGCGCCTCGGCGATCGACGAGCTCACCGCCTCGGGCGCGCTCGAGGATCCGACGGCGCAGGGCGACGACCTCGACCGCCAGCTCTCGCAGATCTCGCAGGGAAACCAGGTCGACGACGAGCTTGCGAAGATGAAGGCAGAGCTCGGCCAGAGCACTCCGCCTGCGGCGATCGATCCACCTGCGGCCGGAGCGGCCCGGTGATCGTCCGGATCATGGGCGACGGGCAGTACCGCCTCGACGACTCGCTCGCCCCCCACCTCGCCGAGCTCGACGCCGCCACCGAGGACGCCTTCGCCGCCGGCGACCAGGAGGCCCTCCACGCCTCGCTGGCCGCACTCGCCGCAGCGGTGGAGCTGAACGGCGAACGGCTCCCCGACGACGCACTCGACGAGTCCGACTCGATCGTCCCACCCGTGGATCTCACGCTCGAGGAGGCCCACAAGCTGATGCACGGCGAAGGCCTCGTTCCGGACCTCGCACCGCCGACTTCGTGACGTGCGACACAAGCGGGTTCGGCCTACCGACCGGCACCCTGTTTGTGTTGCACGTTACAAAGTCCCGTGATCTGAGCTAGGGGCCTAAAGCCTTCGGCCCGGCTGGCCGATGGCAGGAGAGTGAGACGGGTTGTCGTAGTCCTTCTCTCCTCCGCGGTGCTCGCAGCACCCGCTTTCGGCGCGCCCGCATCCACGCCGGCGCCGCACGAGGGCTGGGCGAAGAAGGCGATCGCGACGGTGACGAGGCACGGGATCTTCACCGGGACACCGCTCACGTTCCGCCCCACGGATCCGCTGACGGCCGGCACGCTGAACGGCGTCGTTGCGCGGCTCGGAGGCTCGGCCGATGCGAACGTCGCGAGCCCCTCCGCCCCGGTCTCGATCGAGAGGCTCGATGCAGCGCTCGTCGATGCGCTCGGCCTCGGGCCGGCGGCCGCAGACTTCCAGCACGTCGCAGCCGCGGCCGGGCTCGACCCGCCGGCCCGGTTCGGCACCGAGACGGTGGCTCGGTTCCTCGGGCTGCGCACCGACCTTCCGATCGCAGACGACAGCTACGAGCCCCAGCCACAGCAGACGGCAACGCGCGCCGACGCCGCCTGGTCGGCCGCGCGCGTGATCTCTCTCGGAAACGAAACGGCGACGGGCACTCCGGCCCCGGGGCTCACTCCGCTCGCCGCTGCCGAGGCGGGCGGCGGGGTGAGCTACGTGCAGGGGCTTGCAACCGCCTTCGCGCTCCCGACGCTGACCCCGCTGCAGCAGGAGGTGCTCCGCACCCCGGTCTCGCTGATCGGCTATCCGTATGTCTGGGGCGGCGAGGACGAGAACGTGGAGCCGGGCTTCGACTGCTCGGGCCTCGTCTGGCGCACGTTCAAGCTCGTGACCTATCCCGGCGCGCCGGGGCTCACCACCGTCTTCGCAGGCCGGACCGCGGCTGCGATGGCCGGCGAGGTCGCCCGGAGCAAGCGGATCGGCGCGAAGAAGCTCGAGCCGGGCGACGTGCTCTTCTTCGGCAACGGGCCCCGTTCGAAGGCGGCCCAGATCGGCCACACGGCGATCTACCTCGGAAACGGCTGGATCATCGAGTCCTCGGGCCAGGGCGTCTCGCTCGGGTCGATGAGCTGGTACACGAAGAGCTTTGCGTGGGCCCGTAACCCGCTCGCGGAAGACGCACTCGAGCCTCCCAACTAGCCATTTGCCGTCAGGCAAATGGCGGCCCGCTAGGGCGGGCTGATCGTCCCGTCGGCGGCGAACCGGAGCCGCGGCGCTCCGAAATCCTCGTCGGAAAGCGTCCGGATGAAGGAGATCGCCTGCCCCGAGCTGTCGTAGGCCGGCGTTCCCGCGCCGACGAGCTCGAGCGGGATGACCTGCCCGCCGAGGAACGCGCCGCTGCCGCTGAGCTTCAGCGAGAGGAGCGCGCTGATCGAGAGCGTGCCGCTGACGCTCAGCGTGTTGTCTCCGGCGAGATTGCCGAGGCTGTAGACGACGAGGTGCCCGTGGTACCACTCCATCCCGCGCAGGGTGTGCGGCCCCGAGGCGAAGACGAGGCTCGCTCCCGCGTCGATCATCGTGTGCGAGAAGGCGCGGACATCGCCGCGATCCTCGCCGAGGAAGGTCTCGTCTCCCTGCGGGACGTGATCTGCGGAGGTGCCCTCGGCGCCCGCATGCATGTAAACGAGCACGACATCCGCCTCGGTGCGTGCCTTCCGCACGAGCGCGGCGGTCGCGCCGATGTTCAGGAGGCTCTGTGCCCACGGATAGGGCGCGCAGCCGATGAGCGCGACCTTGATCCCGGCCGCGTCGAGAATCGTGATCTGCCCGGGGAGTCCATCGTAGGCGAGGTGAACCGACTTCAGCGTCGCGATCGTCTGGGCCTGTGCGTCCGGGCCGTAATCGAGCGCATGGTTGTTCGCGAGGTTCATCACCGTGAATCCGGCACGCTTCAGCGCTCCGACCGACGACGGATCCGCCCGGAAGGTGAAGCAGCCGTCGACGCCGTAGGGTGAGCATTTCGGCGTTCCGGCCGTCGCGAGGGTACCCTCCAGGTTCCCGAACACGATGTCGCCGTGGAGGAAGCGCGAGATCCCCGCGAAGGTCGAATCGTCGGCGCCGGCGCCGGACATCGCGATGTCACCGCCCGCGACCAGGGTGAACGAGCCGGTCGCGACCTTGCGCGAGACACGCGGGCGCAGCGCCGGCTTCTTCTTCTTCTTCTCGCCGTGCGCGGCGTTCGTGGTCGTGGCCGCAGGCGCGGCGCCGCTGCGAGCCCACGAGACGGCGAGCGTCGTGATTGCCGCGACGACCACGAACCCGAGCACAGCCAGCGCATACCTCTTCGCCACCGCCACGACCGTACCATCCGGCGCCTCGCCCAGACTCGCTGGGGTCGGCTACGGGGACAACAGCTCTTATGCAAGCGATTGCCCCGGAGCCGCCGGCAGCCGATGGAGCCACGGACGCGGGGAACGTGGAGCAAACAGAGATGCGTGTCGTACTGACGATCCACCACACCCTCGATCGCAACTCGGGCTCCCCCGGAAGCACGATCGCGCTCGCCGAGGCCTACGAGCGCGCCGGGCACGAGGTTGAGCTTCTCTCGTTCGACGACCTGCCGGGGCGCCTCTCGGAGCAGGCACGGATGCTCGCGTTCCCCGCCTATGTCGCACGTCGCCTGGCCGGACCGCTCGGTCGCCGCTGCGATGTCGTCGACGCCTCGAGTGGCGATACCTGGCTCGTGGCGCGGGCGCGACGGCTCGGTCTCCGTGCGACGCTCGTCACCCGTTCCCATGGGCTCGAGCATCGCGAGCACCTCGAGCGGCTCGCCGACCGTAGCGAGGGCCGCGTCGAGCTCAGCCGGCGTTACTTCGCCTACCACGGCGGCCAGCGGCTGAGAGAGGTCGCGATCTCGCTCCGCCGTGCGGACCTGACCTTCTTCCTCAACCGCGACGACCTCGAATACGCCGTGGCGGAGCTCGGAACCTCACGCTGGACGGCCCACCTCGTGAGAAACGGGATCGCGACTTCTCTCCTGGGCTTGCCGTCGCCCCAGGGAGGGGGCCGCGGCGACGGGCCGAGGATCGCCCTGATCGCGAGACACACGAACGGGATGGGCGCCGGCTACTACGTTCCTGCGCTCGAACGGATCCTGACGCAGCATCCCGGCGTGCGGGTGACGCTGCTCGGCTCGAACGCCCCGGCCGGGGACGTGCTCGGCGACTTCGCGGGGGCGCTGCGGAGCCGGATCTCTGTCGTTCCGCATTACAACCACGCCGAGCTCCCGCGCCTGCTGGCGGGCCACGAGATCCTCGTCTCCGCCAAGGTGAGCGAGGGGTTCGGCAAGGCGCTCGTCGAGGGAATGGCGTGCGGACTTGCGCCCGTGACCTGGGCCACCGGCGGCCCGTCGATGATTCTCGAGCACGAACGGACGGGCCTCCTCGTGCCCCCACGCGATCTCGAAGCGTGGATCGCGGCCGTCTGCCGGTTGATCGAGAGCCCGATGCTCCGCCTCCGGCTCCGGCGGGAGGCCCATGCCGCCGCGCAGCACTACAGCTGGGACGCGACCGCCGCCCATCGCCTCGGGCTCATCGAGGCAGCGCGCGGCACATGGTCAGGAGCTGCGGTGGAGCGCCCGCCGCGCGAGGCGGGGGGCGCCGCGTCGAGCGGCGGCCCGCAAGCGCTTGCGGACGGACCGGTCGAGCCACACGTCGGTCGCGAGCAGGTGGCGTAGCCCGGATCCCGACGTTCGCAGCTCGATCACCGCGGCCTCGGCAAGCGCCGCAGCGCGGATCGTTCGTGCAGACGGGCGCTCGTCCCACCCATCTGTGAGCGTGCACGCGGCCGCGATTCCCTCCTGCAGCCGGCGATCGTCGATGCGGCCGCCGTCGCTCTCCGCGGCAGCCGCCGCGCTCTGTCCCAGCGAGAGAGCCGCAGCGTGAGTTCGGCCCGCGAGCAGGTACGCGCGGGCGTTCTCCTCGTAGAACCTCTGCCGCGGCACCGAGCCCGTCTTCGAGCGCGAGTGAAGCTCGAACACGGACACGACCCCGGGAACCCGCGCGGCCGGCACGCCTGCGACGAGCAATCTGAGCCAGAGATCGACATCCATCGCGAGCTCGAAGGAGTCGTCGAGACCGCCGACCCGGTCGAGCGCCCAGCGGGCGGTGAACGCGCCCGGCTGCGGGATCGAGAAGCCTCCTTCCAGCACGGACATCGTCAGGCGGCGAGGCGCCCGCCACGTCAGCAGCTCGCGACCGCCCTCAACGATCCGGCAGTCGCCGTAGACGAGCCCGAGCGCCGGATCGCGTCCGAAGGCCTCCGCCACGCGCGCCACGGCGTCCGGCATCAGCACGTCATCGGCGTTCAGCCAGCCGAGGATGCCGCCCCCGGCGAGCGCGAACCCCCTGTTGATCGCATCCGCCTGCCCCCCGTCGGGCTCCGAGACCCAGCGGATCCCCTGGGACCCGCGAAGAACCTCGACCGTCCCGTCATCCGACCCGCCGTCGATCACGATGTGCTCGATTCCCCGGTACGTCTGCTCCGCGACACTCTGGAGACATCGGCGAAGCCGCTCCCCCGGGTTGAGACACGGCGTCACGATCGACACGAGCGGCTGCGTCCCGGTACGCATGCGCGGCACTATCGCGCAACGCGGGGACATGCCCGAGAAACCGCGGTTTGCAGGGAGATTTGTCACCTCCGATTTGTGTTGTAGCCGCCTCGGCTGCTACGGTGCTCGACCAGTGGCGTGCCGGAACCTGTCAGCAGGCCGGTCTCGTACTCGAGCGGGATCCGTAGAACACGGGCGGCGACTATGGTCGCTGCTTGGCTGTGCCCTGCTCGCGACGGCTCTGCTCGCGGCCGGGCTCGTCGGCGTCTCCCCCGCGACCGGGAGCAATCCGATCGACGAGAAGAAGGCCGAGGCGGAGCAGGTCTACGCGCAGATCATCACCCTCGACCAGAACCTCAGCGCGGCCGACGAGAAGATCAACCTCGCGAACGTACGGCTCACGCAGGTGCAGTTCCAGCAAAAGGTCAACCGCCACGAGCTCACGGTCGCGCGCCGCAACCTCGGACGGAGCCGGAAGATGATCGCGAAGCGGCTCCTGAACCTCTATACGACGTCGAGCCCGACGACGCTCGAGCTGATCCTCGGCTCGCAGAACCTCTCGAGCGTGCTCACCCGGATCGACGACGCGAACCGTCTCTCGAGCATCGACGGCCAGGTCGTCGGGCAGGTTCAGACGTTCAAGCAGTCGGTCGTCGCGCACGCCCGCGCGCTGAAGCACGACGAGGCCTACGCGAGCAACCTCGTCGCGGAGCGGCGGTCGGAGCGCGCGGCGGTCGCGAGCGAGATCGACCAGCGCCAGCACCTGCTGAGCTCGATCAAGGGCGAGATCGCGACGCTCGAGGCGGAGCAGGTGCAACGCCAGCTCGAGGCCGCTCGCGCAGCGAAGGCCCGGATCGCCGCCGCTCAGGCCGCACAGGCCGCGCAGGCGCAGACAGCCGTCGTCGGTGCGACCGCCTCGACTCCCGAAGGCGCGACCGTCGTCCCCGCCTCCGGCTACTCGAGCCAGGTCGTGTCGATCGCGATGTCCTACATCGGCGTCCCGTATGTGTGGGGCGGCTCGACCCCGGGCGGCTTCGACTGCTCCGGCCTCGTGATGTACGCCTTCGCCCAGCTCGGGATCTCGCTTCCACACTCGTCGTATGCGATGTGGAACTACGGCGCGGCGGTGCCCTACGACCAGCTTCAGCCGGGCGACATGGTGTTCTTCGACGGGGAGGGCCACGTCGGGCTGTACATCGGAGGCGGCGAGTTCGTCGATGCGCCCTACACCGGTGCCTACGTCCGGGTCGACAGCCTCACGACGGGCTGGGCGCTCGCCAACTACGACGGCGCTCGCCGCATCACGACCTGAACTTCGCACCTTCCGGCCCGAATACCGTCCTTGGGGCCAACCGATACGGGGATCGGGATTGATAAACGACCGGGGCATCGAATAACGTGAAAGCAGTGAGCCGCAGGGGTCGCCGCGTCCTGATTTCGCTGATCGTCCTCGGCGGGATCTTCTGCGTTGTCGACGCCGGTCTGCTCGTCGCGCGCTCCACGTGGCAGAAGGCGTTCATCGTTCCCGGCGGCTCCGGCCTCGGGCGCGTCACGATCGCGAGCCGCGGGGAGCACATCGTCTCCGTCGGTGCGTACGACGCCGCCGGCCAGGCCGTCCCGGTGAGCCTCCGGGGCCGCGTGATCGAGCCCACCGGGAAGTTCGCGACCGGCCGACGCATCCACCTCGTCGCCACGGTTCAGCGCTCGAAATGGATCGGCTGGCTTCTCGGGAAGACGGAGCAGGTGACTGCGGTCGCCCGTACGCCTGCGTCGTTCCTGACCGGGACGATGATCTACCCGAAGGCCGGCCACGCCGTGTCCGTCCACTTTTCGAGCCCGGTGCGCGTCGTGTGGGTGCAGACGGCCGACGGAGAGCAGAAGGAAGTGACTCTCCGCGCCGCCCGCCGGACCGCATCGATCGGCGTGACCGAGGGTGGCTCAAACCTCGCCGGGACCGCCCTCGTCGCCGGCGTTCCGCGCCGCTGGGAGACGCCGCCGGCCGCGCGCCGCATCTCGTGGTTCCCGCCGGGGCCCGCCCCGAGCGTGCTCGTGCGGCCGGCACCGAAGAGCCAGATCGCCCCCTCCGCGCCGATCGTCCTCCGGTTCTCGCGCCCGGTCGACCAGGTGCTCCAGGGCGCTCACCCGACCCTCGAGCCGAAGGTGAAGGGCGCGTGGCGGGAGCCGAACCCCTACACGCTCGTCTTCCAGCCGAGCGGGCTCGGCTTTCCCCTCGGCCGCCGCATCCACCTGAGACTCCCCGAGGCGGTACAGGTGATCTCCGGCTCCGACCCGGCGAGCTTCCGCACGCTCACGTGGCAGGTGCCGCGTGGCTCGCTGCTGCGGATGAAGCAGATGCTCGCCGATCTCGGGTACCTGCCGCTTTCGTGGCAGCCCGCCGGGCAACCGGTCAGGCTCACCGCGAGCGCGCAGGCTCGTGCCGCCGTCGCACCGCCGGTGGGCACGTTCGCCTGGCGCTACCCGAAGACGCCCGCAGCACTCAAGGACCTCTGGAAGTCGGACGAAGAGCGTCCGGTACTCGTGCGCGGCGCGATCATGGCCTTCGAGTCCACACACGACATGCCGACGGACGGCTTCCCGAGCATGACGGTGTTCCGGGCGCTCCTGCGCGACGAGCTTTCGAGCCGCCGGGCGAAGGACGGCTACAGCTACGTCTATGTCACCGAAGCGCTTCCCGAGACGCTGACGCTCTGGCACAACGGCCGAGTGATCCTTCGCGCGGCTGTCAACACGGGAATCCCCGGCCGAGAGACCGACCTCGGCACCTTCCCGGTGTACCTGCACCTGACCGAGACGACGATGTCGGGCACGAACCCCGACGGTTCGCACTACAACGATCCGGGCGTGCCCTGGGTGAACTACTTCAGCGGCGGCGACGCCGTTCACGGCTTCGTTCGAGGCAGCTACGGGTACCCGCAGAGCCTCGGCTGCGTCGAGGCGCCGATCGATACCGCCGGGCAGATCTTCCCCTACGTCCACGTCGGGACGCTCGTCACGGTCTCGACCGGGGAGAGCACGTAGCCATTTCCCGGCGAAGCCCTCGCAGCGGCCCGGAGCGCTCCTGAGCGGGAAACGGCTAGAAGGTCAACCGGGACGGCGAACGCGCGTGGTCGGATCTGTGGCGTGCGTGGCGAACTCGCCGTTCATGATCATGCGCCTCATGGTGCCGTCGAGCTCGTCCGAGTACGTCCAGCCGAGGTAGTGGCACCGCGGGCACTCGCCCGTCTCGTGCGTGCCGAGACCGGGAACGACCCGCGTCGCGCCGCAGGCGAGGCACGCGATCTGCGTTGCCTCGCGCTGCACCCTTCTCCGCCGTGATCTGGCCATGGTCTCCGCTGTTCCTCCTACCTGCTCATCGGCAGGAAGCGACGAAATCGTGAGCCCGGGAGCTGCATCGGGTCCGGTCGCGCGGCGGGCGCTCACGCGCACTCCGCCGATCTCGGAGTGCTCATCCTGTGCCGCGAGATCGCGCGACTCGAGTGCGGCTTCCCACACCGGCGGATCCCGGGGACAAGGTTCGGAGAGGCCGCACTAGATCTTGTTGACGATCTCGGCCGCGGCGCCCGTGTCGGCACCGGTCAGCTCGCGGAGACGCCTGATCGCGCCGACGCGATCGCCCGCCTTCACGAGCTCTACGACCTCGGCCGGGACACCGTCGTCCGAGCGCTCGTACGGGATTCCGGCCTTGTCGGAGAGAAGGGCGAGCTGGCTCTCGATCGCGCGGAGACGCTCCATGATCGTGTCCACGAACTCACTCAGCTGAGGCTGGCTGTAGTACGGCATCGAGGTGTCCTTTTGGGCGAGGGTCAGCGCTTGACGTCGAACTCGAGGTGGCAGCCGATCGTGTTCCCGAACGTGAGGTCGCTGTGACTCTGGAACCCGCCCGGCGTGTTGAAGCGGATCGCGAGACCGCCGGTCGTCGTTTGCTTCCCTGCCTTCACCCGGATCGACACCGGGAGGGTCGTCCCGTTCGCCTTCTTCTCGACGGCGTACTCGTCGGCGCCCCCGGCCGTGATGTGGACGATCGGCTGGCTTCCGAGCACGACGATCTTCGTGCCGGTCACGCATCCTTCGTCGTGCGCATAGGTGTGGGTGATCGTCCCCGTGAGCTTCGTGATGTGGCCGCCGCTGACGGTGAACGTGCCCTTGAAGTCGTAGATCGGCGGAGTCGCATCGGCGGCATCCGCGACGATCCGCCAGACGCCCGACGCCGGTGGCGAGGTCGCACGGGTCGCCGCGAACGCGGTCGCGCCGACCGTGAGCACGAGGACGACCACACCGGATGCCGTAAGCCTCCGCAAGGCCGCCACGATAGCAATCCGCCGCAGCTGGAATCGGCCGTTTAACCCGGCAGCCGCTCCTGCCGATGCAGGTCTGATGGGAGAGCTACCGACTCTCGAGGAACTGCTGCGCCGAAAGGCCATCGAGGCAGAAGACCTCGACCGACCGCGTCAGCGCGCGGAAGCGGCCCAGCACGACCTCGAGGCGGCGTGCGCACAGTACTGGGGACTCCTTCAGGAGTTCGTCGATCGCACACGAGAGCTGTCGGTGGCGCCTCGAATGTGGACGCCGCCGTCCCGGGACGGATACACGCCGAGGATCGTGTGGGTGGAGGGGTATCCGCTCGCGAACGGCTCGGTCGTCTCGGCTCCGCCGCTTCGCTACTGCAACGCCGAGCGCCGGAAGGTCCGCCGCCCCGTCGAGGAGGTGATCGAGCTGGAGGAGCTCACGCTCTTTCTCCCCTGTGCCGAGTCGAGGCCCGGTTCGACCGGCGGAGCCTTCGAGGTGCATACCGCCTCCGACGGCTCGTGGCCTCGCATCATCCGACTCGAGCACGCCGCGACGATCCTCACCGGGCTCCAGCGACGACTCGAGGCGAGCCTGCTCGCGCTGATGGACTGAGCCGGAAGGGCCGGCCCACTCTCACCGACAGCCGACCACCGCCGCAACGCGGGGCAACGTCTGGCGGAGTTGATCGATCAGCGGCCTGCCAGTCGAGATCAGCTGTGAATGGATGGAGCTCTTCATACGCCTCGATTACCTTTTCATCGAGCGTCTCGAGGCGCACATCAACGCGTTCGCGCTTCTCGGCATGAATCGCTGCGGCCAGAGCCAGTACGCGTCCGGGAGCTTCAGTCGTGTGCGCGCACGAACCGCTGCAGCCCGACGGGCGAAGTCCATGTCGACCAGGATCGTCTTGATGTTGAAGCGGACGAGCATTGACGGCAAGTCGGCGATCAGCAACGCCAGGGCGCGAGGTTGCAATCGTCTGACCGACGTTGTAGGTTCATGCCTCCTACTCGTTCGCGAGTAGGAACCCACGGAGGCCGCGCAAGCGGCCTCTACTGGTTAAGGGGCGGCCAGATTTCCTCTCGGCCTCGGCCATGGACACGGTGTCCCCGCCACGCAGGTCTCGGTCCGTGCGTTCGAACCCGGCAGAGCACCGAGTTCGAACGGGCTGTCAACGACTTCTCAGAACGGAGAGAGAGGGATTTGAACCCTCGACGCACCTTTCAGCACGTACACGATTTCCAGTCGTGCTCCTTAGACCGCTCGGACACCTCTCCGAGGAGGATCAGGCTAGCCGGTGCGGACCCGCCCCGGCGACGCGTGGCGATCAGTCGTGGATGCGCGCGATGAGCTCTTCACGCCTCATCACGCGCACGCGATGGCTCGAGCGGACGAGCCTGACGTCGTACCCGGCCTCTCGCGGATAGAGCACCTTGTCGCCCGGCTCCAGAGCTGCGACATCGGGGCCCACCGAGACGACGATCCCGGTCGTGCACTGCGCTGCCTCGTTCACGGGGACGATCAACCCCGACGAGGTCTCCGAGTCGTCGAGCGGCTGCACGACCAGATAGTCGTCGAGCGGTTCGATCGTGATCTCCAGGCGCGACAGCGGATCGAGCATCCGTCAAGCCTACTCCGGACCCGTCCCGAACGGCCACGTCCACGGCACGCGTGTGCGGGCCGATCGCAGACCGTGGCCGCACGAGACACCTCCAGGGGACAGTCCCCTGGACAGTGGCCACAAAGGACTACGAACCGCGACAGAACCCTGAGCCGGCCATCCGGAAGGCGCACGGAGCCGATGGCTGACGCCGGATGATTCAGAGACGGCCGGCCGCGATGATCCGCTGGAGAAACTGCTTCGTCCGCGGTTCCCGCGGGTCGCCGAAGATCTGCTCCGGTGGGCCCTCCTCGAGGATCACGCCGGCATCGAGGAAGCAGACCCGGTTGGCGATCTCGCGTGCAAACGCCATCTCGTGCGTCGCGATCACCATCGTCATTCCCCCTTCGGCGAGCTCGCGGATCACGGCGAGGACCTCGCCTACGAGCTCGGGGTCGAGCGCGCTCGTTACCTCGTCGAGCAGCATGAGCTGTGGATCCATCGCGAGCGCCCGGACAATCGCGACCCGCTGCTGCTGCCCGCCGGAGAGCCGGTCGGGAAAGTCCGCGTGCTTGTCTCCGACCCCGAAACGATCGAGCAGCTCGTGGGCACGCCGCTCCGCCTCGGCGTTCGAGCGCCCGAGCACGCAGCGCTGCGCCAGCGTGACGTTTTGCAGCACGGACATGTGCGGGAAGAGGTTGAACGACTGGAAGACGATTCCGATCTGCCGGCGCACCCGGTTCTTGTCCACGCCGCGCGCCGTGATCTCCTCGCCCTCGACGACGATACGGCCCGTGTCGATCGGCTCGATCAGGTTCACGCAGCGGAGGAGCGTCGACTTGCCGGAGCCCGACGCTCCGATCAGGCAGACGACCTCGTGCCTCGCGACCGTCAGGTCGATCCCGAGAAGGACCTGGTTCCGGCCGAACGACTTCGAGACCGAGTCGATGACGAGCGCCTCGGTCACCGGATCCCCTGGGACTGCCGCGCGCGCCGGTCACGCGCCACCAGCCAGTCGACGAACCTCGCCTGCGGGATCGTGATCGCCACGAAGAGCGCGGCGGCCGCGAGGTACGGCGTGAAGTTGAACGTCGCGTCTGCGTCGATGTTCGCCTGGTTGAATGCCTCGACGGCCCCGAGAGTCGAGACGAGCGCCGTGTCCTTCTGCAGGCCGATGAAGTCGTTCAGCAGGGGCGGAATCACACGCCGTACCGCTTGCGGGAGGATCACGAACCGGAGCGCCTGAAGCCGGCTCAACCCGAGGGAGCGCGCCGCCGCCTCCTGCGACGGGTGCACCGACTCGATTCCGGAGCGGTAGACCTCCGAGACGTAGGCGGTGTAGATCAGGGTGAGCCCGACGATCCCCCAGAACGTGGCCGAGGTGGGCAGGTGCTTCAGCCCGAGCGCGGGCGCCCCGAGCCCGAGCACCGCGATCACGAGGATCGTCGGGACTCCGCGGAAGAAGTCGGTGTACACGATCGCGAGCGCACGCACGGGGAAGAACACGGGCCCCGGGAGGCTGCGGATGACGGCGAGGACGAGCGCGAAGGCCAGGATCAGGAGCTCGGAGATGCAGAAGATCTTCACGTTCAGCTTGAACGCATGCGCGATCCCGCCGAACGAGTCCTTGAACTGCCCCCAGTCGAAGAACGTGCTCTTCACCTCCGGCCACCCCGGCGAACGGGTGATCACGAGCCCGAGGACCGTGAAGAAGACGACCGTGCTGATGAGCGCGATCAGGACGCCGCGCCGCCCGTCGCCCGCGTGCCAGCTGCCGAGGACCTTGGAGCGGCGGGCTTCTACTTCAGGACCGGCGCGCCGGTCGCCTTCGCTAGCCACTGCTGCTGGATCTTCTGGAGCTGTCCGCTCGACTTCATCTTTGCGAGCGCGGCATCGACACAGCCGACGAGCGGGTTCCCCTTCGCGAACACCATCCCGAAGTGCTCGCCGCCGGACGCCGTCGGGAACTGCCCGAGAATCGTCGAATGCGGCACCTGGACGGCCGTGACGTAGAAGGCGGTCGGCAGGTCGACGACGAGCCCGTCGATCTGGCCGTTCTTCAGCGACTGGATCGCGGCGGCGTTCTGCGGGAAGACCGACGCCTGCTGGGACGGCTTGATCGCGCTCGTGATGAACCCGTAGCTCGTCGTCCCGAGCTGCGCGCCGAGCTTGAACTGCTGGAGCCCGGCGATCGAGTGCACCTTCGCGATCTTCGTGCCCTTGACCACCACGAGCGCCTGGTTGACGTCGTAGTACGACGAGCTGAACGAGACGACCTTCGCCCGTGCCGGCGTGTAGGAGATCTGGTTGATGTCGAAGTCGAACGACTTCGGGCCGGGCGCGAACGAGCGGTTGAACGGCACGTACACCCACTTCACCTGGTCGTGGGAGAAGCCGAGCCGTGCCGCGACCGCGTAGGCGACCGCCGGCTCGAACCCCTTGCCGGTGTTCGGGTCGTTGATCTTCCACGACGAGCCCTTGGGAGCACCGCCGGCATACCACGGCGGATAGGCCGGGTTGTCGGTGCCGACGGTCAGCGTCCCCGAGTCGAGGAGCGTCAGATTCGCCTTCGCGCACGAGGTGCCGGCAGCGGCGGCACGTGCGCCCGAGCCATGGGCGACCGTGCCCGCGACGAGGGCTGCGAGAGCGACGAACGTGACCGCTGCGATCCGCATCCGGCCGAGCCTATCGCATCGGTGGGGCCCCGATCGCGGGCTCAGCCGGCCTCTGGCGCGCACTGGCTGTCGCCTGCCATCACGCCGTTCCAGATGTCGGCTGCGGCTGACCGGGCTGTCCTCTGCGCAGCGGTTCCGGACCACGGCATGAGCCCGTCGCCGTCCCATTCGAGCACGGGTGTCACCCCCGGGCCCATCACGCTCACGCGGTAGCGGTCGCCCGGCGCGGCCGGCACCGTGTCCCGGTTCGGATAGCCCGGCGGCGGCATCTGCGGCACGAAGCTGTGACAGAAGGTGCCCGTCGGATGATGGAGCAGGATCCCCGTCTCGCGATGCCAGCCGGCACCGTAGATCGAGTTGAACGTGTCGATGTACACCGTCCGCGAGTAGCGATCCTTCGGCACGCCCTTCGGCGTCGCTCCGAACCCGTACACCGGCTGCCCGTCGTAGGTCAGCCGCCCGAAGATCCCGACGGCGGAGTCGTCGTACGTCCAGTGGACCCCGACCGCCAACTGGGCGAGCGGCCCCGTCCAATGCGAGAGATGAAGCTCGTAGGCGGACTGGAGCGCTGCAAACGGCGCGAACCCGAGCACCGGAAGCCGCCGCTGCCAGCTCTGGAGCGCCCAGTAGGAGCCGTCGGGAGCATCGCAGCCGGCGACGAAGTAGGGGAGCGGAGGTCCCGTGTAGGGCGTGCAGCGATTCCTGAACGTCCTCCAGTAGTTCGACTTTCGGTACTTCCCCCACCCGCCGGCATAGTCGAACTGGAACCGAACCTGCGGCTGCCCTGAGCTCGGCGAGAGTGCGTTGACCGCTCCCCAGACGAGGATGTGGCGAGGCGCTCCCGAGGAGCGGACGTAGCTCACGAGGGCCTCGCCCTTTGCGTTCACCTTCAGCGTCGCGGCCGTGACGTTCACGTCGGAGAACGCCTCGCTCGCAACGGCCGGGACCGTCTGGATCCCGGCACCGGAGAGCAGCGCCACCAGGAACCCGATACCGGCGATCAGGCGAACTCGTGTCATCGTCATCCTCGTCGTTCTAACCGGAACGTGGGACTTTGCACCTCGGTAGGGAATCTTGCCGGAGTGCGCGTGGGTCGCAACGATGTTCCGGTCTCGAACCCGGACAAGGTCTTCTTTCCGGTCCCCGGACTGACGAAGGGAGATCTCGTCCGCTACTACCTCGACGTCGCCCCGGCAGCACTGCCGCACCTGCGGCGCCGCCCGTTCCATATGAAGCGCTTCCCGAATGGCGTCGAGGGCGACTTCTTCCACCAGAAACGTGTCCCGTCGAAACACCCGGACTACGTCGACGAGGTGCCGGTGTCGTTCCCGAGCGGGCACTCGACGGTATTCGCGGTGATCGACAATGCGGCCGCACTCGCCTGGGTGGCGAACCTCGGTTGCATCGAGCTGCACACATGGCACTCGCGCGTCCCGGAGATCGAGCTTCCCGACTACCTCCTGATCGACCTCGATCCGACGACCGACGGCCAGTGGCCGTTCGTCCGGGAGATCGCCCTCGTGGTGCGCGAGGTGATGGACGAGCTCGGCCTTCCATCCTTCCCGAAGACCTCGGGTGCCACCGGGCTTCACATCCTCGCGCCGATCCGCCCCGAGCTGCGCTTCCCCCACGTGCGTGTGTTCGCGAAGGCGCTCGCCGAGGAGGTCGAACGGCGGATCGGCGACCAGCGTGTCGCGACCACCACCTGGCGCGTGGCCGACCGGATCGGAGTCTTCGTCGACTTCGGGCAGAACGCGCGCGACAGGACGATCGCCTGCGCCTACTCGGTACGTCCGACCCCCGACGCGCGCGTCTCTACCCCGCTCGAGTGGGACGAGGTCGCCACGGTCGATCCGGCCGCCTTCACGATGGAGACGGTGCCGAGGCGGCTCGCCGAGCTCGGTGACCCGATGCGCGGAATGTGGCGCCGCGCCGTGTCGCTCGGGCCTCGCTACGAACAGCTCGGACTGCCGTCACCTCCGGACGACTGACGTAGAGGTACATCGACGCCGACGTTGATGTACATCTACATCACGGGGAACGTCGCACCGAGGCTAACCGAAGAGCGACTCGACTCCATCGGCCGCGGCCACGCCAGCCGGGCGGAGCTCGCGCCACGTGCAGTCGGCCGGGTCCTTGTCGTCGCGCCAGCGGATCAGCTTCGTGCCGTGGCGGAAGCGGTTCTTCTGGACCTTGTCGTAGCGCACCTCGACGACGAGCTCGGGCCGGAGGCGGGCCTCCTCGAGCTCACCCGAGCCCCAGCGGTTCGGTTCGGAGACGCTCCAGCCGGGATCGTCCTCGACGAGCGGCAAGACCTTCGCGGCGACGTCCGCGCGGGACTTTGCGGCGACGGCACACGAGCCGACGTAGTCGAGCTCGCCGTCGTCGCCCCACAGGCCCAGGAGGAGGGTTGCCACCTGCTCGCGCGAGCCCTTCCAGCGGATCCCGAGGACGACGCAGTCGGCCGTCTTGTGCTCCTTCACCTTGACGACCCCGTCGCGGGAGCCGGGCAGGTACGGAGCCTCGAGCCGCTTGGCGACGACGCCGTCGAGGCCGAGGGACTCGAAGCGGTCGAGCCAGCCGCGTGCCTCGGAGAGCTCTCCCGTCGAGGGCGAGAGGCGAAAGCCCGCGGCGACCCGCTCGAGCTCGGCCCGGCGCTCCCGGAACGGCTTCTGCCAGACGGGCTCGCCGTTCCAGACGAGCACGTCGAAGACGACGAACGAGGCCGGGATCTCGCCGGACAGCCGCCGGATCCGCGACTCCGCCGGATGGAGTCGCATCTGCATCGCATCGAAGTCGAGCGCTCCTTCGCGCACGATCACGATCTCGCCGTCGAGAGCCGAGCGCGGCGGCAAGAGCTCGCCGAGCGGACGGAGCTCCGGGAAGTAGCGCAGAAGCGGCCGCTCGTTGCGCGACCACAGAGCCAGCTCATCGCCGAAGTTCTCGAGCACGCCGCGGAAGCCGTCCCATTTCGGCTCATAGGCCCACCCCTCACCCTCCGGCAACTCGCGGACGAGCTCGGCCTCCATCGGCGGGAACGGCAGTTCGGGCGCGGGCATACCCGAAGCGTACGGTTAAGCTGCGCCGCCTATGACGCGCATCGCGGTAACCGGCATCGGCGCCGTTTCACCACTCGGGCTCGACGCACCGACGACGTGGAGCGCCGCGCTCGCGGGCCAGAGCGGGATCGACTGGATCTCGGCCTTCGACACGGAGGGGCTCCCCATCCGGATCGCGGCCGAGGTGAAAGGGTTCGACCCGCAGAAAGTCGCCTCGGCGAAAGACGCGAGGAAGCTCGAGCGAAACGTGCTCTTCGCCCTTTCGGCGGCGGGCGAGGCGCTCGAGGACTCGGGGCTCCGCGATTTCGACCCGACGCGCGTCGGGATCATCTTCGGCTCCGCGATCGGCGGTGTCACCCAGATCGCCGAGCAGGCAGCGATCCTCCGCGAGCGCGGCCCCGACCGGGTTGCGCCGAGCTTCCTTCCGAACGTGCTCGTCGACACGGCCTCGGGCCAGCTCGCGATCTCGCTCGGGATCAAGGGCGTGAACTACGCGATCGTCTCGGCCTGCGCCACCGGGTCGCACACGATCGGCGAGGGCGCCGAGCTGATCAAACGGGGCTGGGCCGACGCGATCATCGCCGGCGGGACCGAGGCCTGCGTCGATCCGCTGATCCTCGCCGGGTTCACGGCGATGCGCGGGCTTGCCGCCGAGGACGAGCATCCGCCCCGTGCCTCCCGCCCCTTCGACGCCACCCGCGCCGGGTTCGTGATCGCCGAGGGTGCCGGAGCGGTGGTTCTCGAGGACTGGGACAAGGCCGAGGCCCGTGGTGCCGAGATCTACGCGGAGGTGCTCGGGTACGGCGCCTCGAACGACGCGCACCACCTCGCCCAGCCCGAGCCCGAGGCCGAAGGCGTGGCAGCGATGATGTCGAGCGCGCTCGAGCGGGCGGGCGTCGCGCCTGAGCGCGTCGGCTACCTGAACGCCCACGGCACCTCCACCCCGCTCGGCGACATCGCCGAGACGAAGGCGATCAAGAACGTCTTCGGAGCGCACGCCTACAAGCTCGCCGTCTCCTCGACCAAGTCGATGATGGGCCACACCTTCGGGGCCGCCGGGGCGATCGAGTCGATCATGTGCATCCTCGCTCTGCGCGACGGCGTCCTGCCTCCGACCATCAACTACCGGAATCCGGATCCCGACTGCGACCTCGACTACGTCCCGAACGAGGCGCGCCACACCCAGGTCGACGTCGCCCTCTCGAACGCGATGGGCCTCGGCGGGCACAACGGCTGCGTTCTCTTCGGGCGCGCCTAGAGGCGCAACGCCTTCGGCCGGCCCGGCACAGGAAGGGCCGCAACGTCCGGTGCAGCTTCGGCACCGCGGACGGCGCGGGTCAGGCCTCTACGACTTCCGCCCGGTCACCGCGAGGCCCACACCGAGCCCGACGAGCACGACTCCCCCGGCGCCGCCGATCGCCTCCAGCCGACGGGGGGACGAGGCAAGCTTCTGCCCGGCCGAGCCTGCCACGAGCGCCCAGATACCGTCCAGGATCATCGCGATCGCGATAAAGACAAGACCGAGCGCCAGCATCTGCAGCGGGACGTGCCCGGCCGAGGGATCCGTGAACTGCGGGAGGATCGCCGCGAAGAACACGGCTGCCTTCGGATTCGTCACTCCGACGACGAAGCCCTCGCGCAGGATCCTGCGGCCGCTCTTCGGCGCCACGGGCTGGCCGAGCGCCTCCGCCAGGGAGCGGCGCTTCCGGAACGTGCGCACGCCGAGCCAGACGAGATAGCCGGCACCGACGAGCTTGACCGTGGTGTAGACGGTGGCCGAGCGCTCGACGAGCACCCCGATCCCGAGAGCGACCGCGGCCACCTGGACGTAGACGCCGGCGCAGTTCCCGAGCACCGTCGCGAACGCGGCACGGCGCCCGTGAACCACTCCGCGGCTGATCACGAACAGCACGCTCGGCCCGGGAATCGCGATCAGGACTGCCGCGGCGAGGGCGAATGCCGCAAGGTTCGAGGCGGGGATCACACGGCGATGGTAGTGGGACGCGGCCTAAGGGCCCGCGCAGAATTAACTGAGCGGATCGGCGCGGCCGCTACTCGGCGCCGACGGGTCACTTGTTCCTGCGCGGGCCCTAAGCTCTATGGAACCCACGTCCCAGGAGGCAGGAATGCTCAAGCTCGGTCTCACCGCGGCGCTCACCGCGGCCGTCTGTTTCTCGATCGCTGCAGCGACCGGCTTCGGCGCCGGCAAGACGAAGGTGATCACGATCAAGGTCGGCGACATCGCCACGCTGCCGTCGGACAACTTCCACTGCCAGGTGATCACGAAGACGCAGGTCGCCTGCGGCGCGAAGGTCGCCCCGAAGTCCGTCCAGGTCTATTACGCGCCCCACCAGCTCGAGGTTCTGCAGTTCAAGACCGCGACGAAGGCCGCCGTCCTGCTGAACATCAAGCGCTGAGCGAGGCTGCGAGCTACTGGCAGACGGTCATCTTGGGGACGACCATGGCGAAGCCATAGATCACGCCCGCCGAGCTGTAGAACGCCATCACCGAGGTGCCGATCTTCGTCGTGATCGCGTCGAAGCCGATGCACCTCGTCGTGCCGGTGCGCGGGTACTGCGAATAGACCGTCGAGATCGGATCGCCCATGTTGAGCCCGTTCGTCGTCTTCCAGCCGGCCGGCGAACCGAGGGAGAACACGGCGACGACCTTGTTCTTCTGGAAGCGAACAGCGGCGCCGAGCGGCTCAGGGCCGCGGTACTCGTAGAGCCACGTCACGTCCTTGCAGTAGCCGCAGACGTCGTAGTGGTGACCCCAGACGGTCTGGACCTTCTGCTGCGTGTCGCCGAGATGAACCCCGGCGAACACGGAGCCCGGAACGATCACACCGCGCGGAGGCAGCTGCCCCGACGAGTGCGCAGCGTGCGCGCTCGTGTGCGAGGCGATTGCGATGACGGCTGAGAGGACGAGAGCAACCATGCCAGCGGTCCGTGCGATGCCCTTCTGCGGGCGATACTCCTTCTGATCTGGGGCCCGCCCGGTGCCTGCCGCGCGTTGATCGTGCACCCCTTGTTCCTGCCGTCTTCAAAAATAGCGAAGCCTGTGCGGGCGGTCAAACGACAACCTGCGCGGCCCGGTCGCCTGCGTACCCCCCAGGCGACCGGGCGATCCGGTTCGCGTTATGCGAACAGGTCGAGCGTCGACTGAGAGCTCCCGTCCCCGCTCGAGCTCGATGAGCTCGACGACGACGACGAGGAGTCGTTCGTCAGGAGCGACAGCAGATCCTGGTCGGGATCGGAGCTCGTCTGCGAAACCGACGAACCTCCACCGCCGCCGCCACCGTGGTGGTGATGGCCGTGATGCCGGGTGACGGCCCGGTTCACGGCCTGGTCGAGCGACTGCGCGTCGAGCGGCGCCTGGCCCTGCGAGGAACGCTGCTGCTGAACCTGCTGCTCGATGTACTGCGTGATCGCATCAGTGCTCACACCCTTCGACTGTGCGATGTCCGAGACCGACTGCCCGGACTGAAGTGCCTTCTGCAGGTCTGCCGGGGACATCGACAGCATCTGAGCGACGCCGTTCAGGGCTCCCATCAGGTAGGTGGGAGGAGCGGTCGACGGGCTCTGGTCGACTCCGTAGAGCTGCTGGGTCGGCCCGCCGATCGGCGAAATGGACGACATGTGTGCTTCTCCTTGCTAGGGGTCGCCTGCCCCGCCGGGTAGTCGGCCGCCGGCCCGCAGGCTTTAGTCAAGGGACGCTTTTGGGGCACGGCTCAGACCGCCATGCCAAGCGCGATCAGCGCCTTCTCCTTCGCGATCGATGCCTTGCCCGACAACTCCGAGCCGTAGCCGGTCGTGCCCCTGTTGGCACCGACACCCGCGAACGGCATCCCGTCGATCGTCGCGGTCCAGCTGAACGCCGAGGCGCCGAGGGCCGGCAGAGACGCGAAGGCGATTCTCGTGCCGGCGGGGAAGCCCAGCCGTGCCTTCGCTTCGGCGCGGGCGGGAGTCGCAAGGTCCGCAGCGGGGATTCCCGGCTCTTTCAGGATCACGACGACCGTCGCGCCCCCGTACTGGCACTCGAGCGTTCCCTTGATCACGACGGCCGACCTGAGGGTCACTCCGCCCCCGACGACGGCGGAGACCTTCGAGGCGGGAATGTGCGCGCAATAGGCCGAAACCGCGCTCGCCCGGGCCGCTCCAGCGAACGAGGGGAGCGAGCTCGCGAAACACGCGACCGCGGCGAGGATCAGAGCCCATCTCCACCTCGCGCAAATCGACGGCAGGCCGGCATGAGAGGCACCATTCATTTCTGCTCCTTCTGCTTTGTTGCGCCCGCGCCCGCATATCAAAGCACCCGGCTCACGCCGGTGACCGGAGCACCGCCTCCAGATCGCGGAGAGCGACCAACGCTTCCGGCGAGGCCGAGCTCCGGTTCGCAAGGATCTCGGCGGGCGCGGTTAGGTCGCCCAGGCTGGAGACGACGAGCGCGGCCTCGGAGAAGTCCTCGCCGGACGAGTAGCTGCTCACGGTGACGATGCAGCGCAAGCCCGCTCGCGTCGCTGCGAGGAGGCCGTTTCGGGAGTCCTCGATCGCGAGAGTCTCTGCCGGAGCCACCCCCATCCGCGCGACCGCGAGCTCGTAGATCGCGGGATCGGGCTTCTTCGCGTCGACGGCATCCCCCGCGAAGACCGCGAAACGTGTCGCGCGGTCACCGCCGAGAACGTGATCGAGGACGGCGCGGACAGAGCTCTCGGCAGACGTCGAGGCAACCGCGAGCAACCAGCCGGCACCAAGCGCCTCGTCGACGAGGCGCACGACACCGGGACGCGCAGGAAGCCGGCCGCTTTGCACGATCGCGGCGAAGATCTCGGTCTTGCGTGCGTGAAAGCGCTCGAGCCACAGGCGCCGGCCTTCTGGATCGACCGGGATCCGGCCCGCGCCGACAACGTCGGGTGTGAGTGCCGAGGCGACGCGCTCCCTTCCGCCGCCGATCGCCAGCTTCGCGCCGTACTCGCGCTCCGACCAGCGGACGGGCAGGCCGAACTCCAGGAAGGCCTCGTTGAAGGCGGGCAGGTGCCCGTCTCGCTCGGTGTCTGCGAGGACGCCGTCGCAGTCGAAGATGAGTGCGGGCATACGCAGCGCTACCCGGTCGCGGGGAAACCGACGGCCTCCGAGACGGGGCGCACGCTTGTCGGCCGCCGTGCGGCGCGGTGGCTCGCTCCCGGCCCACGGTCGTCGATCGTTGCCGTTTCCCTCGCGGTCAAGGGCAGGAACGGTAGCTCCTTGCCGGAGTAGCATTCGGAGTCGTGGTGTCCGCGTTGCGCAAGGCCGTTCCAGTGGCGCCCTTCGTGCTCGCCCTCCTCCTGGTCGGAGCGGGCGGCGCCACCACCTCGGCGACCGTGCCGTCGCTCTATGTCAACTACACCGCCGCCTGCCACTTCACGCTCGCGCTCGACGGAGGTGGCGCGGTCACCGCGGGATCATCGATCCCGTACGGCAGCTACCAGCTCGTCGTCAACACCCCGTTCGCATTCGCAAGCGGCCAGTCGGGCTGCGAGAACGTGAACTTCTCGTTCACCGGCCCCGGAGTGAGCTATTCGACCACCCTCAACTCCGGCGAGGCATCGCAGGACATCTCGCCGATCATGCTCCAGGCGAACGCGACCTATACCGCGACCGACAGCACCGTGCCGCCCACGACGACCGTGGCGTTCGGCACCTCGAGCACGCAGGTGACCGCCCCCTCGAGCCCGACGGGAAGCGGCAAGGGCTCGACCTCGTCGGGCTCCGCGTCCGGCGGCACGTCACCGAAGACACTCGGCACGCTCGTCGGTACGGTGAGCCCGGCCGGGAAGCTGAGCCTGACCTTGAAGGGGAAGAAGGTCACGACGCTCACCGCCGGCGACTACGCGGTGACCGTCAGCGACAAGAGCTCGGCGGCCGGCTTCGTCTTCGCCTCGGGCCACACCAAGAACACGGCGACCACGGCGGCCTTCAAGGGAACGAAGAAGCTGACGATCGACCTCTCGTTCGGGCAGTGGTACTTCTACGGCAAAGCCGGCGCGACGAAGACGTACTTCATCACCACGAAGCCCGCGGGCACCGGACTGTACGGGTAGCCGCGGCCCAGGCCCAGCGTGTCAGGCCCGGCGGCTCACGGCCCGGCGGAGTCCCTGGCCAGGAGCCGGGCCCAGAGAAGCAGCCCCAGCCCGAGCGCGACCATCACGCCGCCGATCACGGCCCACTGCGCCTCACCCGTCATCACCGATCCGTGGATGACGCCGATCCCCTGACCGAAGAACACGCCTCCGACGAGACAGAGGACGATCCCGATCGCGGCCCGGGCCCACATCGCGTCACGAGGATAATCGGTCGATGCGTCCGGCGGCCGTGTCCTGCCTCGTGCTCGCGAGCATCCTCGGCTCTGCCACCATCTCGGCGGCCGCCGGTCGGGCGCCGCAGGCCCGGCTCGCGAAACAGGTCGAGGCCGCGTCCCGCGAGACGTGGACGTTCCACCCGAAGAACGGAGGCTGCCCGAGCTATCCCGGCGGGAAATGCCCGAGCTTCCGGCTCGGCCGGGTCACCTGCGAGGCCGGGCCTGGCTTCTCGCTCTGCCTGCTTCCCTACCGTGAGACCTCCAACCCCTACGACGACCGCATCGTCTGGACGACACGGATCCACGTCGTGGCCGAGAACGGCCGGTGGCACCGGACGAAGGCGCTCGCGCCCGTGTGCACGGATCGCGGCGTCTACGAGGGGTGCCTCGTCGTGCTCTACACCTGAGCCTGGATCCACGGACCCTGCGCGGGCGGTGCGCCCGTCTGGGCGCGCCAGGCCGATAGACTCGGCCGCGCGTGACGGGCGGAGAGAAGCTTCGAGGTGGGCCCGCCGTTCGCGAACGGTCCTGCTCGGCCGCGCTGCGAACGGCACTTGCGCTTGCGGTTGTCGCAACGGCGCTCGTGGCGGCGATGCAGGCCGGGGCCGTGCAGCCGCCGAACACACACGACCCCTGCGCGAAGGCAGGCCGCGACGTCTGCGGCACGACCGGGGTCGGCTTCTACAAGACCTACCAGTACGGGGTGCGCTGGTTCGGGGACTACACGGGCGTCGTCCCGGATGCGAACAAGAGCTTCTGCATCGATCTCGGGTACTGGTACCCGTCGGCAAAGGACAAGTTCGCCCTCGACGACGCGATCGGCCTCGCGAACAGCCAGGGTCGCGCGATCAGCCTTCTGAACCGCGAGAAGCTCGCCTACGCCGTCTGGGCCTACGGCCGGAGCTCCAACCCGGACCGTCAGGCGGCCGTGATGCTCTACGTGCACTCACTGATGGGCGATGCGCGGCCGGGCGAGATCGACCCCGCTGCGATCAGCGCCAACGTGGCGACGATCGACAAGCAGATCTCCGCGGATGCCGACCGCTTCCACGGGCCCTATCGCCTCTCGAGCCGGGTGAGCGGCCCGCTGAAGGCCGGCCAGCAATCGGGCGCGGTCCTCCGGATCCTCTCGGCGAGCGGTGCTGCGATGCCGGACCTCGAGCTCGGGCTCACCTCGGCCGGTGTCAGCGGCGTGCCGAAGTCGGTGACGACGAACGCGCAGGGAATCGCACAGCTGAGCTTCCGCCCGACGGCGGCGACCGGCGTCTCGATCTCGGTCGCCTCGCAGCCCGTCGCCGCGAACGTCCCCACGGTCTACAAGGCGACGACGCCGGCGGCCGCCCAGAATGCCCAGCGGATCGTGACGCCGGCCTCACAGCAGGTCACCGGATCGGTGACGGGACACGTCACCAAGGGTCACATCGCGGTCACCTCGAAGGCCTCCCCGGCAACCCAGATCGCGGGTCACGTCGTGCGCGACCACATCACGATCACCGGCGCGACCGCCACGTGGAACGCCAAGGTGACGGTGACGATCCAGGGGCCGTTCGCGTCCGCCTCCGACGTCGCGTGTGGCCATGCGGCGTGGACGGGCTCCTTCCCGGCGCATGGGCCGGGGAGCTACACGAGCCCGGTTGCCGCCGTGAACCGGCCCGGTTGGTACGTGTTCCAGCTGCGCGTGCCGGGCGATGCGACGAATGTCGGAGTCAGGTCGTCGTGCGCCGATCCGGCCGAGCGGTTCTTCGTGCAGGCCCAGCCGACGCTCTCGACGACCGTGAGCGCGGCCACCGTGGCGCCGGGAACGCCGATCTTCGACCGCGTCACGATCGGCTCACTCGCGGGCGAGTCGGTGACGGTGGGCGTCGATCTCTTCGGGCCGTTCGCGAGCACCTCGGCGATCGACTGCGGCGGCACGCCCGTCTGGGGCGGCTCGGTCCCGGCCAAGGCGAACGGCTCGTACAAGACCGCGACGTTCACGCCGACGGTTCCTGGCGTCTACACCTACCGGGCGCAGATCGCCAGCACCTCGCTCGTCCGCGGCTCCCAGGGGGCCTGTGGCGAGGCCGCCGAGACGACGGTCGTCACCGCCAAGCCGGTCGTGAAGACGCACGCGAGCAGCACCCAGGTTCGGCCCGGCGGACAGATCAGCGACGAGGTGGACGTGTCGGGAAGCGGGGCCTTCCACGTCACGGTCACGGTCTCGCTCTTCGGGCCGTTCGACACCCGCGGCGGGATCAACTGCTCGGGCACACCGGTCGGGACGGTCAAGGTGGAGGCAAAGGGCGACGGCACGTATACGACTGCGCCGGTGACGCTCGGCAAGGTCGGCTACTACACCTTCCAGGAGTCGATTCCCGCGACGACGCAGAGCGCGGGCTTCTCGGGCAAGTGCGCGGAGACGGCCGAGACGACCCTCGTCGCGGCGCACCCGACCGTGACGACGCTCGTCTCGAGCGACGTCGTGCGTCCGGGATCGGGCCTCTCCGACCACATCAAGGTCTCGGGCCTCGGCGAGACAGCGGCGGCCGTCCAGGTCGCGCTCTACGGGCCCTTCGCGAGCAAAGCAGCGATCCGCTGCACCGGGAAGCCGTATTCGCAGACCGTCGTCACGGCGCAGGGAGACGGCGATTTCCGGTCGCCACCGGTGCGGATCGCGCAGGCCGGCTTCTACACCTTCCACGAGACGCTCGTCGCCCGGCCGAACGTCGCGGGCGCCGAGACGGTGTGCGCGGACACCGCCGAGACCTCGCTCGGAGCCCCGGCGATCATCACCGGCCGCGGCGACGTGACGCACGTCGTCTCCGTGAAGGCCACTCCGCCCGGCGCCCCGGTACGGATCCAGGTGCCCTCGCTCCGGATCGACGCGCCGGTCATCGCCTCGGCGATCGACCTGAAGCAAGGCGTCCTCGGCGTCCCGGCCGACATCCACAAGACGGGCTGGTGGGCCGACGGCGCCACCCCGGTCGACTCGACCGGCACCGTCCTGATCGCGGGGCACGTCGACAGCGCCGCGGCCGGCGCGGGCGCGTTCTTCCCCCTGAAGCAGGCGAGGCGCGGCACGCTGGTCCAGGTCACCACGGCTGCCGGTCAGACGAAGACGTACAAGGTCGTCTCGGTGGAGACGATGCTCAAGGAGAACCTTCCGACGCGGATCTGGTCGCAGAAGGGCCGCAATCACCTCGTGGTCGTCACCTGCGGAGGGCCGTTCGACCCGGCGACGAAGCACTACCGCGACAACGTCGTGATCACGGCCGTTCCGGCGTAACCGACTCGCACCACGCGAGGACCGACGCGAACCGCCGCTCGGCAAGCAGGCCGAAGAGCGGATCGCGTGTGAGCTTCGCCTTCGAGGTGGCCGGGCTCGTCAGGCCGCAGAGGAACCGGGCCGACTGCCTGGCCGCCGCGAGCGCCTCGGGTTGCGCGAGCCGCAGCCCCGCGAGCGCCCGCTCATCGACGACGCTTCCGACTGCGGGCACCGGCTCCGGCGCCGGCAAAACCTGCGGCTCGCCGCTCAGGCAGAAGCTGCAGTGGCCGCATGGCTCGGCGCGCTCCTCGCCGAAGTACCCGACGAGCGCATTGACCTGGCAGCCGTCGTTCGTCACGAGCTCGACGACGCGTTCGATCCGTTCGGTCTCGACCTGCTCGCGGCGTTCGGAGCGCGCGAGCAGGCGGTCGCACACCTCGGAGAGCGACGCAGGCTTCCGGACGATCGTGAAGCGCTGACGCGCCTCTGCCGCCTGGAGCTCGACGAGGCCCCGTTCGTCGAGATGCTCGAGCGCGGCGACGATCCGGGGCCGGGGCTCGCCGAGCGCGACGGCGGCCTCGTCGGGGTTCAAGGTCGTCCAGATGCGGCCGGTCTTGCCGGCGGCGACCAGCCGGCGCAGGAACTCGGCCCGGCGCTCGTCGAACGCCGCGAAGACATCCTCGAAGGCGCCGGACACAGGGCGCAGCTTGTACCCGGCGAAGAACGGCGTCCCCTGCTCGAGGAAGCCGTCGAGCTCGAGGTAGGTCAGCATCGTCTTCAGCACGAGCCCGCGGATGTCGAACCGGGCCGAGAGCTCGTACTCGGAGACGGCGAACGGCGTGTCCAGGGCCTGCGCGAACAGCTTTTCGAGCAGGCCTTCGAGCGCCTCGCGGGTCGGCGTGTCGCCGAACGCGAAGTTCTCGAGCGTCGGAATGTCGTCGGGACACGCGAAGAGCTCGCAGATGCTCGGTGCGCCGTCGCGGCCCGCGCGCCCGATCTCCTGCGAGTACGACTCGAGCCCTTTCGGCAGGTTGAGGTGGTACACGTAGCGGACGTCGGCCTTGTCGATGCCCATGCCGAAGGCGATCGTGGCGACGACGACGTTCTCCGGCGCGCTCGTCCACCACTCCTGGACCGAGGCGCGAGACTCGGCGTCCATCCCGGCGTGGTAGGCCCGTGCGGGCAGCCCCGAAGCGGCGAGCAGCGCTGCCACCCGGTTCGCGGTGCGCTGGAGGGTGACGTAGACGATCGTCGAACCGGCCGGACGCTCGCGCAGACGGTCGATCAGGGCCTGGTCCCTCTCTCGGGCGGCCACCGGCGTCGTGAGCAGCGTCAGGTTCGGCCGGTAGAAACCGGTCACGATCGAGTCCCCCGGCTCGATCTCGAAGCCGGCGCAGATGTCGGCGACGACCGCCGGCGTCGCGGTTGCGGTCAGGGCGAGCACCCGCTCGGCCCCGAGCTCACGCGCCCGGACGGCGAGCTTCAGGTAGTCGGGCCGGAAGTTGTGGCCCCACTCGGAGATGCAGTGCGCCTCGTCGACGGCGAACAACGAGATCCGCGTCCCGCCGAGCATCGCAAGAAACCGCTCGTTGTTGAACCGCTCCGGGGCGACATAGAGGAGCTTCAGCGACCCGGCCCGCAGCCGGTCGGAGACGTCGCGCAGCTCGTCCGGCCCGAGGCTCGAGTCGATCCGGGCGGCCTCGATCCCCCGTCCCGCGAGAAAATCCACCTGGTCCTTCATCAACGCGATCAGCGGCGAGACGACGACCGTGACACCGTCGAGCAGGAGCGCCGGCAGCTGGTAGCAGAGGCTCTTCCCCGCCCCGGTCGGAAAGACCGCGAGCGCCGAGCGGCCCGCGAGCAGCGACTCGACCACGTGCTCCTGCCCCGGCCGGAACTCATCGAAGCCGAACGTGGACGCGAGGACCGCCTGCGTTCTCGATCTCTCGCTCAGCTCCGTCATCGGCCCGGGCCACGGTACCCGCGAGCGGCTTGCCGCACCATTGTCCAAACGAGCAGATAGCGCCCCGTCAGAAACGAAAGACCCGCTTTCGCGGGCCTTTCGGAGTAGCGGGGGCAGGATTTGAACCTGCGACCTCCGGGTTATGAGCCCGGCGAGCTACCTGACTGCTCCACCCCGCGACGCAACGTCGATGGTACCACCGCGAGGCGGGACGGAAGGGCAGCGAGCCCGAGGCCGAGCGCCATCACGGCGATTCCTGCGACGGCGTCCAGGACGAAGTGGTTGCCCGTGGCGAGGATCGTGACGACGACCGCGAGCGGGTAGATGACGGCGGCCGCCTTGAGGGTCCTGCTGCCCGCATAGAGCATCACTCCGATTGCGACACCGAAGGCCCAGCCTGCGTGCAGCGAGGGAACGGCTGCCACCGGATCGGAGAGGCCGCCCGAGCCGGGTGAGCCGATGTCGATGCCCGAAAAGCGGCGCAGCGTGTCCTCGAGCCCCAGGCCGGCCACACGCGGAGGCGCAGTAGGGAAGCGCCAGGCGATCGCGAGCGCAACCGTGGTCGCGATCAGAAACCCGTTCCGGAAGAGTACGAATCCTGCCCTGGAGCGGCGGTAGAGCCACAGGAAGAAGAGCCCCGTGATCGTGAAGTGACCCGCGAGGTAGAACGCGTTCAGCACCTCGACGAGCCCCGGTGCGGCGAGCGTGAGGTGCTGGAGCGGCTGCTCCCAGGCCAGGTGCGACACGCGCTCCCAGCCGGCGATCCGGCGGGCGTTGTCGAGGGCGAGGGGCCAGTCCGGCCGGAGCGCGAGCCGCATCGCCTCGTAGGCGCCGACGGCGGCGAGGACGACCGTGAGCTGCGCGAGACCGTCATGGCGTGCGACGAGCCGTCTCACGCCTGAAGTCTACGATGGCGACGTGCACCATCTCGTGCTCCTCTCGTTGATCTTCTTCGTCGTCGCGTTCCTCGCGGGGCTCGCGCTCGCGGGGTGGCGGGGCTTCGTCGTCTGGCGAACGCTCCGGCGGTACCAGCGCACGACGCAGGTCTCGATGCTCCAGGTCGCGACCCTCGTCTCGCAGCTCGAGCTTCGGGCCGCCGGCGTCGCGGGACGGGCTTCACGGATCGAAGGAGCCGTAGCCCAGCTCGAGGGGTCGCTCGCGAGTGCAAAGGTCATCGGCGGGGGCGCCCGCGAGCTCTGGACGATGGTGCGCCTCGTACGCGCCTTCGTCCCCACCAAGTAGCACGTTTCCCGCCAATCCTCGCTGTTCAAGCCGAAAACCTTCGGGAATATCCTTGCGCTCGCAACGTTTATGAAGTAGTTGTGTAGTCAATCTTATGGAGGTCACACGGCAATGAGCATCACAGAGCAGCAGACGGTTTCACTTCCGGCGGGGACGTTCGGCGCGGATCGCGTCCACTCCACCGTCGCATTCGAGGTCGGCTACATGGGGATCGGGCTGTTCGCCGGCACCGTCTCCGACTTCGACGCCGAGCTCGTCGACGGTCGCCTCTCGGGTGCGGCGCGTATCGCCACGCTCCAGACCAAGGACGAGAACCTCACCGGCCACCTGATGTCGCCCGACTTCTTCGACGCCGAGCGCTATCCGGAGGTCAGCTTCTCGACCGAGCAGGCGAAGGTCGAGGGCAACGAGGTCACGTTCGAGGGCCAGATCACGATCAAGGGCATCACCCGCCCCGCCACCCTGACCGGCACGGTCGTCGGGCCTGTCGCCGACCCCTACGGGAACGAGCGCTACGGCCTCGACCTCGAGACGACGATCGACCGCACGCAGTTCGGGATCACCTGGAACAACGACATGCCGGACGGCACGAAGGCACTCGCCGACGAGGTCACCCTCAGGGCCGACCTCTCGCTCGTGAAGGCAGCCTAAGTTGAAGCTCCTCGCCATCTCCGGCAGCCTCCGCCGCGACTCGCACAACACGCTGTTGCTGCGGGCCGCGGGGGAGCTGCTCGGGCCCGACGACACGCTCGAGCTCTGGGAGGGGCTGCGCGAGGTGCCGGCGTACGACCAGGACGACGACGTCGAGCCGGCGCCGAAGGCGGTCGCCGACCTCCGGGCCGCGATCGCGTCGGCCGACGCCGTCCTCCTCTCCACACCCGAGTACAACTCGTCGATTCCGGGGGCACTGAAGAACGCACTCGACTGGGCCTCGCGTCCGATCGCGACGAACGTCTTCCGGTCGAAGCCCGTCGCGGTGATCGGCTCGAGCATCGGCATGTTCGGCGCGGTCTGGGCGCAGGCAGACCTCCGGAAGGTGCTCGCGGCAATGGGCGCCAGGGTCGCCGACGCCGAGGTCGCCGTCGGGCACGCGAGCGAGAAGTTCGACGAACACGGTCGCCTCACAGACGAGAACGTCCGGGAGCAGCTGCAGGACGCGATTGCAACCCTCGTCGCAACCGCCGACCCGGTCCAGATCGCCGCCTAGATCCTCAGGGCTCTATCTCTTCCGCCGGCGGAGGATCATCCTCCGCCAGGCGGCGCTGGACCGAGGAGCGGGAGATGACGCCGACGAGCTTCCCGTGGTCGACAACGGGAAGGCGCTTGTAGTCGCCGTCCTCGAGAAATGCGAAGGCCTCGATTAGCGGCATCTCGGAGTCGATCGTCGCGTTCGGCACCTCGGCGATCTGCCGCACGATGGTCGTGCGCGGATCGAGGCCCCGGGCGACGACCTCGCGGACGAGCGTCTTACGGGTGATCACGCCGACGAACCGCCCCCCGTCGCAGACGAGCACCGAGCGAACCTCCGGCCGCATCAGCGCCTCACCCGCCTCCTGCGCGGTCGCGCCCGCGTCGAGGGCGTGCGGGTCTGAGACCATCGCGTCGCGCACGCGCTGCTCGCTCATGGGTAGATACCCCTGGCCTCGAGCGCGGCGGCGACGTCGCGGATGCCGGAGATGAGAGCGGCGCTGCGCAATGAGACCGTGTCGGTCTCAGCCAGCGTCCAGACACGGTCGAACGCGTCGCTGAGCTTCTCTGCGAGGCGGCGGCGGATCTCGTCGCGGTCCCAGAAGAGCCGGCTGAGATCCTGCACCCACTCGAAGTAGGAGACGGTGACGCCGCCCGCGTTCGTGAGCACGTCCGGGAGCACCGGGATCCCGCGCGCGGCGAGGATCTCGTCGCCGGCGATCGAGGTCGGGCCGTTCGCTCCCTCTGCGACGAGCCGGCAGCGAAGCGCAGCAGCATTGAGGTCGGTCACCTGATCCTCCCGCGCGGCGAGGACGAGCACGTCGCAGGGAACCTCGAGCAGCGCCTCGTGCGAGAGGTGCGCCGCGGGGAAATCCTGGAGCGATCCGTGCTCGCGCGCGTATTCCGCAAGCGTCGGCACGTCGAGGCCGGCCGGGTCGTGGACGCTCGTCGCGACATCGCCGATCGCGATCACGCGGGCGCCGCGATCGTGCAACTCCGCTGCAGCGACGCCGCCGACGTTCCCGAACCCCTGCACGACGCAGGTGAGATCGGCCAGCCTCCAGCCGAGCCGCTCGCACGCACGCTCGATCACCATCACGACGCCGGCGCCCGTGGCCTCGCTCCGGAAGAGCGAGCCTCCGATCGAGACCGGCTTCCCGGTGACGATCTCCGGAACGGCGTAGCCCTTCTGCGACGAATAGGTGTCCATCATCCACGCCATCGTCTGCTCGTTCGTGGCGATGTCGGGGGCCGGGATGTCGATCTCGGGACCGATGAAGGGCGCGAGGTCGGAGGTGAACCGGCGCGTCACCCGCGCGAGCTCGCGCTGCGAGAGCTCACGCGGGCTGCAGCGCACGCCACCCTTCGCGCCGCCGTAGGGAAGCCGCAGGAGCGCGCACTTCCAGGTCATCCACATCGCAAGCGCGGCGCACTCGCCCAGCGAGACCTCTTCGTCGTAGCGGATCCCGCCCTTCGTCGGGCCCAGTACCGAGGAGTGCTGGACGCGGTAGGCGGGAAACGAGCGGACGTTGCCGTCGTCCATCCGCACGGGCAGCGTGAGGATCACCGCGCGTTCCGGGTACCGCAGGCGCTCGGCGACGTCGTCAGAGATGCGCGCGCCGGGAAGGGCCTGCTCGAGCTGCGTGCGCGCCTGGCGATAGAGCGGCGTGTCCCACTCGAGCGGGGCCACCGGATGTGCGACCTCGGTCACAAAAGGACTGTACTGCCGGAAATGAGTGCCGGGGGAGGGGCTCGAACCCCCATGTCCGCATTGGACACCCGGTTTTAAGCCGGACGCGTCTACCGATTCCGCCACCCCGGCGAGGGGCCTGCGCCGTTAAGGCTACGCGGTCTGAAGCTCCGGCGCGCCGAAGAATGCGGCCACGCCGGCGCGATCTTCGACGATCGGGCAGTGCGGGAGCGCGGCCAGGAACGCGCGACCGTATGGCTTCGTCCGGAGGCGCGGATCGAGAATGGCGACGACGCCCTGATCGTCGTGGCTGCGGATCAGGCGCCCGAATCCCTGCCGCAGCTGGAGCATCGCGCTCGGGAGTGCGTAGTCGCGGAACCAGTCGCCGCCTGCGGCCTCGACCGCTTCGCAGCGAGCCTCGTGGAGCGGGTCGCCGGGGGCGGAGAAGGGCAGCTTGTCGATCACGAGCAGCGAGAGCGACTCCCCGGGAATGTCGACCCCCTGCCAGAAGGTCGACGTGGCGAGGAGCACCGAGTCGACGTCTGCGCGGAACCGCTCGAGCAGCCGTTCGCGGGGCGCCTCGCCCTGTACGAGCACGTCGTAGGGCACGCTCCCCGCGACGCGCCGGCCGAGGATGTCCAGTGCGCGGTAGCTCGAGGTGAGGACGAGCGCCCGGCCGCGCGAGAGCCCGAGGAGGGCGACGACCTCGTCGGCGACGCGTTCCGTGAAGCCGTCGGCGCGAGGGTCGGGCATCGTGCGCGGGACATACAGCATCGCCTGCTCGCGGAAGTCGAACGGTGAGCCGACGACGAGCTCTCGCGCGTGGTCGAGCCCGAGCCTGCGGCGGACGAAGGTCGCGTCTTCGCCCGTGGTGAGCGTGGCCGAGACGAGGATCGCGGTCGGCCCGTCCTCCCAGAGCCGCTCGCGGAGCTCCCGCCCCACCTCCACCGGAGCCCAGGCGAGCGCCTCCGGCTCGGCCCACACGACGCGTTCGAGCCCGGCGGGCTCCAGGCAGGCCTCGACCTGCGCGGCGATGCCGAGTGTACGACGGGAGAGCTGGTCGAGCCCCTCGGCGCGGCCTTCGAGCGCCGAGGCGAGCGCTGCAAGCGCGTCGAGGAGAACGAGCGCGCTTTCGACGGGGATCTCCTTGAGCCGTCGCCGCCCCGAGGGAGGCGCGACCGCGCGGAGAAGGCGGTCGCCGGCGTGCGCGATGCGGTCGAGAGCGTGCGCCGGATACGGCTCGTCGGCGTCGCGGCAGGCGCGTTCGACATCCAGGGCCAGGCGATGGAGGCCCGCGCGCGAGACGCGGCCGCCGAGCCAGGTCGCCGCCGTCTCCTCGAGCCTGTGGGCCTCGTCGAAGATGACGGCGTCGTGGTCGGGGAGGACGCCGCCTCCCGCGGCGATGTCGGCGAAGTAGAGCGCATGGTTCGCAATCACGAGCTCGGCCTCCGCGGCCCTCCCGCGCGCGGCCTCGGCGAAGCAGCTCGCGAGGAGCGGGCAGCGGCGGCCGGAACAGCGGTCGGAGCCGACCGCGAGCTCGGCCCAGAGCGTCTCGGACGGCTCGACCGGCAGCTCGGCGCGGTCTCCTGTCTCCGTCTCGGCGATCCACGGCTGGAGCGCCTCGTAGGCCTCCTCGTCGCGGGGGTCGCGGAGGAGCATCGGGCCGAAGCTCTGGAGCTGGCGCCGGCAGAGGTAGTTCTGGCGCCCCTTGAGGACGGCGACCGTGACCTCGCGACCGAGCGCGCGGGCAGCGGCCGGGACGTCCTTTGCGAGCAGCTGTTCCTGCAGCGCCTTCGTCGCGGTCGCGACGACGACGGTCCGTCCCGAGGCGAGCGCCGGAAGCAGGTAGGCGAGGCTCTTGCCGGTACCGGTTCCCGCCTCGGCGACGAGATGCTCCCCGCTCGCGAGCGCCTCGCCGACCGCCGCTGCAAGCGCAGCCTGCTCGGCCCGGGCCTCGAAGCCGGGAAGGGTGGCCGAGAGCGCGCCACCGGGGGCGAAGACATCGCTCACGCCGGGAAGGTTACGGATACGAACGGCTGTTCCCTCGCCCGATCCCGGCGACGCTCTACTCGAGGGACGGCATCCGGCTCGAAGGAGGCCCGATCGGGTGGCCGGCGAGGTTAAGAAAATCAGCCCCGGCAAGTCCGAAGACCCACCGGAGCTGAGTGCCGGATCCAGCGAGTCCGAAGACCTACCGGATCCGACGCGCGGGAAGCTATCTGGTGAAGGTCCGTGAGGTCAATGCCGCCGAGGCGCAAGTTGTCGCAACGAGCGACAATTTGCATTTGCGGTACGGCAAGGACGAGCTTCCACCAGTGTCCCCCACCGGGTCTTCGGAGGGACCAGCGAATCAGCAGAGGGACCAAAAAATCAGCCCCGGTAAGTCCGAAGACCCGCCGGAGCTGAGTGCCGGATCCAGCGAGTCCGAAGACCTACCGGATCCGACGGGCGGGAAGCTACCTGGCGACTCGGTGCGAGGTCAAGACCGGGCGGAGCCAAAACATCGCTACGAGCGACATTTTTGATCGATTTGGGGAGCGTCAGGAGGCCTTTTCGCGGCCGCGGGACGCGTAGGGGTCTGTCCGACCCCTTGGTTAGCGTTCCTTGCCCAATGGTGGAGCTCCTCGCATTCGTCGTCGGACTGTCCGCCGGAGCCCTCGGGCTCTGGTTGTGGGCGCGCGCCGCGATGGCGGCGTCAGAAGCGCGCCTCGGTGTGTCCGAGGAGCGGGTCAGGTCGGCCGACGAACGCGCGCGTGCGGCCGACGAGCGCGCTGCCCTCGTCGCGAAGACCGAAAAGCAATGGGAGGATCACCTCCGTGCCGCAACCGGCGAGGCGATCGAGCGCAGCTCCTCGTCGCTGCTGAAGGAGACGGAGGCGCGCCTCGCGCCGATCAAGGAGACGCTCACTCGGTTCGACGAGCACGCGCGGGCGCTCGAGCAAACCCGGCTCACGGCCGTTGCAAGCGTGACCGAGCAGCTTCGCTCGGTTGCCGAGGGCCAGACGAAGCTGCAGAAGGAGACCGGAAACCTCGTGACCGCCCTTCGTGCGCCACACGTTCGAGGGCGCTGGGGTGAGGTGCAGTTGAAGCGGGTCGTCGAGCTCGCCGGCATGGTCGCCCACTGCGACTTCGTCGAGCAGGCGAGCGAGCGCACGGACGAGGGGCGCCTGCTGCGTCCCGACCTCGTCGTGAAGCTCCCAGGCGGTAAGAGCCTCATCGTCGACGCGAAGGCGCCGCTCGACGCATTCCTCGACGCCACCGAGGCGGAGGACGACGAGGCGCGGCGGGTCCATCTCGCGCGCCACGCACGGCTCGTCCGGGAGCACATGACGAAGCTCGGCCAGAAGGCCTACTGGAAGCAGTTCGAGCCGGCACCCGAGTTCGTCGTGATGTTCCTCGGCGACGAGTCGTGGTTCCGTGCCGCGCTCGACGTCGATCCGTCGCTGCTCGAGGCGGGAGTCGAAGCGGGTGTGGTTCCCGCGTCGCCGACCACGCTGATCGCGCTGCTGCGCACGGTCGCCTACGGCTGGCAGCAGGAGACGGTCGCGGAGAGCGCTCGGCTCGTGAGCAAGCTCGGACGCGAGCTCTACGAGCGGCTGGGCGTGTTCACCGGGCACTTCGCGAGCGTCGGCAAGTCGCTCGACGCCGCGATGCGGAACTACAACAATGCCGTCGGGTCGTTCGAGACACGGGTGCTCGTCACTGCTCGCAAGTTCCCCGAGCTCGGGGCCGGCAGCGAGGAGCTGCCCGACGTGCCGCCGATCTCCACCCAGTCACGGCCTTTGCTCGCAGCGGCGGTCGACGAGCCCGCGGCGGGAACCGATGCCGTCCTCGAGCTTCCCACGCGAAACGCCGACGCGGCCTGAGGGCGGCCCGGCCCGATAACGCCCCGCGCTCCACGAGCCGGCGCGCCGGTGCGCGGAGGCCGCGGCCGCCGAAGACCACCGCCGGAGCTTCAGCGGTAGGTCGGCCGGTGACGCGCTCGGCGCGGAGGCCCGCATCGCAGTCGATCGGCCCAACCGGTTGCGCTCTCCTGCGCGCGGCCTAAGCTGTCTCGGGACGATCGCGAGGTCGGGAACGTTCGCCGCGTCGCTCACGTTTAATAGAGAGACGAATTTTCTCCAGGAGGCACGAAATTGAGCGGCACAGAAGAAGTACGGGACCTGATCATCATCGGCGGGGGGCCGGCCGGCTACACGGCCGCGCTCTATGCAGCGCGGGCCGAGCTGGCGCCGCTCGTCGTCGAGGGCTTCCAGTGGGGCGGTCAGCTGATGGTCACGAGCGACGTCGAGAACTATCCGGGCTACCCGGACGGGATCATGGGGCCCGAGATGATGCAGGACTTCCGCCGCCAGGCCGAGCGGTTCGGCGCGGAGTTCATCACCGACGACGTCACCGAGGTCGACTTCTCCGAACGGCCCTTCCGGATCACGATCCACAAGGACGAATACCGTGCACGCTCGGTGATCGTCGCGACCGGCGCGACCGCACGCTGGCTCGGCCTCGAGTCCGAGCAGAGGCTCCAGGGCCGCGGCGTCTCTGCCTGCGCCACCTGCGACGGCGCCTTCTTCAAGGAGAAGGACATCGTGGTCGTCGGCGGCGGGGACACCGCCTTCGAAGAGGCGCTCTTCCTGACGCGCTTCGGGACGAAGGTCACGCTGATCCACCGGCGCGACGAGTTCCGTGCCTCCCCGATCATGGTCAGCCGGGCGCGCGCGAACAGCAAGGTCGACATCCTGACGCCGTATGCGATCGACGAGGTGCTCGGCGAGACCTCGGTGACGGGGCTGATCCTCCGCAACACCGAGACCGGCGAGACGCGCGAGATCGACGCGCAGGGGTTCTTCGTCGCGATCGGCCACGAACCGAACACGAAGCTCTTCGTCGACCAGCTCGACCACGACGAGAACGGGTACCTCGTCACGAAGCCCGGCTCGACGCAGACGAACATCGAAGGCGTTTTCGCGGTCGGAGACGTCCAGGATCACATCTACCGGCAAGCGGTGACCGCCGCCGGTTCGGGATGCATGGGTGCGCTCGACGCCGAGCGCTACCTCGCGGAGCTCGAGGACACGAGCGACGCTTCCGTCGCCGCCTGAGAGCTGCGTGGAGGTTCATGGCCGGAGAGGACGGCCGAGCCACGGTGAAGCGTCTGCCCCTGCCGCAGGATTCGTGCCGGGCGGGGCCTGAGTTGCCGATCCTCGACGGCTGGCGGCTCTGCCCACGCTGCGGCACCGAGCTCACATCGCGCTCCCCCGGCAACCGGCACTGCGTGGGGTGCGGATCCGACTACTGGGCCAACTCGATTCCGGCAGTCCAGGGGCTTCTCGTGCGAGGCGGCAAGGTCCTCCTCGGCCGGCGTGGGATCGAGCCGGCGCTCGGGTTCTGGGATCTTCCCGGCGGCTTCCTCGAAGAGGGCGAGGAGCCACTCGACGGCCTCCGCCGCGAGTTCCTCGAGGAGACGGGGCTCGAGATCGAGCCGCTCGAATGGATCGGCGCTTACGTCGACCCCTACCTCGGGCGGAGCGTGCTCGGCCTCACCTGGCTCGTGACCGCCGAGGGCGAGCCGTCGGCCGCGGACGACGTCGACGAGCTCGCGTGGTTCGCGCCCGACGAGCTGCCGGAACAGATGGCCTTCCCGCATCAGCACGATGCACTCGAGGCCTGGCGAAGCCGCCGGTAAGAGGCCATCACGCCGGATGCCACGGCTACGCTGGGCGAATGCCGTTCTTCATCTGCCCCCGCTGCAAGACCCGGCGCGTCGACCACGATGGCCGCGAAGGCCTCTCACAGCAGCCACCCTCGTGCCACCACTGCGATTTCGGGTTCATGTTCGAGCTGCTCGAGGACTACTACCCGGCACCGGCGACAGGGTTCGTCGTCTGCGACAAGGAGGGCCGGATCCTCGCCAGCGGCCACGGAGTGTTCGAGCTGAGCGGCTACGAGGAGCCCGACCTGATGGGCAAAGACATCGCCGAGGCGTTCACGTTCTCCGATTCGGCCGCGATCGCGACCGTGCGGGAATGGGGCGTGCGCCAGCTCGGCAAGGAGCTCACGGTGCGCACGCATGCCGGCCTCGAGAAGAAGGTCGTCGCCGACTTCTTCCCGGCCTACGACGACGACGGCGGCCTGCTCGTCGCGCTGACGCCCGAAAACGGAAACTAGCGCAGCCCCTCAGACCGGCTCGACGGGCAGAGGTCGGAGAGCACGCACGCCTCGCAGTCGGGTTTGCGTGCGTCGCAGACACGACGGCCGTGCCAGATCATCAGGTGCGGGAACCGCGCCCAGTCGGCCCGGGGAACGAGCTTCATCAGATCCCGCTCGATCCGCACCGGGTCCTCCTGCCGGGTGAAGCCGAGCCGCTGGGAGAGCCGCCGGACATGCGTGTCGACGACGACCCCCTGCGCCCCGCCGCGCTCTGCCGAAACGACGTTCGCGGTCTTCCGCGCGACCCCGGGCAGACGCAGCAGATCGTCGAAGCTCTCCGGAACCTCTCCCCCGTAGTCGGCGACGAGGATCGCCATCGTGCCGCGAAGCGCCTTCGCCTTCTGCCGGTAGAAGCCCGTCTGGAAGATGTCCTGTTCGAGCTCCTCGATCGGCACCGCCAGATAGTCCTCCGGCCGGCGGTACTTCACGAAGAGCCGCTCGGTGACCCGGTTCACGCTCACGTCCGTGGTCTGGGCCGACAGCATCACCGAGACGAGCAGCTCGAGCGGTGTGCGGAAGTTCAGCGCGATCCTGGCATCCGCGTGCTCCACCGCGAGCCGGTCGATCACGGGCCGGATGCGCTCCCGCTTCGGGCCGACCTTCCGCCGCGCCTCCTGCACGTAGCTGCGAGCCACGCCTGCGACGCTACCGCAGGCGCGGCGACCGCCTCGCGGTTCATAGTACGGCGCGTGGGGGTTCGGACTCTGCTGGCTGCAGTTCTTTTCGCATGCACGTGCGCGGGTTCCGCGGTCGCGGGCGAGGCGTCGTCCGCGGCGTCACCGAAAGCCTCCTCGATGGTGCTGGCGCTCTCCGACTTCCCCGCAGGAGCCACGATCGTCTCCGCCAACGCCAAGCGCTCGTCGTTCATGCTCTCGATCGCGACGTCGAGCTCCTACGCCCGCACGTTCTCGGGCGTCGTCATCGGACACACGAGGCTCCTGACCCTGTTCTCGGCCGTCCAGGTCGCCTCCAATGCGGCCAAGGCGGAGGTCGAGATGCAAGCGCTCACCGACGAGCTGTCGTCGAAGACGCTCCGATCGTCGATCGGTCGCGGATTCTCAGCCGGTCTGGGCCAGGAGGGCTTCGCCTCGGCTCACGTGGTTCGCGACCGGACGCTGAAGGCCGGCGACACCGCGGTCGATCTCGGCTTCTCCTTCAAGTCGTCGAGCGGAGGTGCCTACTACGCCGAGCTGATGTACGTCGAGAAGGGCCCCGAGATCGCCACCCTCCTCATCGTCTCCGGACAGCCCGGGCTCAGCGCGGGACAGAGCACGGGAATCGCAAAGACGGTCGTCGCACACATCGAAGCGGCAACGACTCCACCGGCGAACACGACAGCGCCGACGGTGGGCGGTACCGTCGGCCCGGGCAGCATTCTCAGCTCGAAGACGGGAACCTGGAGCGGCCCGGGTCTCACATTTGCCTACAGCTGGCTCCGCTGCGATGCAACGGGAGCCGCCTGCACCCCGATCGCAGGCGCGACCTCGGCGTCATACACGGTCTCGAACGCCGACGTCGGCGCGACGCTCGCCCTCGAGGTGGCGGCGACGAACGCTGCGAGCACCGTGTCCGCGACGTCGAAGCCGACCGCGGTCGTTCAGCCCTCGTAGGACCCGACCAGCGCTTCACGGCCGTCCAGCTCGCCGCCGTGGAGGCGGGGCCCGGCGCACACGAGATCGAGAGCCGGGCAGCCGGAACACGTGAACTCGCCCGGGGTCGGCGCGAACTGCCCGGCGTTGATCCGCGCAATCGCAGCTGAGAGTTCCTCCTCGAGCGCCTGGCGATCATCGCGAGTGAACGTGGCGCTGACGACGGCGTCGGGCCGCTCGAGGAACTGGTAGACGACCTCGACCTCGTCGTCGCCGGCCTTCAGGCAGCCGAGCGCGTAGACGAGCCGCTGGAGGCGATAGTCGGCATCGATGACCTCGTCGGGGGTGCGCTCACCGAGCACGTTCGTCTTGAAGTCGAGCACGAATGCCCGACCCCCGGCACGGTGGAGCACATCGAGGCGCCCGCGCATCAGCACGCCATCGTGCTCGAATGCGAAGGGAACCTCGGGGCGCGCGCCCTCGAACTCGGCCAGTCGTGCCGCCAGCCCGGAGGCGCAGAACGCTCCTGCGAGCGTGCCGATCCGCTCGAGCTCGCCGTCGGTAGCGAGCGGGTACCACTCGCGTACCTCGTCGAGGCCCGGAACCTGCGGGGCGGCGAGGTCGACGGTCTCGAGAACGCGGTGAACCGCGTCTCCCACCTCGGTTGCCGTCATCCCACCGCCGGGCGGGCCCTCTCCACGCCGCTCCGGAAGACGCGCCACCCGCTCGGCGTAGTAGCGGTACGAGCAGCGGCCGAAGAGTGCGAGCGCCGAATACGAGAGCTGCCGCACGCGGTGCAGGGGCGGAGCCGGAACGGGCACGAGCTCCGGCAGGAGCCAGCCGCGGATCGGCGGGGATGACGGCAGGTCGTTGAACAGGCTGAGCTGGGCCTCACCTCCGGCGACGGGCGCGACCTCGACAGGGGCTTCCTCGGCCGGCCGGTCGACGCGAACGAGGAACGACGCGCCGCCTCGCTCGAGCTCGAACACCCCGGCACCCGCGGCGAGCTCGGCCTCGCACTCGAGCTTCGACAGCACCCACCCGATCGGTGTGTCACGGCTCTCGCCGACCGCACCCGAGACGAGCAGGCGGTCGATCGCCCTTGTCATCGCGACGTAGTACAGCCGAAGCCGCTCGGCTCTCGCCGCTTCGCGTCCCGCATCGGCAACGGCGTCGTAGTCGAAGACCGGCTTGCGGTCACCCGAGATCGGATGCACGATCTTGAAGCCGAAACGCCCGTCGGCGAGCGCGAGGATCTCGTCGGAGGGCGGCGGGCCACCGAGATCGCGGCCCGCGTCGGCGACGACGACGACCTTGAACTCGAGCCCCTTGGCTGCATGGATCGTGAGCAGCCGGACAGCGTTTGCCCCCTCCTCCTCCGAGACCGCCTCGAGTTGCGCCGCGCCAAGTGCCTCCTGGTTGCGCAGGAAGACGAGGAAGCCCTCGAGGTCGCGGCCTCGAACCTCCTCGTATCCGCGCGCGAGCCGCATCAGCTTGCGGAGGTTGGCGTACCGCCGGGCTCCGTCCCAGCGCGCGAGCACCGCGAGGTCGTAGTCGTGCTCGCCCACGACGAGCTCGCAGAGCCGCTCGAGCGAGACGCGCGCTGAAGCGGCGACGAGTCGTTCGTACCGTTGCTTGAAGGCTCGAACGAGGCGCTCGTCCTCGGCAGAAAGCGGGTCGGGCAGGCTCCGCTCGATCCCCGTGAAGAGGGGCCGGCGGCCTGCGTGCCGGCGGATCAGCACCAGCGCGTCGTTCGAGACGCCGATGAACGGCGAGGCGAGGACGGCGGCGAGCGCTTCGTCGTCGTAGCGGTTGCGCAGCAGACGGAGGTACATGAGCAGGTCGACGACCTGCTGCTGGCCGAAGTAACGCCGGCCTGTCGCCCTGAAGGTCGGAAGGCCGAGCGAGCGCAGCTCTTCCTCGTACCACTCCGCATCGGTGCCGGCCGCGAAGAGCAGCACGACCTCACCGGGGGTGGCCGCTCCCGCGTCGACGAGCTCGCGGACCCGCCGCGCGACATGCCGCGCCTCCGCACGCCGCCAGTGGATGCCCGTCTCCTTGTAGGCCTCCTTGTCGGTGACGAGCAGCTCGACCGGGTGTCCGAAGACCGGGTCGGGGAACTCACCGGACGCCGCGAGCGGTTGATACTCGTCACCGAACTCCTCGCCGAAGACATGGTTCACGGCGGCCAGCACCTCGGGCCGCGAGCGGTAGTTCTCGCTCAGCGTCAGCCGCTGCGCCGCCGCCGCGCGCCGCTCCCGGAACACGCCGACATCGGCGTGACGGAACGCATAGATCGACTGGAACTCGTCCCCGACGAAGAACACCTCCTTCGTTCCGCCACCTGCGATCAGGTCGATCAGCTCGCACTGGAGGGCGTTCGTGTCCTGGAACTCGTCGACCATGATCGTCCGGAACCGCAGCTGCTCGGCCTCCCGCACGCGCTCGTCGGCGGCGAGGAGGTCGCGGGCGAAGATCTGGAGATCCTCGAAGTCGAGCGCGGACTCACGCTCCTTCGCAGCCTGATACTCGGCGGTGAAGAGGTCGAGCAGCTCCTGGAGCAGCTCGCGGTCCTGCGCCGCCGCAAGCTCGAGCGCCGCGCGTTCGAGGTTCTTCCGTGCCTCGTCGAAGCTCGCCGCACGATCGCCGCGGGTGCGGAGCGCCGCGAGATCGATCAGCGTCTCGGGGAGCGACGGCAGGTCGAGCGCCGCCTGTGCCGCGGCGACGTGGTTCGGAGTCGCTCCCGGGTCGGCGAGGAGCGACTGCGCGGCGTCGCGAAAGCTGCCGAGGCGCTCGTCGAGATCATCCGGCTCGCCGAGCTCGAGCACCAGCTCGCGCCCTGCGGAGCGCAGCGTCGAGTAGACGCCCGTGAGCATCTTCCGCAACCGCACGCTGCCGTATGTCGCGAGCAGGGCGAGCCGTCGCTCGTCGGGCTCGGCGCAGAAGGCCTCGAGCGCGCGCGAGAAGGCCTCGCCGCGCAGGACCGCGCCGTGCTCCTCGTCGAGCTCGTGGAAGCTCGGATCGATCCCGACCTCGAACGGGTGCGCGCGAAGGAGCCGGGCACAGAAGCCGTGGATCGTCGAGATCCAGGCACCGTCGAGCTCCCGCGCCAGCTCAGGCCGGCCGCGGGCAACGAGCGCGGCCCGGATGCGCGAGCGGAGCTCGGCGGCCGCCTTCCGCGTGTAGGTGATCACGAGCACCGAGTCCACGTCGAGCCCCTCGTCGCAGACGGCGCGCACGAATCGCTCGACGAGCACCGAGGTCTTCCCCGTTCCGGCACCGGCAGAGACGAAGACCTCGCCGCGCGCCTCGACCGCAGCGAGCTGGCTCTCGTTCATGCCCGACCGCCTTTCACGCCTTCGCGATCCTGCACATCGTCCAGAGGTCGCACCAGGAGGGGCATTCTCCGCCCTTCGGGTCGTGGCTGACGTCGCCGGCGCGGATCCGCTTCGCAGCGGCGAGGCCGTGGTCGCGCGCGGCTTCGACCTGTCCCCAGAACGCCTCCTCGTCGAGGTAGTCGTTGGTGTTGAACCCGGGAAGGTCCTCGCGCTCCCCGGCGCGAAGCATCCCGCGCGCCGCCCGGGCACCCGAGAGCGCACGGTAGACCCCGCCGAGGGGCTCGATGCCGGCGAGATCCCGCAGCACGAGCATGTAGAGCGGCACCTGAAGCCGACGCTCGACATCGATCTGACGAGCCGAGAACGACCCCTTGCCCGACTTGTAGTCCTGCACGATCCCGCGCGCGCTGCCGGGATCGATGTCGATCCGGTCGATCTTCCCGCTCATGAAGAGCCCGTCGCCGAGCTCGAGCCCTCGCTGGAGCTCGGGTGCCGACCGGTCGGTGCCGAACCCGAGCTCGAACCGCCTCGGCAGGAATGCGAGCTTCGACTCGGCCTCCGTGCGGACGAACCGCTCGAGGTCCCGCCGCAGGCTCTCCCGCAACTCCGCCGACTCGACCTCGCCGAGCTCGATCCTCACGCCCGAGGCGAACGCATCGTCGAGACACCGGTTCAGGAACCGCAGCGCCGCATCGACACTGTCCGGGGTCACGCGGTCGGCGCCGAGTTCCTTGGGAAGCCCGGAGTAGAACGCATAGAGGGTCTGGTGGGCGACCTTTCCGCGCAGCAGCGCGTCGGCCTCGGCATCGATCGTCTTGGGATCGACGACGCGCTCCATCAGCCAGGCCGACGAGCAGTCGACGAACCGCTCGAGCTCGGTGGCGCCGAAGACGGTCCGGCCGCCGAACTGCGCGAGCACGGCCGGGTTTCGCAGCCTGGTCTCGCGTGTGAAAGCGCGCCGAGCACGCTGGAGACGGCGTGTCCACCCGTTCGTGTCGGCCAGGGCGAGCGCCAGCTCGACATCGTTCGCATCGGCGGTCAGGCGCGCGAGTGCCCGCAGCCGCTCACGCTCGGTCGGCGCGGCCTCGATCGGCCAGGTCAGCTCGGAGAGTGCACGGCGGATCGTGGCCCGCTCGACCTCCTCGGGCAGGAACGGCGCCGCGGCGTCGTGCCAGAACGGGCTCTCCTCGAGCGGGGAGCCGTCGTCTGTTGCCGCCTGCCGAACGAGGTAGAGCCGCCGCGTCGCGCGCGTGCACGCCGTGTAGAAGAGGTACCGGTCGCGGCTGACCGGGTCGGGACGCTCGAGGCGCGCGCCGAGCTCGCGCCGGCGATCGTCGTCGAGAAACGGCGAGTTGCGTCCTCTTCGCGGGAGAGCGCCCTCTTCGAGCCCGAGGATGAAGACGGTGTCGAACCGGCGCGTGCGGGCCCGCGCGAGGTCGAGCACGACGACCCGCCCGGCCTCGCCGGCTCGCGGCGGCCGAAGCTGGAGGCGCGCGAGCGACTCGATCGCGTCGGTCGTCCCGACCGGCTCGCCGAGCGACTCGAGCGCGGCGAGCTCGTCCAGCAGGTCGGCCGCGGCTCCAAACGCTCCGAGGTCGAGACGGGCCGCATCCCCTGCCGGCGGAGCCTCGAGGCCATAGGCGGTGCGCACCATCGAGTCGAGCAGGGCGCGGATCCCCTCCAGGGGCGTGGGCGCGTTTCGTAGCTCGCGCAGCGCCACGAGGGGCGCCTCGCGCAGCCGCTCGGTCTCCTCCTCGACCCGGGCGGGAGTGGCGATCGCGCGGCCGCGGAGCCTCCCTTCGACGAAGTCCACACCCTGTCGAGAGATTCCCGAATACGGCGTTCGCAGGAATGCGTAGAGCTCGCGCCGGCCACCGCCGGCCCAGGCGAAGCGAAGGAGCGACACGAGGGCGTGGCCGAGCGGGGTGTCCGTGAAGTTCGCTCTCGCCTCGATCGCGTGCGGGATCCCAAGCGCGCCCATCACCGTTTCGAGCGGTGCACGCCAGCGCTCGACCGACGGGACGACGATCCCGATCCGCTCGGGTGGAACGCCTTCGCGGAGGGCGGCGAGCGTCTGGTCGGCGACGAGCTCGAGTGTTCCCCGCACGCCGGCGCCGGCAAGGAACCGGACCGCCCCTCCGATGGGCTGTTGCGCAGGCTCGGTCTCGAAGAGCGAGCGCTCGAGATGGGCAAGCCCCGGCGCGACGAACTCAGCCGAGCGGGCCGGCAGCTCCTCGATCCGGCCGTCGGCGAGGCCGGCGAGATCCGCGGCGGTGCGGGCGAGCGAGGCGAAGGCGGGACGGCCGGGCTCGTAGGGCAGAGAGACCTGGAGCTCGCATCGCCCCGCGAGTGCCTCGAGCAGCGACCATTCGGCCGCCGTGAGATCCTCGAAGCCGTAGGCAAAAACGGGCTCGCCGCTCCAGGCGCCGAAGTCGGTGCGTAGCCGTTCACAGGCGCTGCGCCGGAGGAGATCACGATCCCAGAGCCCGAGGCGGTCGAGCTCCGCCCGGTAGGCCGCGTAGAGGGCGGCAAGCTCGCCGTCGAGATCTTGAGGGTCGAGGAGGCCGCCCTCGAGGTCGGTGAGAGCCGTGAGCAGGGAGTCGGCGAATCCGGCGAACCGTGCCGAGGGGGAGAGGGGAGCTCCGTCGCGGAGCGCGGCGGCGACCGCGCGTCGCGCGATCAGCGCGCGCTGAGCCTGGCTTGCGACAGGCCGCCGGCCCGGACCGGTCGGTGCGAGCCTTGCGAAGAGGTCGTCGAAGGTCCCGATCGTCCCGCCGAGCAGGCAGCCGCGGAGATCCAGGAGCTCGCTTTCCACTCTGGCGACGTCCGATCCGTTCGGCACGATCAGAAACGGCTCGTCGTCGAGGCGCGCCAGATAGCGCTCTAGCAGCAGCGCGACCTTGCCCGCGTTGGCGGGGCCCGAGATCAGACTGAGCCCACGTGGGCCGTCGGATCCGGTTGTGATCGACGTGGTGGCCGCGAAAGCCATGGCCCCATCGTAGTTTTGAGCTCAGACGCCGAGTCGTGGCGAGAGCGCACTCCACGCTCGTTGCGCTCTTTCAGGGCTCGCGGGGTGGCATCGGGGGGCCACCCGGGGAACGAACCGCCCTCGTTCCCCGAGGCTCGGGTCAGATGCCGCAGGGCGAAGGCTTGCGAGGATCAGGCGGTTGCTGCGGACTTCGGCCTGCGGCCGCGCCTGGCAGCTGCACGCCCCGGATACTCACCGGCGCACGTATCGCAGAGGTCGGCGACCTTCGAGCCGCGTCGCGCGTCGTCGAACGTGATCCGCATCGCCGCTCCTTTGTTCTCTCCCACTTCCTTGCCGCAATTGTCACAGACGAGGACCGTTCTCCGTGCCACTTGATTTGCCTCCTTCGACGAAATCGGATTCGTGTAAGTGAAGCAAATAATCTCGAGTTGCGGAGCCGCAACCATTGCGTCACTCATCACCGATGCGCGCGGCCTCTTCCTCATCGTTTTCGACCAGATCGAGGGGTTGCTTTTCCTCGTCGGTTTTCTTTACAATCGTCTCGGTACGCGCCTCCATCCGGCGGGTGAGAATGCGATGTCCGAGATAGACGAGGACTGCAACCCCCACCACTGCGAGCACGGCGAAGAAGCCGTATTTCGCGACCGCGTCGACGGCTGCCTGCCCGAACCAGTAGGCGGCGAGGCCATAGGTGGTGGCCCAGAGGATGCCCCCGGCCGCGTTGTAGGCGAAGAACCGGAGCCACGGCATCCGGCTCAGCCCCGCCAGCCACGCGATCGCGATTCGCAGCCCGGCGACGAAGCGGGCGATCAGCACGGTCTTCGGACCATGCTTCTCGAAGAAAGCCTCCCCCCTCGGTAAGAACCTCGCCGCGGCTTTCTGTGCGTAGGGGATCCTGTCGATCGCGCGTCGTCCGCCGATCCTCGCGATCCAGTAGCCGATCGTGTCGCCGATGATCGCCCCGGCCGAGGCGACGACGATCACCTCGACGATGTTGAAGCGGCCGCTGCCCGCAAGCACCGCGGCGGTGATGAGCGCGGTCTCGCCCGGAAGCGGGATGCCGCAGCCTTCGAGCATGACGAAAACGAAGAGCAGGATCAGGCCGTAGCTCTCGAGTTCGTGGGTCATCCCGAGCGAGTCTAGGCGACGGTCGCGCCGGTGGAGCAGCGCTGACCCCGCTCTTTTTCGGTAGGGTCGCGCGCGCGGATGAGGGTGGGAGTTCCCAAGGAGATTTCTGACGGCGAACAGCGGGTCGCGCTGATTCCGGACGCCGTCGCGCGCCTTCCAGGCTCCACCGTCGCGGTCGAGCAAGGGGCCGGAGCCGCTGCAGGTTTCCCGGATTCCGACTACGCAAAGGCCGGCGCCGAACTGGTCGCAGACGCGTTCGCGGGCGCTGACGCCGTCGTCAAGGTCGCACCGCCCACCGACTCCGAGGTCGAGCGCCTCCAGCCGGGTCAGGTACTCGTCTCGTTCTTGCAGCCGTTGACGGAGAAGGCCCGCCTCGAGGCGCTCCGCAAGCGAGGCGTGCTCGGCTTTGCGATGGAGTCGATCCCGAGGACGACCCGGGCACAATCGATGGACGCCCTCTCCTCACAGGCCACGGTGTCGGGATACAAGGCAGTACTACTGGGCGCCGAACGGCTGCCGCGCTTCCTGCCGATGCTGACGACCGCTGCCGGAACGATCGCACCGGCGCGAACGCTCGTCCTCGGCGCAGGCGTCGCAGGCCTGCAGGCGATCGCGACGGCCCGCCGGCTCGGCTCCGTCGTCTCGGGCTTCGACGTCCGGCCAGCGGTGAAGGAACAGGTGCAGTCGCTCGGAGCGAGCTTCCTCGACCTCGGGGTCGTGGGCGAGGAGACAGAGGGCGGCTACGCGAGGGAGCTGACCCCCGAGGAGCAGGAACGCCAGCTCGAGGCACTCGGCGAGCGGATTCCCGAGTTCGACCTCGTGATCACGACGGCTGCGATCCCCGGCCGCCCCGCGCCGCGCCTGATCCCGGCAAGCGCGGTCGAGCGGATGCGCCCCGGCTCGGTGATCGTCGACCTTGCCGCGGAAACCGGCGGCAACTGCGAGCTGACGAAGCCCGGCGAGATCGCAGAAGTACACGGCATCACGATCATCGGCCTCCTGAACCTGCCGAGCACGATGCCCACCCACGCGAGCCAGCTCTACTCGCGCAACGTGACCTCGCTGCTCGAGCTTCTCGCCCCTGGCGGGGAGCTCACGCTCGATTGGGACGACGAGATCATCGCCGGCGCCTGCGTGACCCGCCCCGAAGACGCCGCGTGAACAGCCTGTTTTCCAGGGATTCTTTCCGGGGTGATGTAGGTGTACATCAACATCACCCCGCGGCCAGCACAACCGATCGGAGGAGCGGATGAGCCATTACGCGCAGTTCGTCGTCGAGCTGACGATCCTCGTCCTCGCGATCTTCCTCGGGATCGAGGTGATCTCGAAGGTGCCGACGCTGCTGCACACGCCGCTGATGTCCGGGACGAACGCGATCCACGGGATCGTGATCGTCGGCGCGCTGATCATCGCCGGCATCTCCGACCCTGATCTGCTAACCGGCTGGGTCGGGTTCATCGCGATGATCCTCGCGTCCGCAAACGTCGTCGGTGGATTCGTCGTGACCGACCGGATGCTCGAGATGTTCAAGCGGCGCGAACCGCCGAAGAAAGATGCGGACGACGCGGGCGGTGCGAAGAAGTGAGCCAGGCGACCTTGAACCTGTTCTACCTGGTCACGATCGTCTGCTTCATCCTGGCGCTCAGGTTCCTCTCGTCCCCGACGACGGCGCGGCGCGGGAACTGGGTGGGCGCGTTCGGGATGGCGTGGGCGATCGGCGTGACCTTCGCCCGGCCCGGTGTCGACCTGACATGGCGGATTCTCGTCGGCGCGGCGATCGGCACCGCCCTCGGAGCGGTCGGCGCACGCCGCGTGAAGATGACGGCGATGCCGCAGATGGTGGCGCTGTTCAACGGCGTCGGCGGCGGCGCGGCCGCGCTTGTCTCGCTCGCCGAGTTCCACATCCTCGCCCCCGCCCTCGGCCACCTCCACAAGGACGTCGCGATCGCGATCGTGCTGTCGGCCCTGATCGGGTCGGTGTCGTTCGCCGGTTCGCTGATCGCTTTCGCGAAGCTCCAGGAGCTGCTCTCAGGGCGGCCGATCACCTATCCGGGCCAGCAGATCGTGAACCTCGTCCTGATTGCCGCGATCATCGGCTGCGGCGTCGCGATCGTCGCGGGGTACGAGCACGAATGGGTGCTGATCGCCCTGATTCTCGGATCGCTCGTCTTCGGCGTGCTCTTCGTGCTGCCGATCGGCGGGGCGGACATGCCGGTTGTGATCTCGCTCCTGAACGCGTTCACGGGCCTTGCGGCTGCGGCCACGGGCTTCGAGCTGGACTCGAACGTGCTGATCGTCAGCGGCGCTCTCGTCGGCGCCTCCGGAACGCTGCTGACGATGATGATGGGGCGCGCGATGAACCGCTCGATCGGGAACGTCCTCTTCGGCGCGTTCGGACAGGTCCAGGCCGGGGCGGGAGCCACGACCGCCGTCGACGGCACGATCCGAGCGTTGACCGCCGAGGACGTCGCAATCCTGCTGTCGTACGCGCAGAAGGTCGTGATCGTGCCCGGGTACGGCATGGCGGTCGCGCAGGCGCAGCACGCGGTTCACGAGCTGGCGGACGTGCTCGAGTCGAAGGGGATCGAGGTGACCTTCGCGATCCACCCCGTGGCGGGCCGGATGCCGGGACACATGAACGTCCTTCTGGCGGAGGCCAACGTGCCCTACACGGCCCTGAAGGAGATGGACGAGATCAACCCCGAGTTCGCCCAGACCGATGTGGTTCTCGTCATCGGCGCGAACGATGTCGTGAACCCGGCCGCACGGAACGAGCCGGGGAGCCCGATCTATGGAATGCCGATCCTGAACGTCGACCAGGCGAAGCAGATCATCGTCAGCAAACGGTCGATGGCGACGGGTTTCGCGGGCATCGACAACCCGCTCTTCGTCGACCCGAAGACGGGAATGCTCTTCGGCGACGCCAAGGAGTCGGTGCTCAAGCTGGTGGCGGGCGTCAAGGCGCTGTGAGCGCAGGCGTCCCGGTCTTCGGAGCCAAAGAGGTCGAGCTCGCCGTGCCGCCCGAGGCGGCTGTCGAAGCCGTTCGCGCCGCTTTCATCGCCCATTACCGCGGTGAATGGACAATGCCCCCAAAGGTCTACGTCACGAATTACCCGGCGGGCGATTTCCGGGCGATGCCGGCGCTCGGCGGCGGCCATGCGCTGCTCAAATGGGTGACGTCGTTCCCCGGGAACCCGGCGCGCGGGCTGCCGACGGTGTCCGGGCTGGTGCTTCTGTCGAATGCCGAGACGGGCGCGCTCGAGGCGATCTTCGACGCCGGAGCGGTGACCGCGCTCCGCACCGGCGCTGCCGCCGTTCTCGCAGCTGAAGTCCTAGGCCGGCCGGATGCGACAAGTGCCGCCGTGGTCGGAGCCGGCGTCAACGGCCGAGCCGCGGCGCGCACCTTCCTGGCCCGCGGGCGGGACGTCTCGCTCTGGGATCTGGACGTGGACCGGACGCGGCGCGTGGCCGACGAGCTCGGCGCGACGGCGGCCACGTCACTCGAGGAGGCCCTCGCGTCGGAGATCGTGGTGACGGTGACCCCGGGGCACGAGGTGCTCCTCGGCGACGGCTCGCTCGGGCCCGGACAGCATGTGAGCCTGATGGGCGCGGACGGCCCGGGGAAGGCTGAGATCGCCGCGACGGAGCTCGGGCGTGGGCGGGCGCCTGGGGACTTCCCCGGTGAGAGCGGCCGTGTGCGGCTCTTCTGCGACGAATGGGAACAGGCAAGCCACTCGGGAGACCTTTCGAACGCCGTCGAGGCAGGCCTGATCGGCCGCGAGGACGTCACGCAGCTCGGAGCGGTGCTCTGCCGCGAGGCGGACGGGCGGGGCTCGAGCGGAGACATCACGATCTTCGACTCGACCGGGCTCGCGATCCAGGATCTCGCGATCGCAACGGCCTGCCTTGCCCGGTCCGAGGCCGTTGACCTGCCACACATAAGCGTCTAGACAACTCCCGGGGTGCGCCCGCCGGTTCGCGCTCCAAGCCTCCTCGCTGCGACACTCTTCACCCGCCTCCTCCAGGAGAGTGGCTCCACGATCTCGCGTATCCGGATGCATGATCTTCGGGCCGAAGATGGGCCAGTGAAGAAGCGGCCTGGGACGGTCAGGTCGTGGGCAGCCGGTGAGACCGGCTCCGTGAGGCCTGTACTTCACCTCGGCAGGCCCTCATCGGGGCGTCAACCCCGCACAGCCGCCCGCCGCGGCGCCCCGGACAGCTCGGCCGGCCAACCTCCGGTGGAGAGCTCACGCCCGAAGTAGACGATCTCGTGGAACTTCTTGCCTCAGGATCGCCGGGGAACGACCCTACGTTGCCGTCCAAGCATTCCCGTGGTCTGATTCGGAGAGCTCGCACGACGGTGGCGCGTTCCGAGAGCTGAGGAATGGCTCGAGCCTCTGCCGGAATGACCGGGCCGCCGTGAAACGACTGGCGAGTTGCACTGTCGGGTGCGCGACCAGGCGACCGAGCTCGGCCGGAGCGACATTCCCAAGCCGATCCGACCCGCGGGCGGCTGGGGCGATGACGGCGTGCGTCCGCGGCCGTGATCCCGCCGGCGCCTCCCAGCGGCCCCCGATCGAGGGACGGCCGCTCTCCGTCAGGCGCGCGCCGCCCGCGCCGGATCGAACAGCTCGAGCTCAGGAACGGGCTTGCCCAGGATCGCCTTCGCGACGAGGTCGCCGCAGGCGAAGCCGAGCACGTTGCCGTGGCCCGAATAGCCGCCGGCGACCCAGATCCGGTCGCTTCCAGGTAACCGGCCGGCCAACGGCAGCAGATCGAACGTCTGGCCCCAGATCCCCGCCCAGCGGTAGGCGATCGGCACGGGTCGGCCGATGAGCTCCGAGGCGAACGTCTCGAGCTGGCCCTGGATGAACGGCGTGGTCTCCTCGACCGAGGTCTGCTCGGTCTCGGGGCTCGCGTCGCGCCGGCCGCCGAGGACCAGCGTGCCGTCACCGAGCTGCTGCCAGTAGTCGTAGCCCCCGCGGGAGTAATGCGGTCGATCGTAGATGAGCTCCGGGAGCGGGTCGGTGGCGACGACCTGCCCTCGCATCGGCACCACCGCGGCTGCAAGCTCGGGAACGAGCGTGTGGGTCATCCCATCGACGGCGATCACCACGGCGTCCGCGTCGAGCGCGTCGAGTGTGTCGCGGTCGACCGGGTGACCCTCCACGATCTGGGCTCCAGCCGCGGCTGCATGCCCCGCGAGCCGCCGGACCCAGCGAGCCGGATCGAGTGCGCCGTCACCGGGATGGACGAACCCGCCGGCGAAGAGCGAGTCGAGCCGTGCCGGGAGCGGATCGAGCCACTCGGCCTCGAACCCATCCTCGCGGAGAGCGTCATGCTCACTGCGAAGCTCGTCGAGCTCGGCCTCGTCGTCCGCCAGGCGCAACGATCCGACGCGGCGCATGGAATCGCCCGCGAGCTCCTGCATCTCGGCAAGCGCACGCTCGGTGAGCTTCCAGGAGGCACGAACCGGCTCCGCACCGACCGTGGTACGGGCCACGTCGTAGGCGAGCGCGAGCCCGCGGAGGGCGAAGCCGCCGTTGCGTCCGCTTGCGCCGCCGGCAACTGCTCTGGCCTCGAGCAGTCTCACCCGTTTCCCGCTCCGGGCGAGCGTGAGAGCGCATGAGCAGCCCGTGACCCCACCACCGACGACCACGACGTCGACCGGGCCGGACGCCGAACCGGCGGGCACCTCGGGCAGCGGCTGGGCGAGCCAATATGGAGTTGTGATCACGAACCGATCCTATGACTGCGGCATCACCTCCTGTAGATCCCCGCACGAACCTCGACGAGGCCGCCGAGTTCGAGCTCGACAAGAGCGGCGGCGACCGCTCCGGAGCCCAGCCCCGTTGCGCGTGCGATCTCGTCGGCAGTCGAAGCCCCCGTCTCCAGCGCGGCGAGCGCGGCCGCCGCGGCGGTTCCCGGAACCGGCCCGTCGGGCTCGGGCCTCGAAGGCTCCACACCGATTGCCTCGAGGACGTCGGCGGGAGAAGTGACGGGCGTCGCTCCGAGACGAAGGAGCGCATTGGATCCCTTCGACAGAGCGGACGTGATCTCTCCGGGAACAGCGAGGACCTCGCGGCCCTCCTCGAGTGCGAGGTCAGCGGTGATCAGAGCACCGCTCCGTTCGCGCGCCTCTACGACCACGGTGGCAATCGTGAGGCCCGCGACGATGCGGTTCCGGGCCGGAAAGCGCCAGGGTGCGGGCGCGACACCGGGCGGGTACTCGGCGACCACGAGCCCTCGCTCGCTCACCTCGCGGGCGAGTCCGGCATGTGCGCGCGGATAGTCGCGATCGATCCCGCAGCCGAGCACCGCGACCGTTTCACCTCGTGCCTCGAGACAGCCGCGGTGCGCCCAGCCATCGACCCTCGGGCGAGCCCCGACACGACGACCACGCCGGCCGCCGCAAGCTCCCTGGCGAGCGAGCGCGCAACGTGAGCGCCGTAGTCGCTGCAGGCGCGCGCACCGACGATCGCGACGGCGGGCCGAGCGAGTAGCTCGGCGCTGGAGAAGCCGCGGAGGAAGAGCCCCGGCGGCGGATCGTGGATCGATCGCAGTCTCGACGGGAAGGCAGCATCCGAGCGGCCGACCCACCGAAAGCCTGCGTCGGCCAGCCGACGGAGCTCGACCTTCTCGTCGAACGCGGCTGCGAACGCGGAAAAGCTGCGCGTCGTGCGATCGCGATCGGTGGAATGAGCGTCACGCGACGCGGCGTACATCGCCATAGCCAGTTCGCTCATCGTCCCGTCAGCTCCGCCGGCGAGCGGTACGACAACGCCTCGGCGACGTGCTCGGCCCGAACATCGACCGATCCTGCGAGTGCTGCGATCGTGCGTGCGACCCGGGCGACCCGCGCACGACCACGGCCCGAGAGCGGGAGGCGATCGACCGCACGACCCAAAAGCTCTGCTCCTTCGGGGGCCAGCTTCGGCCCTTTCCCCGTGAGCCTGGAGCGTCCGGCGACTACCCGCTGCCTCACCACCTCCGAGCTTTCCCCCGGAGCGGCCGCAAGCTCGCTCGCCCGGGGACGCGGCAGCGCGACGACCAGGTCGAACCGGTCGAGAAGCGCTCTCGAGAGACGATCCCGATAGCGGTCGAGCTGCTGCGGACTGCATGAACAGGCAGAGCTCCCGTCGCCCCGCCCGCCGCACGGGCACATATTCATGGTTCCGACGAGCTGGAATCGTGCCGGGAACACGCACCGGCCGCCGACCCGTGCGATCGCGATCGCACCGTCTTCGAGCGGCTGGCGCAGCGCCTCGAGCACGGGCCGCGGGAACTCCGGAATCTCGTCGAGCAGCAGAACCCCGAGGTGTGCGAGCGTGGCCTCGCCGGGGCGCGGGGTCGTACCGCCCCCGACGATCGCGGCGGCAGACGCGGTGTGATGAGGGGCCCTGAACGGCGGGATGCGGATGAGCCCCGCTCCCGCGCCGAGCACCCCGGCCACCGAGTGGATCCGCGTGACCTCGAGGGCGCCCTCGTCGTCGAGTGGCGGCAGGAGCCCCGGCAGCCGCCGCGCAAGCATCGTCTTCCCGATGCCGGGCGGACCGGCGAGGAGAAGGTTGTGTCCACCGGCAGCTGCGATCTCGAGCACCCGGCGCGCACGTTCCTGACCTCGGACGTCGGACAGGTCGGGCGCAGGAGGAGAGCGATCAGGCGGGGCCGGGTCGGGCTGCGGAGCGTCCCCCTGTCCGCGGAAGTACGCGACAGCCTCTGCGAGGTGCCGAACGGGCACTGCCTCGATACCGGCAAGCGCGACCTCCGCACCCGACTCCGCGGCGCAGACGAGCCTCCGCGCGCCGTTTCTTCGTGCGCCCTCGGCGGCCACCAGCGAGCCCGGCACCGGACGCAGACGGCCGTCGAGCGCGAGCTCCCCGACCGAGGCATGGCCGAGCAGCGACCCGGGCGGGATCTGATTGGAGGCCTCGAGCACCGCCAACGCGATCGGAAGGTCGAAGCCGGAGCCTTCCTTGCGGAGGTCGGCGGGTGCGAGGTTCACGATGATCCGGTGCCCGGGCCACTTGAGCTCGGTCGATTCGATGCCGCTCCGGACGCGTTCCTTCGCCTCCTGGCAGGCGCGGTCGGCCAGCCCTACGATCGCGAACGCAGGCGCACCGCCCTGCAGGTGCGCTTCGACCTCGACCCGCCGCGGGTCGAGCCCGACCAGGGCATGGGTGATGGTTCTTGCGAGCATCGGTTGTCAGTATAGACAACCGCTGCTCGCGGAAACGTCACAGCTTTGTGACGTTCTCCCGGCTCCGCCCCGGCTCGCCGAGCGCCACGAGGATCGCGAGGTTCGCGATCGCGACGACGAAGAGGATCGCGCCGAGCGTCTGCTCGCCGCGGGAGGCCAGGCCGAGCCCGCCGAGCCCGAACAGGACGATCTGGAGCCCGACCCACGGGACCGTCGAGAGCGGCCGGGAGGCACGAGGCGCGACGAAGAGGCCCCAGACCACGCCGACTGCGAGCGGAACGCCGATCGCGAGGACCACATTCGCCGCCGTACTTCCGGTCGCCCCGGCGGCGCAGTACGCGAAGGCCGCGAGGAGGCAGAGCTCTAGAAGGAAACGGAGTGCCAGGTTTACGGCACGCACGCCTACATGCGGCGGGCGACGAGCACGTCCTCGAAATACTCTCCGGCCCGCAAGCCGGTTCGGCGATTGACGTGGCGCCGGTAGCGGCCATCGAGGCTCAGCCCGGCGCGTTCGAGGACATCCGGATAGAGCTCGCGACGGTCGTTGACGACGACGAGGAGCGGTGCCCCGAGCCGGAGCGACTCGGAGGCCCGGGCGAGCACCGCGGCGACGCCCTCCGCATACGAGGTCAGCGCCTGGCGGCTCGTGCCGTTCGCGGCGGCGCCGAGCTCGCGCGCACGCAGATCGTCGAGGCCGAGCAGCTCGTATGCATACCGGTGCTGCTCGTGGTAGTCGATCAGCCCCGGGTAGGGCGGCGAGGTGACCACCGCGTCGAAGCCGGTGCCCGCGTCCATCTCGCGCGCGTCGCCGTGGAGGACGACCGCGTCGCTCTGCTGGCGGATCCGGGCGAACTCCTTCAGACGCGCGAGCGTGTCGAACGTGTAGCGCCGGATGAAATGCGAGGCTTGCTCGACGGGCTTGCACTCGCGCTTGTGCTTGTGGCACCAGTAGGGGCCGGACTGCGGACGGGTCGGGAAGTCGAGATCGAAATGAGTCGTGAGCCGAGCCGACCGGGCTGCGCGAGCAAGAACGATCCGGAGAACGTCGGCGTGCTCGTAGCCCTCGAGCACCGACCGGAACCGAAGGAGATCGTCGGCGCTCTTCGGCGCGAACCACTGCCGCACGTATGGGGTCGCCTCGCCGGTTGCCCCCTCGCCGCGTTCGAAGCGCGAAAGGGCGTCCCTGAGGTCGTGCTCGAGGATGAACTGGTTGTAGCGAGCGGTCTTGACGCGCATCAACAGGCAGTTGAACGCGGCGAGATCGATCCCGGTCGCATCCATCCCGCTCTCCAGCGCCTGGACGAGTGTCGTGCCCGACCCCGCGAACGGGTCGAGAACGCTTCCGCCCGAGGCGACATGCCGCCGGAGGAGCTCCTCGACGAGCTGCGGGATGAACTTGCCGAGGTACGGATGGAGGCGATGGACGTGCTTCGTGCGCACTCTCTCCGGGAGCTCCTGCTCCGACCACGAGAGCTCGACGTCGAGCTCCGCATAGAGGGCATCCTGGGTCGCCGCCACGTTGCTGATTTCGACGCGAGCTCGCGTGGTCCTCGCTGGGGCAGGCGCGCCGCCGATGAGAAGCGGTGCGATGGAGCCGGTCGGAAGGAGTCACCGATGGTTCCACAGCCTCCCGTAAACGCACGGGTCAGGGGCGACAAGAGACCCGAGGCCCTTGCCTGCGATCGTCCGCTAGAACGCCCTGCGGATGCACTCGAGCCGCTGCCCGCGCACGGCGATCACGTCGTAGCGAACCAGGTACCCGGCATAGGCTCGCCGCGCGTCGAGCCACGTTTCGGTTGCGCGGCGGATCCGGCGGATCTTCTCCGGCGTGACCATCTCGAGTGGATCGCCGAATGCTGTCCCGCTCTTCGATTTCACTTCGCAGAAGACGAGCGTCCGGCCGCGGCAGGCAATCACGTCCAGCTCGAACCCTGCGATCCAGACGTTCGTCCCGACGATCCGGTAGCCGCGGAGGCGGTACCAGCGGGCGGCGCGCCGTTCGGCCTCGTTTCTCGGCCGCCCTGGCTTAGGCTTCGGCCGCGGCCAGCGCGATTTCGCCATCTTGCGCCCCGCTGTAGCACCGCGCCTGGAACGACATCCGGTGGATCTCGCTCGGGCCGATCCGCCTGACCGCAGCGCTGTGGGACGGGGTGATGTACCCCACGTGCGAGGCGAACCCGTACCCGGGATAACACGCATCGATCGCATGCATGTAGCGGTCACGTGTCACCTTGGCGACGATCGACGCCGCCGCGATCGCAGCGCTCTTGGTGTCGCCGTCCACGACCGCCTTGTGAGGCGGCGCGAGCGGCCCGAGCTTGAAGCCGTCGACGAGGCAGGCCTCGGCCGGCTGGCAGGCCCAGAGCGCCTCGCGCAGCCCGCGGAGGTTCGAGCGGTGGAGGCCGTCTCGATCGATGACGGCCGGCGGGAACACGCGCACGGACACCCGGGAGGCGCATGCGAGCACAGCCCGGTAGAGCTCCTCGCGCCTGTCGGGCGGCACCTGCTTCGAATCGTTCAGAAACGCGAGCGGCCTGACTCTGTGGTCGCGGAGCCGCTCGAGGTCGAGCAGGACGCCCGCGACGACGAGCGGGCCCGCAAGCGGCCCTCGCCCCGCCTCGTCGGCGCCCGCGACGAACCGGACGCCGAGCTTCCGGTCGAACGAAAGGAGCTTCACACCGGTTCTCTGCGCCACGAAATCGAGGATAGCGGCGTCCGCGGCCCACGCCTATTGCCTGAAACGGCCGACCGGCCGGTCTTTGCGCGATTCCAGTACGAGGGGCTAGCGCTGGCGCAGCTCGCGAACGCGAGCCTTCTTGCCGACCTTGCCGCGCAGGTAGTAGAGCTTCGCGCGGTTGACGTCTCCGATCGCGGCGACGTCGATCTTGTCGATCTTCGGCGAGTGGAGCGGGAACGTCCGCTCGACACCGACGCCGAAGGAGTTCTTGCGGACGGTGAACGTCTCGCGCGCCCCGGCGCCCTGCCGCTTGATCACGATTCCCTCGAAGACCTGGATGCGCTGGCGCGTGCCCTCGATGACCCGGAAGTGGACGCGGACGGTGTCCCCCGCCTTGAAGCGTGGGACTTCGCGCAGCTGGGCGCGCTCGAGTTCCTGGATGATCGTACTCATGAGTGGATTCCGCTCAGGGCCAAATGCCCCGGGAGGCGTCAATCGTAGCGCAAGCGGGTGGCCTTACCGGACAGAGAGGCGTGAGAGGGGCTCGACCCGGTGCAACCGAGACCCGGTTGGCGCAGCGGAGCGTCGGCTCCGTTGCCGACGATGGGTTCCTCCAGGCGCTCACGCCCCCGCGGCAACGACGACGACCAGAGCACGGCGAGGCTACCGAGCGAGAGCGCAGCGGCACCGGGTGCGACCCGCGCCCTCCGGCTCATACCCCCACTCCATGTCGCTCAAAGACGGGCGAAGATCGCCTGAATAGACAGCCGCTGCGGAGGCCAGTAGGTGGCGACGACCTTCCCGATCAGGTTGTCCCGCGGGACGGTTCCCCACTTGCGCGAGTCGCATGAGCCGATGCGGTTGTCGCCCATCATGAAGTACTGGCCCTTCGGGATCTTCAACGGCTTCACCGTCATGTGGTCGCGGTACTCGTCCTTGATGTAGGGCTCGTCGAGCTTCTTGCCGTCGATGTAGACGTAGCCGTCCTTCTCCGACCACGTCTCGCCTGGCAGCCCGATCAGCCGCTTCACGTAGACACCGCCGGTCCCGCATTCGAGGAGAGCACGCGGAGGCGTGTTGAACACGACGATGTCCCCGCGCTTGGGACTCGAGATGTCGTAACAGATCCGGCAGGCGAGAACCCGGTCGGATCCGGTGAAGAGCCCGCCGCTTGCGAGGCAGCCTTGTCCGGGTAGTGCGCAGTGGAGTGTCGGCTCCATCGAGCTCGACGGGATCCTGTACGGGTTGATGACCCATTGCTTGATCGCGAGCACGATCAGGATCGCACCCAGGATTGTGACGAGCCAGTCGATCGTGACGCGCAGGCCCTGCGGTAGCCCGACGGTCAGCCGGTCGATGGGGTTCCTCAACGCACATGCTCCTTCCGCCAGCTCTCGATTCTTCCGTGGTCGCCCGACAGGAGGACGTCGGGTACGTGCCAGCCCCGGAACTCCGCGGGGCGTGTGTAGTGCGGGTATTCGAGCCCGCCGCCGAGCTCCGGCGAGAAGCTCTCGAGCTCACCGGAACCCGCTGCCAGGGCACCCGGGAGCCTTCGTGCGATCGCGTCGACAACCACCATCGCCGGGAGATCTCCGTTCGAGAGGACGTACGGCCCGATCGAGATCGAGTCGGTGGCGAGATGCTCGACGATCCGCTCGTCGAAGCCTTCGAAACGGGCGGACAGGAGCGTCAAGTGGTCTTCTTTCGCCAGTTGCTCGACCACTTCCTGCGTGAGCTGGCGTCCCTGGGGGCTGAGCGCGACGACCCGGCCGGGCGGTGTGTCGCCATAGGCCGCGTCGAGCGCCGCCGAAACCACGTCGACCCGGAGCACCATCCCGGCACCGCCGCCGTAGGGCTCGTCGTCGACGCTCCCCGAACCGAGCGGCGTCGTGTCCCGGTAGGAGTAGAGCCGCAGGTCGAGCACGTTCCCGAGAACGGTGGCGACGGGTCGCTGCTCGGTGAGCCAGGCGAAGGCATGCGGAACAAGGGTGAAGACATCGAGACGCAAAGGGATCAGTCGGGCTCGGCGAAACCGGGAGCGACCAGGATACGTCCTGCCTCGAGGTCCACGGCCTGGATACACGCCGCGACGAGCGGGAGCAGAAGACCGTTCCCGAGGTCGAGGGCGTCGTTTGCGGGGCCGGGATGCACCTCCGCGACGCGGCCCAGGGTCCGTCCACCCTCCTCGATCACCTCGAGGCCGACGAGCTGGAAGGTGTAGTACTCGTCCTCCCCGGGCTCGGGGAGCTCCTGTCGGACGACTTCGAGTGCCGTGCCGCGCGGCACCGTGCGGTTGAGCTTGATCACCGGACGGCCGCCTGCGCCGCGTCTCGCCGTGACCACCTCCGCTTCCTCGCCGGCGGCGAGGAACCGCGCTCCGCGCTCGAACCAGCGGCCATCGTCGCTCGGCTCCTCGACGAAGAAGGCGCCGTCGAGGCCATGCGGACGGCCGACGCGGCCGATGAGGACACGATCATCCGGCGTCAAGCGGCGATCTCGACCAGCACGCGCCGGCCGTCCCTGGCGGAGCTCGCCCGGACGACGGTCCGGAGCGCGCGCACGATCCGCCCGCCCCGGCCGATCACCTTGCCCACGTCGTCCGGCGCGACGTGCAGCAAGAGGACGAGCGCACCATCGCGCTCCTCACTCTCGACCTGCACGGCGCCGGGATCGTCGACGAGCTCGCGCGCGAGGTACGCGAGGAGCTCGGCCATCTCGGCTAGCTGATGCCCTGGGTTTTGATTCCCTGGGTCTTGATCAGACGGGCGACTGCCTCTGTGGGCTGTGCGCCCTTTCCGAGCCAGCTCTTGATCTTCTCCTCGTTGAGGACGATCGTCGAGGGATCGGTCTGCGGGTTGTAACGGCCGACGATTTCGAGCACCTTCCCGTCACGGGGAGAGCGCGAATCGGCCGCGACGACGCGGTAGATCGGGTTCTTCTTGGAGCCCACGCGGGTGAGCCGGAGTTTGACTGCCATGCCAGTAGGTTACCGACGGCCGCTACGCCGCTTGTTGGCCTTCCGTTTCTTCCCGCCCGAACGGCGCTCGAGCGGGGCGACGCCGGGCGGTCCGGCCTGGATTCCAGGCATCCCTGTGCCCATCCCGCCGGGGAGGGCACCCATCCCGGGGAGGGAGGGCATCTTCCCTTTCCCGACCTGGCCCATCATCTTCTCCATCATCTTCCGGGCCTCGAGGAGCTGGTTCACCTCCTGGACGGCGACGCCGGAGCCTGCGGCGATCCGCTGGCGGCGGCGGCCGTCGATCACGTGCGGAAGAGAGCGCTCACGTGGTGTCATCGAGAGCACGATCGCCTCGACGCGCTTCAGCCGGTTCTCGTCGATGTCGGCGTCGGCGAGCTGGCCCATCCCCGGCATCATCTTCAGCACGCCCTGGAGCGGCCCCATCCGGCGGAGCATCTTCTGGGCCTGCAGGAAGTCGTCGAAGGTGAACTGCCCCTTCCGCATCTGGGCCTCGAAGCGGGCGTTCTCCTCTTCCGAGGAGGCCTGCTCGGCGCGCTCGATCAGGGTGAGCACGTCGCCCATCCCGAGGATGCGCGAGGCCATCCGGTCGGGGTGGAACACCTCGATCTGGTCGAGCTTCTCCCCGGTGGAGGCGAACATGATCGGGCGGCCTGTGACCGTGCGGACCGAGAGCGCCGCACCGCCGCGAGCGTCGCCGTCGAGCTTCGTCAACACCACGCCGTCGAAGGCGATCTTCTCCTGGAAGGCGGTCGCGACGGCCGCGGCCTGCTGGCCGGTCATCGCGTCGAGCACGAGGAGCGCGTTCGTCGGGGAGGTCGCGTCGCGGACGTGCTCGAGCTCGTCCATCAGGGCATCGTCGACCTGCAGGCGGCCCGCCGTGTCGACGATCACCGTGTCTCTGTGATCGGCGCGGGCGCGCTCGAGGCCCTCGCGGGCGGCGACGACCGGGTCGCTCGTATCGGTGCGGTAGACAGGGACGTCGATCTGGGCGCCGAGCTGCTCGAGCTGGTCGATCGCGGCGGGGCGGGCGAGGTCGGCGGCGACGAGCGCCGGCTTCCGGCCCTGCTCCTTCAGCCGGCGAGCGAGCTTCGCCGCGGCGGTCGTCTTGCCGGAGCCCTGGAGGCCTGCGAGCAGAATCACCGAGGAGCGGCCGAGGTTCAGCTCGGCCGTGTCGGTGCCGAGGAGCTCGGTGAGCTCGTCGTGGACGACCTTCACGACCTGCTGGCCCGGGGTGAGGCTCTTCAGCACCTCCTCGCCGAGCGCCCGTTCGCGGACGCGCTCGACGAACGTGTTGACGACGCCGAGCTCGACGTCTGCCTCGAGGAGCGCGAGGCGGATCTCGCGCATCGCACGCGAGATCGACTCCTCGTCGAGCTTTCCGCGCTTGCTGATGCCGCCGAGCGCGCCGCTCAGCCGGTCTGAAAGGGTGTCGAACACGAGGGCCCAGTGTACGGGGCGGACGGGTGCTCACCCGGCGTTTTCTGTAGCGCGCCGGGCCGCGGCCGATCGTGACGTCGGCACCCGCGGCCGGCGGAGATGTAACGACATTGGTACAGACAGCGGAGCAAGAAGGCCGTAGAATTGCTCGTACGAGGGTGGCGGAGCTTCCCCACCCGGGTGGGGGAACTAAGGAAGCGCGTTGCGGTCGCATGGTCCCGAACCTCTGCGGTGCGACGCTGGGCGGGCCCGAGGAGCGCACGCCGAAACTGCGTACGAGCGACGCTCCGCGGCTCAGTCCGAGACGAGCGCCCGGGCGAAGTCGCCCGGGTCGAACGGGCGTAGGTCGTCGAGACCCTCGCCCACGCCGATCAGCTTCACCGGCAGCCCGAGCTCGTAGGCGATCGCGACAGCAACCCCGCCCTTCGCCGAGCCGTCGAGCTTCGTCAGGGCGACACCGGTGACACCGGCGGTCTCGGAGAAGAGCCGTGCCTGCTGGATCCCGTTCTGGCCGGTCGTGGCGTCGAGGACGAGAAGGGTCTCGTGCGGAGCGCCCTCGACGCGGCCGGCGATCACCCGGCGTACCTTCGCGAGCTCGTCCATCAGGTTCGTCTGCGTATGCAGGCGACCGGCGGTGTCGACGAGCACGACGTCCCCGCCCGCGCCGACCGCGTCGTAGGCGACGGCCGCCGGATCGCCGCCGCGCTCACCGCCCACGAACGTGGCCCCCGAGCGCTTCGCCCACACCTCCAGCTGCTCCTCGGCGGCGGCGCGGAAGGTATCCGCAGCCCCGACCGTGACCGACCGGCCGTGCTCGCGAAGCTTCTGCGCGAGCTTGCCGATCGTCGTGGTCTTCCCGGTGCCGTTGACGCCGACGACGAGGATCACCGACGGCTTCGCCTCGAGCGAGAGCGTCGGGGCCGGGCCGAGAAGCGCGGCGATCTCCTCGGCCAGAGCGGCCGCGAGCTCGGTGACGTCCTGGCGCGCCTCGAGCCGCGCGATGAGCTCGGCCGTGGCGGGAACACCGACGTCCGCGCCGAGAAGGGCCTCCTCGAGCCGTTCCCACGACGCAGAGTCGCCCGGGTCGAACGCCGCGACCGCGAGCTGATCCGTGAGGGCGCGCCGGGACCGCGAGAGCGACTCCCGCAGTCTCGACGCAAAACCGCGCCGGGCTACCTCCGTCTCGTACGGCCCCTCGGCATCCCCGAGGAACTCTGCCCACGTTCTCGCCATTCCCGAACGCTATAGAGAGCGGGCCGTCCGCTCGGCGGCATACCGGTCCCGCCTCAGCGGCGGTCGTCGCCCGCCACGTGATACAGGTCGACCGACACGCGGGTCCCCTCCCACTGCTGGAAGATGCGGCCGAGCTTCTCCGGCATCTCCTGGTCGAACGTCGGCTCGGCGGCCTGCGCGTTCTCGACCGAGTCGAACAGGGAGATCGAGAGGAACTTCCCGTTCTCCGCGAACAGCTCGAGGCCTCCGCTGTAGCCGGCGAGAGCGGCGAGCATCGGCCGGATCACGGCCTCGGCCTCGTCCATCGAGCTCTGGGCCGCCTCGACGTTGACCCCTTCGAAGCTTGCGACGCGAGCGATCATTGCTCCTCCTTCGATTGGCCAGCTGACTACGTGGGACTCTGCAACTCCCGAGGCGGCCGCGTCAAGCCCGTGGGATGATCGAGCGATGACGGGATCGCCGTCTACGTCGCGGTCGACCTCGCGCTCGTCTTCCTGCGCCCCAAGTTGAGCGTGCTGCACGACGCCGAACGCGACTCGTGGCCGCACTCGGTGTGATCGCTTCAGCTGTGACGACGCGGGTGTCTGACGGCCGCCGGCTCCGACCGGCGCCGGTCGCCCCGACTCCTCTTCACCGATTGACCGCGCTCATGTCGGCGTAGCGGTCGCCCACCGGGGGCTCGAGCGCTGTGAGGCGAGCGAGCTGATCGTCCGAGAGCTCGACGGCGTCGGCGGCGGCGTTCTCCTCGAGCCGGGAGACGCGCTTCGTCCCCGGGATCGGTGCGATGTCGTCGCCCTGCGCGAGCAGCCACGCGAGCGCGACCTGCGCCGGAGTCGCGCCCACCTCGGCGGCGACGGCTTCGACCTCCTCGACGATCCGCATGTTCTCGTCGAGGTTCTGGAACCGCGGATTACCGGCACGGAAGTCATCCGCGGCCAGCTCGTCGGTCGACCGGATCTGGCCCGTGAGGAAACCGCGCCCGAGCGGCGAGTAGGGGACGAAGCCGATCCCGAGCTCACGCAGGAGCGGCAGGACCCCGGCCTCGGGATCTCGCGTCCAGAGCGAGTACTCGGACTGGACGGCGGTCACCGGATGCACGGCGTGCGCGCGGCGGATCGTCTCCGGCGCCGCCTCCGAGAGGCCGATATGCCTGACCTTTCCCTCGGCGACGAGCTCGGAAAGGACGCCGATCGCCTCCTCGATCGGTCTCGAGGGATCGACGCGGTGCTGGTAGTACAGGTCGATGTAGTCGGTTCCGAGTCGGCGCAGCGAGCCCTCGAGCGCCCCGACGATCGTCGCCGGCGAGCTGTCGAGCTTGCGCTCGCCGCCGCTCATCAGGCCGAACTTCGTTGCGAGGACGACCTCGTCCCGGCGGCCTGCGATCGCGCGGCCGACGAGCTCCTCGTTCGTGAACGGGCCGTACAGCTCGGCCGTGTCGATGAACGTGACCCCGAGCTCGAGCGCACGGTGGATCGTCCGCGTCGACTCGTCGTCGTCCGTGCCCGCCCCGGTGTAGAACGCGGACATGCCCATGCAGCCGAGCCCGATCCGCGAGACGTCGAGCTTGCCAAGGTGTACGTGGTGCATCCTGAACCCCCTCAAGTAGCGACAAGACCTGGAGAACGTCGGGCTGCCGTCCGTTATGCCCGTCGCCTCAGCCCGGATCCACCGAAATGCGTGATCGCGGGGCGTTCGGCTGGGCCGTCAGGACGGGTCGCGGCGTGGACGGGCCGGGGCCCGGCCGTTCGCGCCGTGACCCGGAGCGCACCGACCGGGTGGAGACCCGGAACGGGCCGGAGGCCGGTCGGGGAGCGGCCTGGCGAGGTCAGACGGACGCACCGCCCGCGCAGGTCGGTGGATCCGGGTTCAGGCGTCCAGGCGTTCCAACAGCTCCGCGAGCTGCTGCTCGATCCGTGCGACGCGTTCCTCGAGATCGCTCCTTGGCTCCTCGGCAGCCTGTGGCGGCGCCATGCCGGCGTCCCCGAGGAGCTGGATCCATCGCTCCTCGCGCGCGCCGGGCCGGCGTGGCAGTCGCTCGACGAGCTCGCGCTCGGCCAGCTCGGCGAGGGCGAACTCGACATCGTCGGTGGAGGTGAACGAGTACAGGCGCTCGCTCCGGGTCCGGAGCTCGCCGACCGTCTGCGGGCCACGCAGCATCAGCACGGCCAGCAGCGCGAGCTGCGACTTCGTCACGCTCATCGCCTCGTCGAACAGATGCCGGAACTTCGCGACCCTGCTCCCCGGCCCGCTTGCGAGCCGTGTCCACCCACGGCGGCCGAGCTTGTCGAGCGCAGCCCGGATCGTCGGCTCGTCATAGTCGACGACCGGATCGCGGTTCGTCGCCTGGTTGGCGGCGAGCCGAAGCGCATTCAACGTGAGCGGATACTGATCGGGCGTCGTGCGCTGCTTCTCGATCAGGCAGCCGAGCACCCGGATCTCGACGGGATCTGCGTCCACCCGCGGAATCCCGTTACGCGTTCCGGGGCCGGTGCGAGAGGCCCCGCCGCCACAGCCGCGAGACGAGGAACGTCGGAACGAGCCACACAACGAGGAACCCGATCAACTCGGCCACCGACGCGCCGTGAACGAGCAGCGTGATCGCGAACACGACGAGCAGCAGGAAGCTGAACACGAGCCACGCGCCGGTGCAGAGGACGATCACTGCGCCGCGCCCCAGCGCCCGCGCAACCGAGAGGGTCAGGCCGGGCAGCCCGTCGAGGGCGCGGCGAAGCTCCTGACGGGTCCGCGCCGTGAGTGCGAGCTCGGTGCGGGCCGCCAGCTCGTCGAGCGTGATCCGTCCCTGCATGAAGTGCTCGCGCAACGAGGCAGCCGCTCGCTCACGATCACGATCGCCGGCCAGAGTCATCCGTACGATCGTACCCCGTCGTGGCCCGGCGACCCGCCCCGCGAAGGGATACCGGCGCGTTCCTCGACGTCCCGGGCCAATAGGGTGAGGCGATGGTGGTCGAACGCTTCGAGAGTGCGCTCTGGGAGACCTCCTCGCTTCTCTTCGCGGCCGGGGACGAGGCGGTTCTCGTCGATCCGGCCGTCTCCGCAGACGAGGTGGATCGCATCGCCTCGCGCGTCCGCGAGCTCGGCGCTCGCGCCACGCACGTGCTCGCCACTCACGCCGACTGGGACCACGTCTGCGGCATCGCAGCCTTTCCGGATGCCGCCGCGACGATGAGCGAGGCGACCGCGGCGCGGCTCGTGACGCGCAGCGAGGGGGCGACGACGGCCGAGCGCGCTGCGGGAAGCGGGGTCGAGATCGCGGGCGAGCCTCGGGTCGACCGGACCTTCGTTGCAGGCGCGGCCGTGCAGCTCGGGCCGTTCCTCTTCGAGACGCTGGCCCTGTCCGGCCACACCCCGGACGGGACTGCGTTCCGCTGTCGCGCCCTCGACGTGCTCGCGGTCGGCGACCATCTCTCCCGGATCGAGTTTCCCTTCGCGATGTCGACGACGGCCTATCGCGGCACGCTTGCAGCGCTCATCGACCTCCTCCGTCACGACCCGCCGGGACGCGTCGTGCCGGGTCACGGCCCCGAGCTCACCGCCGGCGAAGCGCTCGAGGTCGCCGAAGCCGACCTCGCCTACCTGTGGGCCCTCAACGACGCGGTCGCGGGATGCAGCACGCCTGAGGAAGCGCGGACGGCGGGCAGCGCCGTCGAGCCGCCTCGCGCGGCCTCGGACAACGATGCCGAGGCCAGGGCCGCGAATGTCGAGCTGGCGCTCGCCGAGCGCTTCGCGTAATCGCTCCGGGCTGCGCAGCGATACGCGCCCGGCCACCCCTCACAGCTGCCTGACGACCCTGGCCGGCACACCGGCTACGAGGGTCGCCGGCGGGACGTCACGGGTCACGACTGCACCGGCCGCCACGACCGCATCGGCTCCGATGTGCACGCCGGCCAGGACCGTCGCGGCAGTCGCGATCCAGACGTTCGTATCGATCGTGATCGGCTCGGCCGTGATGTAGGCCCGACGCGTCTCTCGCTCCACGGGATGACCTGCGGTGACGAGGTTCACCCTGTTGGCGATCATGACCTGATCTGCGATCTCGATCTGCCCGTGCCCCGTGAACATGCAGTCGTAGCCGATGAAGACCGCCCGACCGACCGAGATGTTCAGGCCGCAGTCGGCGTAGAACGGAGGGATCATCGTGAACGAGTCGCCGACGGACTTGCCGATCAGCTCCTCGAAGGCTTCCCGGATCGACTCCGGATCGTCGAGGCTGCATTGGCTGAGCCGGGACGAGAGCCGCGTTGCCACCTTGACCCGCTCGAACATCTCCCAGAACTCGGGCGACTTCGTTTCGATCCGCTGACTTTCGTGCATCCGGTCTCCCGACCCGGCCGGCTTCCCGTCGAGCTCCGCTCAGGCCGTGGCCGCGACCGGCTGTTCGTGCGGGAGGCGCCGCGACACGATCTGCGAGACGCCCTCGGTCGCCATCGTGACGCCGTAGAGGACATCGGCGGCCTCCATCGTGCGCTTCTGGTGAGTCACGACGATGAACTGGGCACGGTCGGCGTACTGGCGCAGGAGCGCGGTGAAGCGGCCGATGTTCGTGTCGTCGAGAGCCGCTTCCACCTCGTCGAGGAGATAGAACGGGCTCGGGCGCGAGAGGAACAGGCTGAAGAGGAACGCGAGGGCGCCGAGGGCCTTCTCGCCTCCCGAGAGCAGCGAGAGGCGCGTGACGCGCTTCCCCGCGGGGCGGAGCTCGACCTCGATGCCCGGCTCCTCGCCCTCTTCCCCGGGCTCGGTGAGGCGAAGGCGGCCCTCGCCGCCGGGGAAGAGGCTCGCCACGACCTCGGAGAAGTTCTTCTCGACCGCGGCGAAGGTCTCGGCGAAGCGCGACTCGACCGTCTCGGTGAGCTCGCGGCGGAGCTTGTCGAGCTCGGCGAGGCTCTGCTCGAGATCCTCACGCTGGACGGTCAACTCGTCGAGGCGCTCCTTCTCCGCCTCGTACTCCTCCTTCGCGAGCGGATTCACCTGGCCGATCTGCGCGAGACGGTTGCGCGTGCGCTCGAGACGGGTCGCGAGCTCCGGGCGATCGGCCCCCTCGCAGGGCTCGGCGTCTGCGGCCTCGAAGCGGCGGGCGGCGTCCTCGCGCTCGGCCTCGATGCGGGCGAGCTCGACCTCGGTCCCCGAAAGCCGCTCCACCGCCGCGGCGGCGGCGGCGCGAAGCTCGACCTCCTCGGCACCGAGCCGGCGGAGGGTGCCGCCGAGCTCCGCGGTGCGGGCAGCGTCGGCATCGACCCGGCCGCGGAGCGCCGACTCGAAGCGCTCGGCATCGACGGAGAGCGCCTCTTCGAGACGCACCCCAAGCGCCGCGAGGCGTTCGAGAGCGAGCTTGCTGACCTGGCGCGAGTCGATGCTCCTGGCCTCCGCCAGAGCGCGTGAGGCGGCCGAAGCGCGCTCGGAGGCGACGCTCGCGGACGCTGCGGCCTCGGCCGCGACCGCCGAAAGCCGCTCGGCCTCGGTGCGAAGCTCGCCGGGATCGCCCGAGTCCTCGAGCACACGGCCTCCTGCGGCCCGCTCGGCGGCCCTCGCGGCGGAGTCGAGCTCGCTCATCGCCCGGCGGAGCTCGAGCTCGCGAGCTGCCACCTCGCCAATGCTCCGGGCGGCGAGCTCGACCCTCGCCGACAGTGGCTCCTCGAACCGGGCAGCGATCGAGGCCGCGACTCGCAGGGTCTCGTCGAGGCGCTCCGCGCCGCTCGCGATGCGCGCGAGTACCGCCGGATCGCATTCGGGTCGAGCTCTCAGGTGCGCGACCGGGGCGAGAGCGGCGGCCGCTGCCGCGGCGCGCTCCGCGGCCGAGTCGGCAGCGGCGACGGCCTCCTCGACGACCCTGTCGAGCTGCTCCAGCTCGGCGATGTAAACTCGACGGCGGGCTTCGAGCTCGAGCAGGACGGCCTCGGCCGTCTCCCCGGCGAACCAGAGCTCGCCGCGGACAGGATCCCACCCGATGCCCTCCCGCGTGACCGCGGCGACCGGCGAACCGAGCAGGTTGGCGGCAGCGACCACCGGCAGGGCCTCGACGATTCGCGCCGGATCGCGGTCGACGAGCACGACGAGCGAGCCGAGGCCGCCCTCACGGGCGCGGTCGATGAGCTCGAGCCCTCGAGCCGGGTCTTCGGCGACGACGGCCGAGGCAAGCCTTCCGAGCGCTGCCGCAACCGCGCGCTCGTCACCCGGGGGAACCTCGATCGCCGACAGGGCGAGCCTCTCGCCGTCTTCGACGAGGGCGCGAGCGGCGGGCGGCAGGCCCTCGCGCTCGGAGAGCGACTGGTCGAGGGTCGCAAGGCGCTGGCTCGAGAGCTCGGCCCGTGCCTGCAGGTCGTCGCGTTCCCGGGCCGCGGCGCGCGCAGCGGCGTCGGCCTCGTCGGCGGCGCGGCCGAGCGCTGCGGGAGACGGGCCGCCGCGGTTCGCCTCCTCGAGGTCGGCGGAGAGCTGAGCCCGTCGCGGAGCGAGCGACTCGAGCGAATGCGCGATCCGCTGTGCGACATCGCGAAGTGCGAGCAGAGAGTCCCGCCCGCCGCCGAGCAGGTCGCGCTGGATCTCCGTGCGCGAGACGGCGAGCTCCTCGAGCTCGGCCGAGAGCGCGGCATGACGCGCCCATTCCGCCCCGGCCAGCCGTGCCCAACGCTCTTCGGCGGCGAGGTGCGCGGTCGTGCGATCGGCCACTGCCGCCTGTGCGGCCGCGCCTGCCTCGCGGGCTGCCTCGAGGAGCCCGTCGGCGTGGTCGGGATCGAAGGCTTCTGCGGCGGCGAGATCGGCCCCGAAGCGAGCGGCGAGGCTCGCGGCCGCCTCGCGGCGATGCGCCACCCGCTCGACGTCGGAACGCAGGCGATAGAGCGACGCCGTCGTCGCCTCCCGGGCACCCGCGGCGTCGGTCAGCTCCTCCTCCGCCTGCGAGCGGGCGGCGACGAGCTGCTCCGTCTTCGCGTTCAGCTCGGTGCGGGCGGCGAGCTGCTCTGCCCGGCGGGTCGTGGCGGAGGAGCGCCGCTCGTCCAGCCTCGCGAGGTCGAGCGTTGCGATCGCGGCCTCGAGCCCGGCGATCTCCGCTCTGAGCTTCTCGGCGCGCTCGGCGGCCGTGGCCTGAAGCGCGAGCGGACGCAGGCGCTTTCGCACCTCGGCCTCGACATCACGGGCGCGCTCGACCTGGAGCGAGACGCGGTTGAGCTTCAGCTCGGCACGGTGCCGGCGAAGCTTGAACCGGCCGAGCCCCGCCGCCTCCTCGACGAGCGAGCGCCGCTCGCCGGGCTTCGCGCCGAGAACCGTCTCGACGCTGCCCTGCGAGATGATCGAGCGGAGCCCGCCGCCGAGACCGACGTCCGAGAGCAGCTCGATCAGGTCGAGGCGGCGAACGGCGGCGCGGTTCACGAGGTACTGCCCTTCCCCACCGCGGTGAAGCCGGCGAGAGAGAGAAACCTCCGAGAACGGGAGCTCGGGCCAGGTGTCGTCCTCGTTGTCGAAGATCAGCTCGACCTCGCAGAAATCGACGGGCTTTCGCCCGGCGGAGCCCGCGAAGAGGACGTCGTCGGGCTTCTCGGCCCTGAGCTCGTGGGGGCTCAGCGAACCGGTTGCCCAGAGGATCGCGTCGGAGATGTTCGACTTGCCCGACCCGTTCGGGCCGACGACGACGGCGACGCCCGGCTCGAGCCGGATCTCGACCGGGTCGACGAACGACTTGAATCCACGCAGCTTGATCGTCTTCAGATGCACGAGGCGGGAAGTTTGCCCTCCCCGGCGGATGGTGAACCCGGGTCGGCGCTCACGGGAGACGAGCGAACCGCGCCGAAGCGATCCCCGTCTACAAGAAGCTGCCGGAGCAGTCCGCGGTCACGCCGATCGATCAGACAGGAGCGATCTCGCCGTCTTGCGCGCTGAGCTTCTCGAGCGCCTCGCGGGCGGCCTCCTGCTCGGCGTCCTTCTTCGAGGCGCCCTGGCCCGCCCCGGCCTGGACGCCGTCGATGAGCGCGGCGGAGGTGAAGGTTCGCTCGTGCGCGGGCCCCTCGGAGGCGAGCAGCGAATAGCTCACGGACTTGCCGCGGCGTGCGAGCTCCTCCTGCAACTCGGTCTTGTGGTCGATCTTGTGCGTCAGCGCGAACTCGATCGCGCCGTCGAACGCCGCCACGATCGGGCCGTGGACCGCGGCGAAGCCGTGCTCGAGATAGATCGCGGCCATCGCGGCCTCGAGGACGGCGGCGAGGACGTTCCGGTTCACCGAGAGCCGTGCGGGCTCGCTCGACTCGGGCCCGGGGTGGCTCGCGAGGAGCTTCTCGCCCAGGCCGAGCTCCTCGGCGATCACGGCACAGCTCGCCCGCGAGACCACCTGCGAGCGGAGCTTTGCCATCTGCCCTTCCTCGAAGTCGGGGAAGCGCTCGTACAGGGTGTGCGCGATCGCGAGCTCGAGCACGGAGTCGCCGAGAAACTCGAGCCTCTCGTAGGACTCGGTGCGCTCGGAGACCCAGCTCGCGTGAGTGAACACCGCCGCCGATCGCTCGGGCGGGAGCTCCGCGATCAGGTCCGCGAGCGACCTACTGGTGGGAGAAGACGTAGTCGACCGCCTGGCCGACCGTCGTGATCTTCTGCGCATCCTCGTCCGAGATCTTGATTCCGAACTGATCCTCGAGCTCCATGATCAGCTCGACGAGGTCGAGCGAGTCGGCATCGAGATCCTCCTGAAAGGACGCCTCGATCGTGATCTCGCTTTCGTCGACGCCGAGCTGCTCGACTAGGACTTCCTTGACGCGTTCGAAGATCTCTTCCTTGGACGCTGCCATGTCACCTCGATCGGTTTGATTACAGGGTTAGAGCGCGCCGATCATACACGGATGTTTGGTCGATAAGGCTGACCAAACATCTAGGTGCGAGGCGAGAGTCTCGAGCACGATCAGCGCGTCTGCGCGACCGGCTCTCGTACGGGGAGGCGCTCGGCCAGCCGCTCGACGACGCGATGCTCGGCTCCTCGTGCCGCTACCTGGATCGCGTTCGCGATCGCCCGGCGGCCGGAGTTGCCGTGGGAGATCACGGCGAGACCGCGAAGCCCGAGCAGATATGCGCCCCCGTAGCTGTCGGGGTCGAGCCGGGAGCGCAGCCGGCGTGCGGAGGGCTGGATCAGGAACCCTCCCACCTTGCCCCTCGGGGTCGAGACGATCTCCTCGCGGAGCATCTCGAGGAGTTCCTTCACGCCGCCCTCGAGCAGCTTCAGCGCGATGTTCCCGGTGAAGCCGTCGGTGACGACGACATCGGCCGCGCCGCTCAGGAGCTCTCGCGCCTCTGCGTTGCCCTCGAACCGGATCCCCTCGACCTCGCGGAGCAGTGCATGCGCCTCGATCGTGAGCTGGTTGCCCTTCTCGGGCTCCTCGCCGATCGAGAGCAGGCGCACGTCGGGATCGGCGACCCCGAGGAGCTCGGTCGAGAACACGGAGCCCATGACGCCGAACTGGGCGAGGTGCTCGGGCCGGCAATCGGCGTTTGCGCCCGCGTCGAGAAGGAGCGAGACGCCCGAGCGCGTCGGCAGAGGGATCGCGATCGCAGGCCGCATCACTCCCGGAACACGCCGCAGGTGAAGGAGGCCCGCGGCGAGCATCGCTCCGGTATTGCCTGCAGAGACGACCGCATCGGCGTTTCCCTCCGCGACGGCGATCACCGCGGAGACGAGCGAGGAGTCCGGCTTCGCGCGAACCGCCTCTGCCGGCTTCTCGGCCATCCCGATCGCGGTCTTCGCGACGACGAGCTCGAGACCGCCGGTGTCGAGCCCGGCGGGGCCGTGCAGCGTTACGTCGATGCCTTCTTCCGCCGCGGCAAGCGCTCCGGCGACGATCTCCTCAGGGGCGCGGTCGCCGCCCAGCGCGTCGACCGCGACGCGGATCATCTCTAGCCGAAGCGGAGCGGCTCGACCTCGCGGCCCTTATAGGTGCCGCAGGTCGGGCAAACGCGATGTGCGAGCTTCGGGGAGTTGCACTGCGGGCAGGTGTTGACCCTCGGTGCCTCGAGGCTGTGCGTTGCCCTGCGCTTGTCGCGCCTGGACTTCGATGTTTTCCTCTTCGGGACAGCCATGGGCGGGAGACAGCGTAGCTAATCGTCGTCGCGCAGCGCTTCGAGGGCGGCCCAGCGGGGATCGACGGTGACCTCCTCGTGCTCGTGGGGCTCCTCGTTCAGGTTCTTTCCGCACTCCGGACAGAGGCCCGCGCAGTCCGGCTGGCAGAGGATCTTGTCCGGCAGGGCGAGCACGACTGCGTCCCTGGCCCAGGCCGAGACCTCGACGGTGCTCTGGTCGACGAGGTAGGGCGAGCGCAGCTCGTCGTCGTCGGGCGAGGTCGCCTCGTACTCGGTCGCGTAGATCGGTACCTCGAGCACCGCGTCACCGAGGCAGCGGTAGCAGGGGCCGAAGAGGCGTGCCGTGAACTTCAGCTGGAGGAGCGTGCCGGTGAGTGCGCGCGTCACCGTCAGCTCGGCAGGGACCAGCTCGGGCACCGGCAGGTAGCGCTGGCCTCCGAACTCGAAGGCGGGCAACTCGACCTCGAGCGCCTCGCGGTGCTCGTCGCCGGGCCTGAGCTTCAGCCTGCGAAGGTCGAAGCTCGTCATCTCTTCAGGTTAGCGAGGCGCCTGAGGGCGCAGTTCCTGCCGCTTCGACCAGGAGCCCGCGTGGTCGGCCACGGCGAACCGGGCTTTCCTTGGCTTGGCACAGGAAACCGGCGTGCAATGCCTGCCACTCATGAGCCGAACACGTCTTCTCGGGCGGTAGCCCGAAATTAGCCATTCCCCGGTCGTTCAGATGACGACCCGGTGCGACTCCGGCCCGGGGAATGGCTAGTACGAGAGGTCGTCGGGCTCGCTGCCGCCGATCCCGATGTCTTCCTGGGAGCGCTCGTGCAGGCGCTGGCGGCCGCGGCGGACGGCGGTGAGGAACTTGTCGAGGTTCGACTCGAGCGTCGCGAGGATCCCGTCGGCCCAGTCCTCCATCTCGAGCCTCGTCTCCCGGGCAGTACGGCGGGCCTCGTCGATGATCTCCTGGGCCTGGCGCTCCGCGAGCTTCACGATCTCGGTCTGCGAGGCCTCGCGGACGGCCTGCTCGCGTGCCTCCTGCAGCAGCCTGTCCTGCTCGCGCTTGGCCTCGGCGAGCATCTCCTGACGCTCCTTCACGATCCAGCGGGCCTGCTTGATCTCCTCGGGAATCGTGGCGCGCATCTGATCGAGGATGTCGTAGATCTCCTCGCGGTCGATCCGCACCTGGTCGGTGAGGGGCATCGCCTTCGCGTTGTGCACGAGGTCGTCGAGCTTGTCGATCAGTACGAGGACGTCCATGAGTTTCCTGATCCTACTCCTGGGAGTTGAGGGGAGCGCCGCCTCTACCTTCCGGGAACAGCTCCTTCAGGCGGCGGGCGACGGCGGCGGGTACGAGGTCATCGACATTTCCCCCGAACGCGGCGATCTCCTTCACTCCACTCGAGGAAACGAAGCTGACCTGCGGGCTCGCCATCACATAGACGGTCTCGATCTCGGGCGCGAGCGTGCGGTTCAGCTGGTTCATCTGGAACTCGTACTCGAAATCGGAGATGACGCGGAGGCCCTTGACGATGACCCTGGAATCCCAGCGGCGGGCGTACTCCACCACGAGCTCCTTGAAGACGTCGACCTCGACGTTCGGGATCGAAGCGAGGGCGTCCCGAAGGAGCTCGACTCGCTCCTCCACGGGGAAGAGCATCGTCTTGTGCTGCGGCGTCCCGACGACGCCGACGACGACCCGGTCGAAGATCCGCGCGGCGCGGGCGATCACGTCGACGTGGCCGTTCGTGACGGGGTCGTACGAGCCTGGGCAGATCGCGGTGATCACGGCTCGAACAGGGTAAGGCGCGCGGAGCCGTAGCGGCGGGAGGTGCGGATCGCGAGGCCTTCGAGCTCCGGCCCGGCCGCGGCGGCCGTCTGGAGCACGGCGAGGCCGTCCGGGGCGAGCAGGCGGGCGAATCCGGGCGCGAGCTTCTCGTAGGCGGTGAAGTCGTAGGGCGGGTCGGCGAGGATCAGGTCGTACGGGCCCCGTTCGGCGGCGAGCGCACGTATCGCGTCCTGACAGAGAACCGTGGCCCGGAGGCCGAGCTTGTCGAGGTTCGCGCCGATCGTGCGGCACGCCTCGCGGGAGCTCTCGACGAAGACGCAGCGCTCGGCGCCCCTGGAGAGCGCCTCGATCCCGAGCGCGCCGGAGCCGGCGTAGAGGTCGATCACGGTGGCGCCGTCGACCGGGCCGACCAGGTTGAAGGTGTTCTCACGGACGAAATCGGAGGTCGGGCGCGTCTCGGTGCCCTTCGGCGCGTCGATCCGCCTGCCCTTCAACTCGCCCGCGATGACCCTCATGGACATGAGCGTAGTGGGCGGGGGTGTGGACGGTTCGTCGCACTCCTGTTTCGAAACCTGGCACCGACATGTCCTGAAAGCTGGCCGGAACGTGCAGGGAGCTCGAGCGGCTGTCACGGCGGGGCGCCACTTTCGTCGCAGTACCTGGCACCGGAGATGTCCGGTTCTGCCGTCGGCCTCTCAGGCCAGGGCGGAGGGGTCGGCGCCGGCCTCGACTGCGTCGGCCTCGTCCTGCCACGGGCCATCCTCGGCGACGAGCCTCGCGGCGAGCTCGCGAGAGCGCTCGAGCAGCTTGCGGTCGGAGCGGAGGCGCGTGAACCGGAGATCGCCGAGGCCCGACTGGCGGATTCCGAGCAGGCGGCCTTCGCCGCGCAGGTCGAGATCCCGTTCGGCGAGCTCGAAGCCGTCGTTGGTCTCGACGAGCGCCTCGAGCCGGGCCGCGGCGGACTCCGTGAGCTCGAGCTTCGGGCGCGAGATCAGGAGGCAATACGACTGCTCGGCGCCCCGGCCGACGCGCCCCCGGAGCTGATGGAGCTGCGCGAGCCCGAAGCGGTCGGCCTCCTGGACGATCATGATCGTCGCATTCGGCACGTCGACGCCAACCTCGATCACGGTCGTCGCGACGAGCACGTCCAGCTCACCCTCTTTGAAGGCCCGCATGATCTCGCGTCGCTCCGCTGCCTTCAGCCGCCCGTGGAGGAGGCCGACGCGGTAGCCGCGGAGCTCGGCGCGCTCGAGCCGCGCAGCCTCCTCCTCTGCCGCCCGCGCGAGCCGCGTCTCCGACGCCTCGATCAGCGGGCAGACGACGTAGGCCTGGCGTCCGTTGTCGAGGTGGACGCAGAGCCGGGCGTAGGCGTCGCCGGAGCGCTCGGCGCCCACCCACGCGGTGATGATCGGCTTGCGGCTCGCGGGCGGCTTCGCGATCTCGGTGACGTCCAGCTCGCCGAAGACGGTGAGCGCGAGCGTTCGCGGGATCGGGGTCGCGGTCATGTGGAGGAGGTGCGGTCGCAGACCGGAGAGCGCCTGCCGCTGCTCGACCCCGAACCGGTGCTGCTCGTCGACGACGGCCGCGGCCAGGTCGGCGAACTCCACGTCGCGTTGGATCAACGCGTGGGTGCCGACGACGATCTGCGCCTCACCGGAGGCGATCTCGGCCCGGGTCCGCTTCGAGCCGGCGCTCCCGGTCAGCAGGACGACTCGGACGCCGAGCTGCGAGCAGAGCGCCTCGACCGTGAGGAAATGCTGCTCGGCAAGCGTTTCGGTCGGTGCCATCAGCGCTCCCTGCCGGCCGGCCTCGACGGCGCGCAGGAGCGCATAGAGCGCGACGACCGTCTTCCCCGACCCGACATCGCCCTGCAGCAGGCGCTGCATCGGCCGCTCGCCGACGAGGTCGCGGTCGAGCTCGGCGATCGCCTGCTCCTGATCGTCTGTGAGCGCGAACGGCAGGATCCCGCGGTACCGCCGGACGAGCTCGCCCGGTTCGGGAAGGGCCCGGCCGGCGGCGCCCTCGACGCGCGAGCGCAGTACCGCGAGCTGGAGCGCGAGCAGCTCGTCGAGCGCGAGCCGCCGCCTCGCCTCCTCCGCCTGAGCGGGATCGGTGGGGAAGTGGAGCACGGCCAGCGCGTCACGCCGGATCGGCACCTCGAGGTCGGCCGGGAGCGGATCGACGACGTCATGGGCGTGCCCTGCGAGAGCGGCGCGGACGAGCTCGCGCAGCCGGGTCGAGGGCACCTCTTCGCTCGCCCGGTACACGGGCGCGAAATCGGCCGTCGCCCGCGCCTCGCCGAGGTCGTAGGTCTTCACCTCGAACCCGTGCTTCGAGAGCTTCCCGCGAAGGCGGACACGCGTCCCGGGCGTCAGGCGGTTCGCGAGCCACGGCTGGTTGAACCAGTTCGCCGAGATGGCCTGGGTCCCGTCGGCGATCCGGGCCGTGACGATCGAGCGGCGGCGAGGGAGCCGCCGTAGCCTCACCGTCTCGACGACTCCGGCAATCGCCACCTCCTCCTCGCCCCAGAGCTGCGAGATCGCGATCTCGTCGGCCGCCGCCTCGTACCGGCGCGGGCGGCGGAACAGCAGGTCGCCGACGGTGACGAGCCCGAGGGGCCGCAGGCGCTTGGCGAGCGAGGCCGAGACTCCGGGAAGTGAGTCGACCGGCAGCAGGAGCCGCTCGGGCCGTGCCCACCCGCGTGGCCTCGGCCACTCTCCCTTGGAGCCGGTGCCCGGAAAAGGCGCGTGCGCCGGGGCGCTCACTCCCTGTCGTCGAACCAGCACAGCCCAAGCGTGCCCGGGCCGGCGTGCGTCCCGACGACCGCACCGAGCGAGCCCGCCAGCTCGACCTGTGCCTGCGGGCGCGCGGCGAGCACGAGCCGCTCGAGCGCCGCGAGCCGCTCCGGTGCCGCCGCATGCACGAGCCCGAGGCGTAGCGTCGGCACGTCCTCGGTCGCCGACGAGAGCAGCGAGACGAACTCGTCGAGCGCCTTCTGGCTTCCCCGGACCCGCTTCAGCGGCACCACCTCACCGTCCGAGATCCCGAGGATCGGCTTGACGTTCAGCAGCGTGCCGGCGAAGGCGGCACCGCGCCCGATCCGGCCGCCTCGAGCGAGGAACTCCAGCGTGTCGACCGTGAACAGCAGCCCGTGCGTCGTCCGGAACCGCTCGAACAGCGCCTCGATCTCCTCGTCCGACGTGCCGGTGTCGAGCCTGCGCTGGATCGCGAGCCCGAGCATCGCAACCGCGATCGACACCGTGCGCGTGTCGATGACGTGCACGGCCTCACCGGCCTCGCTCGCAGCAGCGACCGCGCTGGCGTAGGTGCCCGAGAGCGTCGAGGAGACCTGGAGGGAGAGAATGCGCTCGTAGTGCGGCGCGAGCTCCTCGTAGACCGCGAGAAAGTCGCCCGGGGACGGCTGCGACGTCGTCGGGGGCTCGGGAAGCTCGGCGAGCCGGGCATAGAGCTCGTCGGGCCCGAGATCGACATAGTCGCGATGGCTCGTTCCGCCGAGGTTGACGTAGAGGGGCACGACCCGCCAGTTCGGAAAGCGGGCCGGCGCCCCGGGGAAATCCGCGGTCGAGTCGAGCACGATCGCGGTGTTTGCGGCGGTCAGCCTCACGCGGCCGCAGCCTCCCCCACCTCGAGGATCGCCTCGACGATCCGGTCGAGGCTCTCGAGCTTCGTGATGCACGCGACCGCGCCCGCGGCGAGGACGAGCTCTCGCTCCTCGTCCGAGACCGACGCGGTGAGGCAGATCACCCGTGTCCTGGGGCTCGCCTTCAGAACCGCCGCCGTCGTCTGAGCCCCGTCGATCCCGGGCATTCGATAGTCCATGACGACGACATCGGGAGCGAGCTCGGCGCACACTGCGATCGCCTGCCTGCCGTTCTCGAGAGAGCCGACGAGCTCGAGCTCCGGTCGTAGGCCGAGCAACAGCTCCATGGTCTCGCGAAAGAGCCGGTTGTCCTCGACGAGCACCAGTCGGATGACGCCCATCCGCTGAGCTTAGGCCCTTACTCGGCGCTCAGGAGCAGCACATAGTGCGGCTGCCCACCCTGTTGCACCTCGAGCTCGAGCTCCGGATTCGCAGCTGCCAGCGCTTCGAGCAGCGGCTCGAGCGGCTGTGGCTCTTCACCGGTCAGGAGCGTGAGGATGCCGCGTGGCAGGGTGAGGAGCTCGTCGATGACGGCGAGCGCAACCTCCTCGAAGCTCTCCCCGCCGGCGACGGGGAGACCTTCGACGAGACCGAGCCACGCACCCTCACGGATCGCGAGCCCGTTCGATTGGAGATTCCGGGAGGCGACGGTGACGGCGCCCGTCGCGATCTCCACGGCCGCTTCGGCCATCGCCGCCGCGTTTCCGGCCCTGTCCAGCGTGGGGTCGAAGGCAAGCGCGGCGGCGAGGCCGGCCTGCAGCGAGGCCGTCGGGATCACCGAGACCGGAACCAGTGCGACCTCCGCGGCGTGCTCCGCGGTGAGGAGGACGTTGCGGTCGTTCGGGAGCAGGATCGCGGCGAGAGCCTCGCTTGCCGCCACGGCGGCCAGCAGCTCGGCCGTGGACGGGTTCATCGTCCGACCGCCGTCGACGACGTGCGCCCCGAGGTTCTCGAAGAGCGCGCGGTTGCCCGCTCCCGAGGCGACCGCCACGACCGCGCAGGAGATCGCGGGCAGCTCGGGCACGGCGTGAAGCAGCCTTTCGCGGCGCTCGATCGTCTGCGCGTGCATGTCGGCGATCTCGACGTTCGCGAGGGTGCCGCGGATGACTGCGAGCGAGAGCGCACGGCCGGGGTCGTCGGTGTGGAGGTGAACCTTGAGCGCGGTCGGATCGCCCACGACGAGCAGTGAGTCGCCGAGCGGCTCGAGCTCGCGGTCGATCGCTTCGGCATCGAGCCCGTTCCCCTCGACAACGAACGCTGTGCAGTAGCGGTACTCGGAGAGCTCGGCGTGCAGCGAATCGAGGGTCGGGGCCGGCCGGGCTTCGGCCGGGGCTGCGGGAAGCGGCTCCCCGGCGAGGACGCCGGCGATCCCACGGAGAATCTCGACGAGCCCCGCTGCGCCGGCGTCGACGACGCCGGCCTCCGTCAGCGCCGGAAGCATCTCGCGGGTCCGGATCACGCAGTCGTCCCCGCGGGCGATCACGGCTGTGAGGTCGCCGCCTGCCTCGGCGGCCTCCGCGAGCTCGCGAATCGCGGTCAGCATCGTGCCCTCGACCGGCTTCTTCACAGCCCGGTAAGCGGCGTCGCTCGCGGAGCGGAGGGCGGGCGCGAGTCCGTCTGTTCTCGCCAGCGAGTCCGCGGCTCCGCGGACGATCTGCGACAGGATCACGCCCGAGTTCCCGCGCGCACCCATCAGGGCGGCTCGCGAGATCTCCTTTGCCAGCCCCGGGCGATCGTCTGTGTGGGAGGCCTCGAGCGATTCGACGACGGCGCGGACGGTGAGCGCGAGGTTCGTCCCTGTGTCGCCGTCGGGAACGGGGTAGACGTTGAGGTCGTCGATCCGGCCCCGTGCGGCCTCGATCGACGCGAGCGCACCGCGGGCTGCGGCGAGCACGCGGTCAATCATGCCGTGACTCTGACATCGCCGACGAAGACCTCGACCGACTCGACCGGGAGGCCGGTGAGTCGCTGGAGGTCGTAGGCGACCTGGGAGCGCACCGTGGCGGCCACCTCCGCGAGGTTGAGACCGTACTCGACGACGACGCGAAGTCCGATCCGCATTCCCGACGCGTCGCCCGCGACGGTGATCCGCGGTCGGCGGAGCAGCTTCCCCATCCTCGAGCCTGGCGTCAGCCCGACCACGCCGTAGCAGCGTGCGGCGGTCTCCGCGACGAGCTCGGCAACGACCTCCCGCGAGATCGTGATCGAGCCTCGGGACGAGACGACAGTGAGGTCTGACACGGCGTCGCGTTAGACGCCCGACTCCCGGGAGTGGTTACTCCGCTCGACGTGGACTACGAGCCGCCGAATCGCGGCAACGGTTTCGGCAACGCGCTTCTCGTGCCGCTTCGATAGCTCTCGAGGAGCAGACCGAGCTCCGCGGGAGGCAGCGCAGCCGCGAGCCATCCCGGGCCGTAGACGGCCTGCAACGTCAATCCGGACCTCGGGAAGAGCCGTGCAGCGGAAACCGCGGACGGATCCAACGCCGGCGCTTTGAACGTCGTGACGCCCCGGACTCGTTTCTGCGCGAACGGACCGAGAGATGACCACGGGAAGTGACGAGGCCGTAAGGGCAGGAGCGGAACCACCGTGACCCCGTCTCGATCCAACTGGACTCGCCGCCTCCCGGTCACGAGACAGATCAGCAGGAGCAAAACGGCCAGCGCGTACACGAACCAGAGACCGGCGCGGAAGTAGGCGCCCACGAACGCAACGGCGAGCAACCCCGCCCGTGAAGCGAACGCCTGAAGTGACGGATAGAGCGTGCGGACCCCGTCCGGAGCGAGCCCGGAAGGCACGTCGGCACGCAACGGCTTCCGGAGTGGATCAGGCGCGGGCAGACCCTTGCCGGACGGCGCCGTCACCGGCTTCAGACCCTGGGCTTCAGGCCATCGGCCGATCTCGGGAGCCGGTCTCTTCCACACGAGATCGCCAACATAGGCGCTCGGTTCGAGGGATGCAACCCGGCCCGAAACAGGACGAGCGCATTCGGAGCCGTCACGGGCGGCCGGCCGCCGGGCTCGGATGCTTTTTTTCGGGGCGCAGGCGGTGCTGCGACGTCCGACAGCCCGACGCGGCGCCTAGACGGCCTTCTGCACCTTGCCGCCCTTGAGGCAGCGAGTGCAGACATACGCGCGGCGGGCGACGCCGTTCACCAGCATCCGGACCCGCTGGAGGTTCGGATCGAAACGGCGGTTCGTGGCCACCATCGAGTGCGAGCGGTTGTTCCCGAAACCGGGCCCTTTCCCGCAGACTGAGCAAACCTTCGACATCGGCGAACCAGTGTACCGATCAGGGCAGGGCCGGCCGTCAGGCTCTGGCGCTGGCGCGGAGCTGGGCGAAGACGTCGGCCATCTCGAGCGCGGTGCGGACGGCCTCTCCGGCCCGGTCTATGCGCGCCTCGGCCTGCTCGACCGTCTCGGTCGTGAGGACACCGAAGGCGACCGGGACTCCGGTTTCGATCGCGGCGAGCTGAAGCCCGGAGGCCGCCTCGGACGCGACGAAGTCGAAATGCGGCGTCTCGCCGCGGACGACGGCACCGAGCGCGACGACACAGGCGTAGCGCCGCGTCTTCGCGAGCGCCATCGCGGCGAGCGGGAGCTCGAACGCACCGGGGACGGGCATGATCGTGACCGCATCGGCGTTGACTCCGGCCTCCTCGAGGGTGTCGATCGCAGAGGCGAGCATCCGGTTCGTGATTCCACCGTTGAAGCGCGCGACGACGATCGCGACGGAGCGGCGATGACCGCTCGGCGTACCCTCGAGCACGGTGTAGCCGTCGGGAACGTCGATCTCGCCCGCGACGTGCTCCACGGAGTCGCCGTCGACGGGAACATCCTCGATCACCGCGGCGCTTTCGGCCTGCGGCCAGGCGGCAAACGGGTCCTCGGGCTGGGAAGAATCGGGCTCGGGCGACGCCTCGGTCGGCTCGGAGGCCGCCTCGGCGGGCTCGCGCTCCGGCTGGGCAGCGTTCTCGTCCGTCGATTCCGCGGGCGCCTCGCCGTTCTGTTCGAACGCGGGTGGCTCGACAGGGGGCGACGCGACCGCCGCGGGTGCCTCGACGGCCGGCTCTCCGGCGACGACCGTCGGAGCCGGGTCGCTGCGTGGGAACTCGTCGTGCTCGTCCATGCTCATTCGTATGCGTCCTTCTCTGCCTCGCCCGTGTCGGGATTCTGCTCTGCCGGGTTCTCTTTGTCCGGCCCCCAGTCGGGGTTCCGGGCGTCCTGATGGTGAAGCTTGTGACCGAGCTTATCCCGCTTGGCGGCCAGATACCTGCGGTTCTCGTCGTTCGGGACGACCTCGATCGGCACCTGTTCGACGACGGTGAGCCCGAATCCGTCGATGCCGGTGAGCTTCTTGGGGTTGTTCGTGAGGATCCGGATCGTGGTGAGGCCGAGGTCGGCGAGGATCTGGTTCCCGATCCCGTAGTCGCGTGCATCCGCGGGAAAGCCGAGCTCGAGGTTCGCCTCGACGGTGTCGAGGCCCTTCGCCTGCAGCTCGTAGGCCTTGAGCTTGTTGAGGAGCCCGATCCCACGTCCCTCCTGCGCCATGTAGAGCAACACTCCGCTCTCCTCGCGCGAGATCTGCGCAAGTGCCTGGTCGAGCTGTTCGCCGCAGTCGCAGAGGAACGAGTGGAAGACGTCTCCGGTCAGACATTCCGAGTGGACGCGGACGAGGACGTTCTCGTCTCCGTCGACGTCGCCCCGGATCAGGGCGACGTGCACCTTCCCGGTGAGGAGCTCGCGGAAGGCGATCGTCGTGAAGTCGCCGTACGGGGTCGGAAGCCGGACCGATGCGCCGCGCTCGACGAGCTTCTCGGTGCGGCGCCGGTACTCGACGAGATCGGCGACCGTGACCATCTTCAGGTCGTGGCGCTCGCAGTAGGGCACGAGATCGCGGACTCGGGCCATCGTGCCGTCGTCGTTCATGATCTCGCAGACGACGCCGGACGGGTTGAGGCCGGCGAGACGGGCCAGATCGACAGCCGCCTCCGTCTGCCCGATCCGCTCGAGCACCCCGCCGGGCCTCGCGCGCAACGGGAAGACATGACCCGGCTGGACGAGATCGGAAGGCTTCGCGCCCGGGGCGATCGCGACCTGGATCGTGTGGCTCCGGTCGGCCGCGGAGATTCCCGTCGTCACGCCCTCGCGGGCCTCGACCGAGACCGTGAAGGCGGTTCCGAGCGGCGCTTCGTTGCGCTCCGTCATCGGCCGGAGCTCGAGCTGGTCGGCGCGCTCCTCGGTGAGGCAGAGGCAGATCAGCCCACGGCCGTGGGTCGCCATGAAGTTGATGGTCTCGGGCGTCGCGAACTGTGCGGCGATGACGAGATCCCCTTCGTTCTCGCGATCGGCGTCATCGACGACGATGATCATCCGGCCCTCGCGGATCTCCTCGATCGCGTCCTCGATCGCGGTGAACGGGGTCGTGATCGCCATTCCCGAAGGCTACTCCCCGCCGAGTAACAGCCGTTCGACGTACTTGGCGAGGACGTCCACCTCGAGATTCACGAGGTGCCCAGGCTCGAGCTCGTCGAGGGTGGTGGCGGCGAGCGTATGCGGAATCAACGCGACGGCGAAGCCCTCGGCGTCGACCGCAGCGACGGTGAGGCTCGTTCCCTGGAGGGTGATCGAGCCCTTCTCCACCGTGTACCTGAGGATCTCGGCGGGCGCATCGATCCACACACTGTGTCCACCCGCATCGTTCTCGACGGTGCGAACGACGCCGACGGCATCGACGTGACCCTGGACGTAGTGACCGCCGAGCGGCTCCCCTGCTCGCAGGGCGGGCTCGATGTTCACCCGCGTCCCGGCGGAGAGACTGCCGAGCGAGGTCCTCGCGAGTGTTTCCGGGATCGCCTCGAAGGCGATCGTCCCGTTGCTGAGCGACACGGCCGTGAGGCAGCAGCCGTTCACCGAGACCGAGTCGCCCACCGCCGTCGTCGCGGCTGTTCGGGGCGCTTCGATCTCGACCCGGATCCCGGTGGCCTGCCCGGTAATCGAGGCAGCACGCCCAACTTCCCTGACGATCCCCGTGAACACGGCTCCAAGGCTAGCGGCGCCGTCCGCCGCCACTCACTTCGAACCCCACCCACCCGGGGTCTGGTCCCACCGAGAACGGTAGCGGTGGACGGGGTCGGAAGGTGTGACGGGAGTGGAAAATCGGCGCGAAATGGGTCGAACGGCTGACGGCGGGAACGCACGTGTGCCGAGGCCTCGCGCCGTGCCGGGTCGTGGCCGGAAGCGTCACCGGCCGAGGCGTTTCGAGCGCGTCGATCTCCCGAGCTCCCGATCCGGCACCCGCCGGCGCGGCTCGCCTGACGCCCTTGCGTCACTCGCCGTAGGCGAGCGACTCGACCGTCTCGCGGACGATCATCTCGAGGTCCCCGCGCTCCCCCGGGAAGGAGTTTGCGAGCGCGACGACCAACTCGTCGACGGCGGCGCGCTGGCCGGGGGCGAGCTCCTCGGTCCCGATCTCCTCGATCCGCTTGCGAAGCTCGTCGTTGCCGAGAGAGACCATGAGCCATTGCGAGAGCAGGCTGACGATCTCGTCATCGGTGCGGCGGTGCTCGTTCGTGGCCATCCTCCTCACGATCAGAGCTCGTGGACATACGCCTCGAGCAGGGTGTCCGCTCCGACCTGGCGGGCGCTCAGGTGAAGGAGATCGGTCGGCGATGCTAGCCGGGGCAGGACCGGCGGGCCGTCGCCTCCGGCGAGCACGGGCGCGACGAAGACCAGGATCTTGTCGACGAGCCCCGACTCGAAGAACGCGCCGGCGAGCGTGGGCCCACCTTCGAGCAAGAGGGACTGGACACCGTCGGCGGCGAGCAGGCGAAGCTCTTCGTCGAGCGGCCCGGTACGGAGCTCGAGCTCGGATCCCTCCGGAAGAGGACCCCGGCCGAAGGCGAGCCGCCGCGGCTGGCCCCGCGGCACCGCGACATCGCGTGCGTCGAGACGGGGCTCATCGGCGCGGACGGTTCCCATCCCGACCGCGACAGCGTCGGACTCCGCGCGCAACTCGTGGACGAACCGGCGGCTCGCCTCCCCCGAGACCCAGCGTCGTCCGCGCACGGTGACTCGCCCGTCGAGGCTCGCCGCGACCTTGTAGGTCACGAAGGGACGCCCCCTCGACACGAACACACGCCACGCCTCGTTCTGCGCCCGCGCCTGCCAGGCATCGACCAACTCGACCTCGACCCCCGCCGCGCGGAGCCGCTCGATCCCGCCGGCGGCCTCGGGATTCGGGTCGCGGGCTCCGACCACGACGCGCGCGATGCCTTCGGCGACGATCCGGTCGGTGCACGGCGGTGTCGTGCCGTGATGGGAGCAGGGCTCGAGGGTGACGAACATCGTCGAGCCGCGGGCGGCGGGCCCTGCAGCGTCGAGCGCGACGACCTCGGCGTGCCGGCCGGCCTGCTCCGTGACTCCCTCTGCGATCACGTCGCCGTCGCGCACGATCACCGCTCCCACCGTCGGCTTCGGGTAGGCACGGCCGGCGGCGTCGCCGGCGAGTGACAGCGCGCGGGAAAGGCTCACGCCGGCACTTGCGGAGGCGCGAGGGCGGCCATACGGATCCGTGCACGCCGGCCGATCAAGCGCTCGATCCTAACGACCCGCCGGATCGAGCGGCTTTCGCGGCCGGATGAGCCGTTCCACGATCTCGCCTGTCCGGAAGAGACGATCGCGTAGAACGGCTCGTCTAGGCTCCCGCCCATGAAACGCCGGTTCCGTCCACAGGAGATCGTTCGCCTCATGCGCGCCCCCGGCGAGGCGGGCTTCCCCGGGGGCGAGGCGGTGGTCGCGGAGCTCGCCGGGCCGGACGAGGCGGGCACGGCCTGGACGGTGACGTTGAGGCTCGGCACCACGGCCGACGGAGACCCGCTCATGACCGTCTCCGAGAAGGAGCTCGAGTCGACGGGACTTGCGGAGGACGAGCGCGGGAGACGCGTGCCGCTCGGGACGATCCCCGCGCCGGAGGAGTCGCGCGACCGGCTCGAGCTCCGCCTCTTCACCGAGATCACGGACGGGATCGACGCCGCGCGGATCGCAGAGACCATCGAGCACGAGCTGACGACCCTGCTCGGGGGCGCGACCGTGACGACCGAGGCTGAGAGACACTGGGCCGAGCCGTTCAACTACGAGCTCGCCGTGAGCATCCTCCCCCACGACGATCCGATCGAGGCGCTCGAGATCCTCGCCGAGGCCGGCGGGCAGGGCTGGCTCGCCTGCCGCGACGACGGCTGGCGCTACGACCTGTGGTGGAGCTCGTCCCGCGATCTCGACGCGATGCTGATCGTCCCCGAGGTGCACGCTGCCGAGATCGCATTCGTCCCCTGGTCGAGCCCCGCAAGGCGCCCACCGGAGGAGCGGCCGCTCGTCGCGGTCGCGGTCGCCGACGACGAGCCGGAGGAGCCGGAGGACACGGACGAGAGAGACGAGTCGGGGCCTGTAGAGCAATAGCTGGGCAGCCGGTGCGGCTCCTCCGCGGCGTCAGACACCACTCTGAGCTCTATGACCGCGAGCCGGTCACTTCTTGCTCTGCAGGCCCTTAAGGGACCCGGAGGCGGGCGACGAAGAAGCCTGACGTGCCGTGCCGATGCGGCGTCGTCAGCAGGAACTCCGGGCGCTTCGGATGCGCGAACTGCGGCCACTCCTCGCCGAGCGGCTCCGGCTCGAGCCCGACATGGTCGACAACCGCCTCGTTCTCCTCGGAGTTCAGGGTGCAGACCGAGTAGGTGACCGTGCCGCCCGATCGCGTCCGGTCTACTGCCGCAAGAACCAGCTCCTGCTGGACGCCGGGCAGCGCCGTCGCTCGCCAGCGGAGGTCGGGACGGCGCGCAAGGACGCCGAGGCCCGAGCACGGGGCATCGACGAGCGCCCGGTCGAACCCCGACTCGCCGAGCTCCCGGACGTCCGTGTTGACGACGCGAACGTTCGTGACGCCGAGCCGCCGGATGTTCTGTTCGAGCTCGCGCGCACGGCCGAGGTGCAGCTCGACGGCCGTCACCTGGCCGTGCAGCATCGTGGCCTTCGCGCCCGGCGCGGCGCAGGCATCGAGGATCTTCTCGCCGTCCCGTGAGCCGACGGCGAGGGCCGCGAGCTGAGAGCCGCGGCTCTGCCAGACGCGCGTCTCGTCGTCCCCGTCGATGTTTCCGCGCTCGAGCCGGTAGGCGCCGGGAATGTCTGTCGACTCGCCGACGGGAACCTCCGAGCGAACGACGAGCTCGGCCGGCTCGTTCTGGGCCCGCATCAGCTCGAGCGCCTCCTCCTCGCCAAAATCCCTGACCCACGTCCGGTAGACCCAGTCGGGATACGACTCGGCGAGTGGCCCGGCGGGCAGGCCCGCGACAAGCGCCGGGAAGCCTTCGACGATCCGTCGTGCGACAGCGTTCGTGAAGCCGGTGGCGTGCGGCAGCCCCGCAGTGCGGACGAGCTCGACGGCATCGTTCACGCTGGCATGTGCAGGCGTCTCGCTCCAGGCCGCCTCGTAACCGACGATCCGCAGCGCCGCGAGGACCGGAGGATCGAGTCCCGCCGCGGGACGGCTCCCGAGGACATCGATGCCATGGTCGATCGTCCGCATTCGCTGCACGGTTCCGTATGCGATCCGCTGCGCGAGAGCGCGGTCGCGCGTGTCGAGGCCGTCGGCGGCAGACGCCATCGCCCGGTCGGCATACGCACCGTCCTCGAAGACCCTGCGCACGACCCTGAAGGCAGCAGCTCGTGCGGGTGCAGTCACTCGCGCGCTGCCGTCATGCGCGAGTTCCCGTCATTCCCGAATCCCGCGCCCGAACTCCTCGTAGCTCATCCGCCGCCGCCCCTCCGGTTGCACTTCGAGCGGGACAAGTATCCCGTTTTCGAGGACTGCGCGCCAGATCGTCACCCGCCGCCCGTGGATCACAGCCCACGCCCCGATGTGAGGTGAGAGCGCACGCACGCGCCGCCACGCGTCGAGGGGATCGGAAAGATCGAGCTCGCGGTCCGCGGCCGTGATCTTCTCGGCGTAGGTCACGCCTTCTGCGGGCTGAGGGGCGAAACGCGGGTCTGGCAAAACCGTGGCGAGGAGCTCGGCAGCCAGCGCTGCGGAGCGCCCGAACACCGAGCCTGCGTCGTCCTCCGGGGCAATCGGGAAGGCCTCCTGGGCAGCGATCGGGCCCGCATCGAGCGCCTTCACCGTCTCGTGGATCGTGACTCCCGTCATCTGGTCTCCTGCGAGGATCGCCCGCTCCACCGGGGCCGCGCCGCGCCAGCGAGGGAGCAGGGATGGGTGGACGTTCAGCCAGAGCGAGCGTCCAAGCAGCTCGTCCGGGATCAGAAGGCCGTACGCGCAGACCACGACCGCGTCCACCGGCTCCGGCGGCAGCTCGGGCCGTTCCGGCTGGTGCACGGCGATCCCGAGGCGCATGGCCGTCTCTTTCGCGGGTGGCGGCGCAAGCCTCCGGCCGCGGCCTCTCGGGGCGTCGGGGCGCGTGAGCAGGAACGGAATCTCGAGCTGCGGCAGGGCCGCCAACCGCTCGAGGAGGTCGGCGCCGAAGGAAGCCGTCGCAGCGACGGCGACCCGCATTACCTCAGGACTGTCTGCGGCCGGAGCTCTCCGAGCGCCTGTTTACGGTGCTCGGCGTCGGTCCGGTCGATGATCAGCACGCCGTCGAGGTGATCGATCTCGTGCTGCACGACCCGCGCGGAAAGGCCTTCGAGCTCCAGATGCACCGGCTCGCCGGCCGGGTTCACGCCGTCGAGTGTGACCTTCGTCGAGCGCTCGACCGGCACGCGGATCTCCTCGAGCGAGAGGCAGCCCTCCTCGTCGGTGGCCTTCTCCTCGGAGAAGTTCGAGAGCACCGGATTCACGACCGCCTGTGGGCCCTGGTCTTCGAGCTCGAAGACGAAGACGCGCTGCAGGGTGCCGACCTGTGTCGCCGCGAGCCCGACGCCCTGGGCATCGCCCATCAGGCTGAACATCCGCTCCGCGAGCTGCATGAGGAACTCGTCGAACTCCGTCACCTCCCGCGCCCTCATCCGAAGAGCGGGATCCGGGTACTGCCGGATCTGCGAGAGCGCGTAGCGCCTGACGTACTGGCGTTCGCGCTCGAGGTCTGCCTCCGTCGGCTGGTCGGCGTCATCGTGGTCGTGGTCGTGGTCGTGCTCGTGCGCCGAGTGGTCGTGGGCGTGGTCGTGCTCCGAATGGTCGTGCGCGTGATCGTGTTCGTCGGCCATGTCGCGGACAGTTTAGGGGCCGGCGAGCGTCAGCGGCTTGCGACGCGACGCAGCTCTGCGGCCGGGAAGCGCTCGAGGATCCAGCCCGCGTCGAGCGGCCGCCGCCTGTAGTCCCGTCCGCCCACCTTGACGAAGTCCCGAGACCGCGGATCCATCGGCAGCCGTGCCTCGATCGGATACCAGCGATTGTGGCGCTCGATCAGCTCGTTGAGCGCGCCGAAGTCCCACCGCGCGGCCAGGCGCCGCCATCGCTCGGGATCGCCGGCATGCTCGGTGTATGCCGCTTCGAGGCGGGCGGTCTCCGCCTCGATCTCCTCGTCGATCGCCCGTGCCCGCTGCATGTACGGGAGCGGCCCGCCGAGCGAGGCGAGGTAGGTGTCCGCTTCGGGCCGGAACCGCCGGATCCGGCGGGGGAGTGCCTGGCCGTGGAGCGCGTTCAGATCGCGGTCGCGCTCCAGCCGCGCCCTCTCGGCCGCCGACGGCGGCGTGACGTCTCGTACGCCCCACTCCCCGAGGATCTCCTCGGCCCGTGTCCGTTTCAGAGCCACTCCCGAAAGTGTGCCGAGAACGCATGGGCCGGAAACGTGGTGTCCCTCCGGCCATGTCCAGGGGTCTGTCCCCAGGTCTAGACGTTTCCGGCCATGTCCAGGGGTCTGTCCCCGGGTCTAGACGTTTTTGGTCGATCGGCGGATCGGCCTACTGCGGGTCGACGTCGACGACCGCGGTCAGACCGGCGCGCCGCATGGCCGGGGCGGCGGCCGCGAGGAGCGCGGCCGCCCGGGTCGCAACGGCGCGCGGTCGGTCGGTCTTGGCGGTGAGCTGACCGCGGTGACGGCGACGGAGCCGCAGGAGCTGAGCCGGGCCGAGCAGGTCGACCTCGGGCATGCCGGCCGCGATCTCGGTGAGCGCGCGCTCGACGGGCTCCCAGGTCGCGCCCGAGACGACGATCCGCACGAGGTGGCGTTCGGGCGGGTAGCCGAGCTCGCGGCGGCGCTCCAGCTCCTCGTCGAGAAACCGGCGCACGTCGTGGCGCGCGGCATACGAGATGGGGCGCGCATCGGGCTGGAAGGTCTGGACGATCACGCGTCCAGGGGCATCGCGGCCGCTTCGCCCTGCGAGCTGTGTGATCAGCTGGAACGTCCGTTCCTCGGCGCGGAAGTCGGGCATCGCGAGCGCCCAGTCGGCGTCGATAACCGCTGCGAGCTCGACACCGGCGAAGTGATGGCCTTTCGCCACCATCTGCGTTCCGAGCAGGACGGCGCCGGGCGTCTCCGAGAACTGCCGCAGCGTTGCGGCCATCAGCTCGGGGCTCGTCGCGGTGTCGGCGTCGAGGCGGATCGGGACGAGTTCGGGGAACTCCCGTGCAAGCGACCGCTCGAGCCATTGGGTTCCCGCGCCGAGCCGCGCCAGCTCGACCGAGCCGCACGAGGGGCAGGCCTGCGGATCGGGCTCGTCGTGGCCGCAGTGGTGGCAGTAGAGGATCCCGTCGCGGTGCAGCACGAGCGCGACGTCGCAGTCGGGGCAGCGGATCGTGCGACCGCAGGCGCGGCAGTGGAGCGCAGGGGCGATCCCGCGGCGGTTCAGGAGCAGGATCGCCTTGCCGCCGCTGTCGGCGACCGCGCGCAGCTCGGCGAGGAGCGGGGCCGACAGCGGATAGCCGGCCTCCCGCCGCAGATCGACGACACGAACGGGCGGAAGCTTGCCGCCGACCCGGCCTCCCAGCTCGAGCCGTTCGAGCGCTGCCCAGCTCTCCGGACGCGGAGTCGCGGAACCGAAGACGGCGACGGCGCCTTCGAGGGCCGCGCGCTTCACCGCGAGCGTGCGGGCGTCGTAGCGAGGATCGGAATCCTGCTTGTAGGAGGCGTCGTGCTCCTCGTCGACGATCACGAGCCCGAGGCCGCGCATGGGGGCGAAGACGGCTGAGCGCGCACCGACCACGATCCGCGCCTCGCCGCTTGCGATCCGCTCGCGCTCGTCGCGTCGCTCGGCATCGGTCAGCCCCGAGTGCAGGATCGCCACCTGGTCGCCGAAGCGCGCGTGCACCCGACCCACCGTCTGAGGCGCGAGCGAGATCTCCGGCACGAGCAGGATCGTCCCGAGCCCGCGGTCGAGCGCCGCAGCGCATGCCTGGAGGTAGACCTCGGTCTTGCCCGATCCGGTCGGCCCGTAGAGCAGGAACGCGCCACCCTCGCCTTCGTCGAGCGCCGCCACGATCCGTGCGATCGCCGCTTGCTGCTCCGGCAGGAGTGTCGAGGGCTCGGGTTCACCACCGAGAGACTGCCGCTCGGCCGGCGGCGCCTGCTCCTTCCGGCGTTTCGGCATCTCCGGTCCGACAAGCGCCAGTGCGCGGGCAGGGGTCGAGCCGTAGTAGTCGGCGAGCCAGAGCGCGAGCTCCACGAGCGCCGGCGGCACCTGGCCGACCACCTTCTCGATCGGGAGCGCCTCGAATCCCTCCGGTGCCGCCGCCTCGAGCGCAACCACGATCCCTCGCGCGCGCCTCCGCCCGAACGGCATCGTGACGATCGCACCCTTCCCCACTCCCTCTTCGACCTCGTAGGTGAACGGCCGTGCGACGGCGCGGGCCGTCACGAGCGGATAGATCGAGGCATAGGGCACCCGGGCAGGGTAGAGAGCGCGGCCGCTCAGACAGATTCGGGCGCCTCGGCGGCACGGGCGGCCTTCAGCCGCCGCCACGAGACGGTCCGGGCCATCATCAGCATCGCCACGCTGCCGAGCACGAGGTTGAAGACGACGGTCGCGATGTTCACGCCGACGCTGAACGCGAGGAGCAGCGATTTCGAGATCTCCTGCTTGCGGAACAGGAACACGATGAGGCCCTGCTTCGTGCCCGCCCCGCCCGGGGTGGCGGGGAAGAGCGTCGCGAGCGAGTCCACCACGAGGGCGAGCATCGCGTTGTGGATCGTCGCGGGGACGTGGAATGCCTCGAGGAAGTAGTAGAGCGAGGCGATCCGCAGGACCCAGGAGAGCGCCTGCGGGAAGATCACGCCGATGATCGCTCGTCGCGGCTTGTGGATGATCGCGAAGCCGCGCATGATCCGCGCCCGCGTGTCGCCGCCCTTCTCGACGAACACGATCACGCCGATCACCACCGCCGCGCCCAGGAACGCGAGCCCGATCTCCGTCCAGCGGAAGTGCTCGAGCAAAAAGCCCCAGTCGACCGCCGGTAGCCGCGAGTAGACCTGATGGGTCGGCAGCGCACCGATCGCGAGCGCCCAGATGATGAAGCCGCCGGCCACGAATGCGTCGAACAGCGTTTCGGCGACGAGGGTCGGGGCAAGCGTGGCGTAGGTCGAGGCCTCGATCCGGTGCTTGATCAGGTAGAGCTTGACCACGTCCCCTGCGCGCGCCGGAATGATCGAGTTGATCCCGACACCTGCGACGTAGGCCCCGAACACGCTCGAGTACCTGATCCGCCCGTTCGGGTAGGAGGCGCGGAGGATCTCGCGCCAGGCGACCGCACGCAGCGCCAGCCGGGCCAGGTGGATTCCCAGCGCAATCGCGATGAACTGCCATCGGACCGCCGCGAGCTGATCGCCGAAGACCCTGACCGCATGGAAGAACGCTCCCACTCCTCGTAGCGTACGAGATGGTTGGTGGCACGAGATCGTCTCTTCCGAGGCGCCGTCGTCGGACGAAGGTCGGGCATCCGACCGGCTGAAGCGCACGCCTCGGGAAAACGCGAGCTCGTGGAGTCGACGATCCGGCACGGGGCGCGCCGGGGCGCGCGGCTACGATGCGGCGGGATGGCAACAGGGCACTCGGTCGACGAATACCTCGAGACGATCTATTTCCTTGCGTTCCCGATCGGGGAGTACCACCCCCAGGACACCGCGCTCCCCACGCTCTCCTCGCGCGTCGCGGAGATGCTCGGCGTGTCACGGGCCTCGGCCGGGGAGATGCTGAAGCGCCTCGAGTCCGAAGGGCTCGTCGAGCGCGGCGAGCGCAAGGAGGCGATCCTTACCGAGACCGGTCGAGAGCGCGCCGAGCGTGCGGTCCGAAAGCACCGGATCATCGAGCGGCTCCTCACCGACTTCATGGGCTACACGGCCGCCGAGGCGCACGTCCACGCCGACGAGCTCGGCGACACCTTCAGCGAGGACATGGTCGAGCGAATCAACACCCGCCTCGGCAATCCCCAGCGCTGCCCGCACGGCTGGCCGATCGACACGGTCTTCGAGCAAACCGAGAACCACGAGCTCGAGCCGTTGTCGGCACTCGAGCCCGGCTCGCGCGCGACGATCGTGCGGCTCGCGGAGCACGACGGGGACCTGCTCGAGTGGTTCTACGACCAGGGACTCGTGCCCGGGGCGACGATCGAGCTCGACGCCGCGAAGCCCGCGGCAGGACAGCTCCACGTCCGCGTCGAGGGCTACGACCGCGCGATCGCCGACAAGGCCGCGGCCGGGCTGTTCGTCCGGCCGGCGTAGAGCCGCTGAGCAGCGTTCATGGTCGTCCGGGAGACGGGCGGTTCCCGTCCGTGGTGCCCGCTATGCTCGATTCATGTCGTCCTCTGAGACAACGGTATCGAGACGAATCAGCGCCCGGGCGCGAATCGTCTCCCTGTTGCGTCAGGGCCCCACGTCGGGTCGCGTGCACGGTTCCGCGGAACCTAGCCGTCGAGCAGCTCGGCCACCCGTCGAGCCTCCGAAGGGCTTCGAGTTCCTGCGCAGCACCATTCTGGTAACGCGTTGGGACTATCAGACCGTCGCGCGGGCGCTTGGTGACCTCTGCCTCCACACGGAGGGAGAGGACTGGCATGACATCGCGACCCGGCTTTCGCGGTACGTCCGATGGGAGTTCGAGGACTACCGAGCGTAGAGCTTCTCGGCTGCCCGGCGTTGCGCAATGTCCCCCGAGCTGTGACGGATTGGGCGTGGATACCCTCTGCGCATGTCCGGTGACGAACTTCTCAATCTCAGCTTCTCGGCCGAGCTTGTCGATGACGAGAGCGACCAAGCTTCTGTCCTATTCGAGTACGTCATGTCCGGCGATGCTCGCGTCCTGATACCTCGCCGCTGGTGGGAAGACCTTGGTAAACCACGGTTCATCGAGGTCGCTGTCCAGGCGGACGACGAGCCTCCTCCCGGATACGCGCCAGTGAGGCCGTAGGGTCGAGCGCGACCGCCCTGGCATGAGCCAGCGCTATTACGCCCGAGCACCTACCGCGCTGCGCGCGCCACGGTGCCCGCGGCGTCCGCCAACGCGGCTGCCTTGTCCGTCCGCTCCCACGTGAAGTCGTGGTCCTCGCGGCCGAAGTGGCCGTAGGCGGCGGTCTTCGTGTAGATCGGGCGGAGCAGGTCCAGGTCGCGGAGGATGGCGGCGGGGCGGAGGTCGAAGTGCTCCTGGACGAGCTCCTCGATGCGGGTGACGGGGATGTGCTCTGTGTCGTAGGTGTCGACGAGGATCGAGAACGGCCTCGCGACTCCGATCGCGTACGCGACCTGGATCAGGCAGCGGTCGGCGAGGCCGGCGGCGACGATGTTCTTTGCGACATGGCGGGCGGCGTACGCGGCGGAGCGGTCGACCTTCGTGGGGTCCTTGCCGGAGAAGGCGCCGCCGCCGTGCGGGGCTGCGCCACCGTAGGTGTCGACGATGATCTTCCGGCCGGTGAGGCCGGCGTCGCCCATCGGGCCGCCGATCACGAACTTGCCGGTTGGGTTGACGTAGACGAAGCCCTTCTGCCCGAGGCGCCTTTCGTCGTACATGTCCTTCGGCAGGATCGGGCGAAGGACGTGGTCGATCAGATCCGGCTTGATCATCGTCTCCGGATCGAGGCCCTCCCGGTGCTGGGTCGAGATGAGCACCCGCTCGATCTCGACGGGCTTGCGGTGCCCGCGCTCGTCGATCTCGTAGCGGACGGTCACCTGAGTCTTCCCGTCAGGCCGCAGGTACGGGAGGATGTCCGCCTTGCGAACCTCCGACAGGCGCTTCGCGATCTTGTGCGCGACCATGATCGGGAGTGGCATCAGCTCGTCGGTCTCGTCGGTGGCGTAGCCGAACATGAAGCCCTGGTCGCCGGCGCCGACGTGGTCGAGGGGATCGTCGTCGCCCGGCTCGTGCTTCAACTCGAAGGCCTCGTCGACTCCCTGCGCGATATCCGCCGACTGCTCGTCGAGCGCTACGACCACGCCGCAGGTCTCGGCGTCGAAGCCGTACTTCGCCCGCGTGTAGCCGATCGCCGCGACGCGCTCGCGCACGAGTCGTGGAATGTCGACGTACGTGTTCGTCGTGATCTCGCCCGCGACGACGACGAGCCCTGTCGTGACGAGCGTCTCGCACGCCACGCGGCCGCCGGGGTCGGCGGTGAGCACGGCATCGAGGACCGAGTCCGAGATCTGGTCGGCGACCTTGTCGGGGTGCCCCTCGGTGACCGACTCCGAGGTGAATGAGAAAGAGCGAGCGGCGATCTCCGAAGCCTAGCGGCGGCCCCGGTGCAGCCCGAGCCGAGAGCCGCCACGCACACGTGCGGACACCTCACCGGCCGAGCGATGACTTTCATGCCCGGTCGCGGTCCAACTCGCACGATGGAAGCAGAGCCGCGAGGAACGATCGGGTTCTCGGTCGAGGGCCCGATCCGCCGCGACGACCTTCCGGGGCTTGGCGCCCGCGTCTGTGCGCTCCTCACCGAGGGGCGTCCGGAGATCGCCTTCTGCGAGGTCTCGACCGTCGAGCCCGATGCCGTCACCGTCGAGGCGCTCAGCCGGCTACAGCTCGCCGCGCGGCGCGTCGGCTGCACGGTGTACCTCGAGAACGCCTCGCACGACCTGCTCCTGCTCGTCGCGTTCATGGGCCTGGCCGACGTTCTCCCGACCACATCGAGCTCCGACCGAGCGAAGGACTGACCGGCGCGTTACAGCTCAGTCGTCGAGCCGGGGCGGTAGCCCGAAGAGCGGGAAGATCCGCTTCCAGTCCAGGAAGAACGTGAGCTCGCTGATCCGGCCGTCGGAGAACTCGATGACCTGGAGCCCCTGCGGGATGTAGCCGGGCCCGTCCGGGTCCGGCTTGTACTGGCCGAACGTCGGTGAGCCGTTCGCGTTCCGGACCGGGATCACACGGGAGCCGCGGCAGCCGTTGCCCGCGCCGACCCACCAGGCGAAGATGTCGTCGCGGCCTGCGAGCCACATGTCGAACGGCGGCATCGACTGGATCGCGTCCTCGCGGATCAGGGAGGTCAAGGCGTCGAAGTCGTAGGCCTCGAAGGCGGCGACGTAGCGCTCGAGCAGCTCGCGGTCGACCTCACCTGAGTCCGCCGGCGTCGTCTCTGTCGCCGCGAGCGTTGCGCGGGCGCGCTGGAGTGCGCTCGTCACCGACGCGACCGACGTCTCGAGGAGGTCTGCGACCTCCGTCGCCTGCCACTTCAGCGCCTCGCACAGGATCAGCACCGCCCGCTGGCGTGCCGGGAGATGCTGGAGCGCGGCGACGAACGCGAGGCGGATCGTCTCGTGCTCGACGACGAGATCGGCCGGGTCGGGCATCGGCTCGAGCCACGTCACCTCGGCGGGGATGTTCAGGTTCTCGACAATCGGCTCGGCCGCCGGCCCGAAGTCCATCGGCCGGGCGCGCCGCTTGCGCGCCTCGATCATGTCGAGGCACACGTTCGTCGCGATCCGGTAGAGCCACGAGCGAAGCGCCGAACGGCCCTCGAAGCGGTCGAGTGCCCGCCACGCGCGGACGAACGTGTCCTGCACCGCGTCCTCGGCATCGAACGGCGACCCGAGCATCCGGTAGCAGTACGCCGTCAGCTCCGAGCGATGCTGCTCGATCTCAGCCAGGTCAGGCGATGCGGTCACGGAACCCCCTGCCATCGCAGCTGATGCTACTTCCCCGAGAAGAGTCGGCGTCACGTCCTTTAGACGACTGTCACGGTAGGAACTCATCGGTGCCGGCGGCCATGAAGCTCGGCGGTCTCGTCTCGACAGAGCTTCGTGTGCCGTCCTGACCAGGCTGTAGGCTTCGCTCTATGTATTCTGATTTGACAACCGCTCTCGGTCCGAGACGAAAGCTCTCGAGAACGTGGTTCCGCGGAACCGCGGCCGTCGCTGCCCTGCTCCGGTTCGGAGCGATCCGATGGATCGCCCGACTCACGGAAGCACTATTCGTCGGTCGGTGCCCGGCCCATGAGCCCCTCTGCGAGGTCGAGAAGCGAGTGTCCCTCGAGGACGAAGCAGACGCTCTCCGTGATCGGGAGCTCGACGTTCATCTCGCGCGAGAGATCGCGGAGAACCGGAGCCGTCGCGAGCCCCTCGACGACCTGTCCGATCTCGGCGATCGCCTGGTCGGGCGTGCGGCCGCGGGCGATCAGCTCACCGGCGCGACGATTGCGGCCGGACGGATGCCAGCAGGTGCCGACGAGGTCGCCCATGCCGGCGAGCCCGTAGAACGTGTCCGGCGCGGCGCCGGCCGCCTCGCCGAGCCTGGCAATCTCGGCGAGCCCGCGGGTGATCAGCGCCGCCTTCGCGTTGTCGCCGACCTCGAGGCCGTCGCAGGCCCCCGCGGCAAGCGCGATCACGTTCTTCGCGGCGGCGCACAGCTCGACGCCGATCAGGTCGTCGTTCAGGTAGATCCGGAACACCGTCGAGTTCAGCGACTCCTGAAGCGACCGGGCGAAGCCGGCGTCCTCGCTCGCGATCACGGCCGCGCCTGGAAGGCCGGCCGCGACCTCCTCGGCGAAGTTCGGACCGGACATCACCGCCACCGGGCGTCCGCGAACCAGGGTCGAGAGCCTGTGGCCGCTCGCAGGGTCAAGGCCCTTCGTGAGGCTCAGAAGCGGCGCGGTTCCCGGGAGCCCCTCGACGACCGAGCGGAACGCGCGACTCGGCAGCGCGACGACGACGAGGTCAGCGTCCTCGACGGGCGCCTCCGCGATCGTGGCTGCCGCTACGCCCTCGAGATCGACGTCGGGCAGGAAGCGCGGATTGCGGCCAGTCGCGTTGATCGCCGCCGCGTCCTCACCGCTCCGCGTCGCGAGCGTCACCTCGAACTGGCGGTCGCGCAGGAAACGGGAGAACCCCGTCCCCCATGATCCACCGCCGACGACGACCGCCTTCACGAACGGCGGCGAAAGTCGATCGCGACCGGAATCCCCTCCATCGCGTACCGGGCGCGCAGCTCGTTCTCGACCCAGTAGGCGTAGTCGCGAGTGACGAGGCTCGTGTCATTCACCGTGAACCGGAACCGGGGCGGCCGGGTCGAGACCTGCGCGCCGTAGAGCAGGTTCAGGTGCTTGCGGCCCTTCGACGGCGGCTGGCGTGCTTCTTTCAGCTCACCGAGGAACCGGTTGAGCTCACCGGTGCCGATCCGGCCGGAATGCTTCTCGTAGAGCTCCGCCGTCTTGTCGAGCACGCGCGCGATGCCCCGGCCCGTCTTTGCGGAGGTCGTGACGATCGGCGGCCGCTGGCGGAGGCGACGGAGGAGCTGCGGCCGCACGTCCTCGATCGTCACGGTCGAAAGATCCCACTTCGAGAGCACGATCAGAGTCGAGCACTGCGCCTTACGGGCGACATCGGCCGCCTGGAGGTCGCCCTCGACGATCCCCTCGCTCGCGTCGATCAGCACGAGGGCGACGTCGGCGCGCTCGGCCGCCTCGAGCGCCCGCAGCTCCGAGTAGTACTCGATCCCCTGCCGCTGCTTGCGCTTGCGCCGAAGTCCCGCGGTGTCGACGAGCTGGAAGGCCTGGCCCTCGCGCACGAGGAGCGTGTCGATCGAGTCGCGTGTCGTCCCGGGGACCTCGGAGACGATCGTGCGCTCCTCGCCGATCAGGGCGTTGAAGAGCGAGGACTTGCCGACGTTCGGCCGGCCGAGGATCGCAACTCGAATGGCCTCGCTCGTCACGGCGGGTCGCGACTCGCCGACGTCCTCGAGCCGCTCGACGATCTCGTCGAGCAGGTCGCCGGTCCCGTGGCCGTGCATCCCGGAGAGCGGAATCGGGTCGCCGAGGCCGAGCCGGTGAAGGTCGAGCGCGAGCGCCTCCTGCCCGGGATCGTCGATCTTGTTCGCGAGCACGAGGACAGGCTTCTTCGAGAGGCGCAGGATGTTCGCGAGCTCCTCGTCACCAGCGGTCACCCCGGCCCGCGCGTCGACCACGAACAGCACGAGATCCGCCTCGGTGACCGCGACGCGGGCCTGGTCGACGATCGAGCGCGCGACGGCGTCCTTGCTCGCGATGTCGACTCCCCCGGTGTCGATCAGCAGGAAGCGCTTGCCAACCCAGTCGCAGACGAGCTCCTTGCGGTCGCGCGTCGTGCCGCTCGTCTCGTGGACGACCGCAGCCCGGGTCGAGGTCAGGCGGTTGATGAGCGTGGACTTGCCGACGTTCGGGTACCCGACGATCGCGACCGTGCCGAGCAGATCGGGGTCACCCTCGAAGAGCGGCTCGTCGTTCTCGGTTGCCGAGCCTCCGTCGGGCCTGCGGCTCATAGCGGCGGCACCTCGTTCTTCGCGCGGCCGCGCGCGTGCACCCCGGCGAGCCAGTCGAAGAGAACGTTGATCCGCCTCTCGATCTCGACGCTCGCCTCCTTGTAGCCCCGCCCGCCTTTCGGGTAGCCCTCGAGCATGAACGGCTCGCCGAGGGCGATCGAGCAGGGTTTGAAGTTCCACGGCTTCCAGAACTGGGTGCCGTACACGGCAATCGGGACGACCGGCACGGAAGCCTGGATCGCAACCATCGCCGCGCCCGGCTGCACGGATCCGGGCCGGCCGGTCGCCTTCTGCCTCGTCCCCTCGACGAAGACGCCGATCACACGGCCGGCACGGGCGAACTCGACCATCTTCCGGACCGCGTCGCGGTCGGATTCGCCGCGGCGGACGCTGATGATCCCGTGCCAGTTCAGGAACGCGCCGAACCCGGGCACCTCGCGCATCTCGATCTTCGTCACGTAGTTGATGTTCCGCGGCGACTGCGAGCCGACGACGGGGATGTCGACCCACGCGAGGTGGTTGATCGCGAGCACGCAGCCGCCCTCGGCGGGGAGCCTGTCGCGACCGTAGATCCTCGAGCGGGCGAGGGCGGAGGTGAGCGGCGAGAGCCAGAGCCGCGATGTCTTCCAGGCGAAGTCGCCGTAGCTGCTCAAACCGTTGCGTGTGCGCGCACGAGCTCTTCGATCCGCGCGATCACGTCCTCGATCCCGAGTGTCGAGGTGTCGATCTCGATCGCATCCTCGGCCGGCTGCATCCGGGCATGATCGGATTCGTCGCGAAGCCTGAGGTCGGTCGCGAGCGCGTCGGCGCCGATGTCGGGCCGTTCCGCCTGCCGCCTGCCTGCGCGGATCGCAGGGTCGGCGGTCAGATAGACCTTCACCTCGGCCTGCGGCGCGACGACCGTGCCGATGTCGCGGCCCTCGATTACGGAGTCGCCCTCGGCCCCGAGCTCGCGCTGGCGTTCCCGCATCACCTCGCGCACCTCGGGATGCCGCGCGACGGTCGGCACCATCCGGTCGACGCGAACCTTGCGGATCGAGTCGGTGACGTCGGTTTCGTCGATGAACACCCGTCCGGCCGGATCGATCGCGACCGGATACTCGACGGCGAGCTCTCCGAGCGCGGGGCCGTCGCCGAGGTCGAGACCTCGCCGCATCGCGAGCCAGGTGAGGCTCCTGTACATCGCGCCCGTGTCGAGATAGCGGAACCCGAGCCGGGTGGCGAGCTCCCGGGCGACGGTGCTCTTTCCGGCGCCGGCGGGACCGTCGATCGCGATGATCACCTCCATCTCCTCCTGAGTGAGGAAATGGCTAGAAGGGCAACTGCGGAGATTCCATACATCGTCTATTCCTTTTCACCGATCTCGCCTTCGACAGAAATCTCGGACAGCAGGTCGTAGAAGCCGGGGAAGCTTATCGCTGCGCATTCCGGACCCTTGATCGTCACTCCCTCTCGGGAGACGGCGCCGGCGATCGCGCCCAGCATCGCGATCCTGTGGTCGCCTGCGGCATCGATCGTGCCGCCGCGTGGTCTCGAGGGCACGCCGCGGATCGTGAAGCCGTCGGGCCGCTCGCGGATATGGACGCCGATCGAGCGCAGCGCGCCGGTGACGGTCTCGACCCGGTCTGTTTCCTTGGCGCGCAGCTCCTCGGCGCCGGTGACCTCGGTCGTGCCGTGGGCGAAGGCACCGAGCAGCGCGACGAGCGGCAGCTCGTCCACGAGCCGGGGGACCTCCGCGTGCTCGATCTTCGTCGCGACGAGCGGCGTCGAGGTCACCTGGAGGTCTGCGACCGCCTCGCCGCCGATCGTCCGGCGGTTGAAGAGGGCGATGCGCGCGCCCATGCGGCCGAGCACGTCGAGCAGCCCGGCGCGCAGGGGGTTGACGTTCACGCCCTGGATCACGAGATCGGAGCCCGAGAGGAGCGCGGCGGCCGTGATGAACGGAGCGGCGGACGAGAACTCGCCGGGAATCTCGAGCTCGAACGCCTCGAGCCGCTCGACCGGCCAGACCGAGGCCGAGTTCGGCGTGCGGCTGATCCGGACGCCGAGGGACTCGAACATCCGCTCGGTGTGGTCGCGGGTCGGGAACTGCTCCACGACCGTGGTCGGGCCCTCCTTGGCAAACAGGCCCGCGAGGAGCACCGCGGACTTGACCTGTGCGCTCGCAACCGGAAGCTCGTAGCGGATCGGGTGCAGCTCGGAGCCGTGGATCACGATCGGGGCGTGGCCCTCCGTGGTCTGCACGTCGCCGCCCATCAACCGCAGCGGCGCGGCGACCCGCTCGTGGGGCCGCATCGTCAGAGACTCGTCGCCGACGAGCTCGAAGGTTCCTGTCTGGCCGGCAAGGATGCCGCAGGTGAGCCGCATCACGGTGCCGGCGTTGCCGCAGTCGATCGGCCCCTCCGGAGCACGCGCTCCGCGAAGGCCGACGCCGCGGATCCGGATCTCCTCGGCCCCGTCCTCGACCACCTCGGCGCCGATCGCGCGCGCGACGGTGATCGCCGACTCGGTGTCGGCCGCGCGGCCGAAGCCGCTGATGCGGCTCTCGCCGTCGGCGAGGGCGCCGAGCAGGACGGCGCGTTGCGAGATTCCCTTCACGCCCGGCACTGCGATCGCGCCGCGGAGCGCGGCCACCGGCTCAACCTTCATCGTCCACCACCGGTGAGACGACGACGCTGTAGCCCTGGCTCTCGAGGAGCGCCTGCGCGCGCAATGCCTCGGCGTCGCCGCTGACGACGACCGTGAGCGTCCCGCCCTGCTCGGGCGAGACGTGGTCGAGCTCGAAGTCGCCGATGTTGATCCGCGCGGCCCCGAAGGCCTGCGTGATCTCGGCGAGCACGTTCGGCCGGTCGGCGACGTGTACCTGGATCCGGAAGAGGACGCCGGCATCGCCATACGCGACGTCGAGCATCCGCCTTCGGTTCTGCGCCGCCTCGCCGATCCAGTTGCCGATGAAGTCTCCGTCACCGCGTGCAAGCGCCTCCTCGACCTCCTCGATCCGGCGGCGATGCTCGGCGAGGCTCGCCCGCACGGCATCGGCGTTGTCCAGGAAGATCTCCCGCCAGAGCCTGGGATTCGCGCCGGCGATCCGCGTCATGTCTCGGAGCGCCCCGGCCGCGTTGGCAAGCGGCTCGTGACCTTCGACCCTCGTCGCGCCCGCCTGGTTCACGACGACGTTCGCGAGGACGTGCGGCAGGTGGCTCGTCAGTGCAACGAGCTCGTCGTGCGCGCTCGGCTCGATCGCGTGGGGGAAGGCCCCGAGCTCTGCGACGAAGCCGTGCACGAGCGCGTACCGCTCCGGGCTCGTCGCACCCGTCGGGGTGAGGAACCAGGTGGCACCCTCGAACAGCCCGGCCGCGGCATGCTCGGCCCCGTGCGCCTCCTTGCCCGCGAGCGGATGCCCTCCGACGAAGCGCGGCGAGCCGCCGGCTGCCTCCACGACGCGGGCCTTGGTCGAGCCGACGTCGGTGACCGTCTGCCCCTCCCCGGTCTGTGCCAGCACGGTCTGTACGAGCCCGGGCAGGGCCGCGATCGGGGCGGCGACGACGATGAGCGCGGCCGCGTCGAGCGCGGCCGCGAGCGACGGTGCGGCCTCGACCGCGCCGTGATCGGCCGCCGCGGCAAGGGCGCCCGGCTCCGGGTCCCAGCCCGTGACGCGCGCCCCGGCGCTTTGCGCGGCCAGGCCGACCGAGGCACCGATCAGACCGGTGCCGACGACCGTGAGCTCCGTGACTGCCACTTTCTAGGGTCGCCGCATCAACTCGGCGAGGCGGAATGCAAGGTCGAGCGACTGCCGGCCGTTGAGGCGTGGATCGCAAAGGGTCTCGTAGCGTGCGTCGAGGTGCTCCTCTTCGAGCCCCTCGGAGCCGCCGAGGCATTCGGTGACGTTGTCGCCCGTGTACTCGAGATGGACGCCGCCCGGCCAGACGCCGCCCGCACGGCAGGCCCGGAAGAAGCCCTCGATCTCGGCCATGATCGCGTCGAAATGGCGAGTCTTGCGGCCGCCTGCGGTGGTGAAGCCGTTTCCGTGCATCGGGTCGCAGACCCAGACGACTGGATGACCGGACTCACGCACGGCGGCGAGGAGCGGCGGCAACAACTCGTCGACGCGCTCGGCCCCGAGGCGCGCGATCAGGGTCATCCGTCCGGGAATCCCGGTCGGGTTCAGCTTCTCGCAGAGCTCGACCGCCTCGTCGGGCGTCGTCTTCGGGCCGAGCTTGACCCCGAGCGGGTTGTGGACACCCGAGAAGAACTCGACGTGCGCGCCGTCGAGCGCCCGCGTGCGCTCCCCGATCCAGAGCATGTGCGCCGAGCAGTCGTACCAGTCGCCCGTGAAGGAATCGCGGCGCGTGAGGCCCTCCTCGTAGTCGAGGAGGAGGCCCTCGTGGCTCGTCCAGACGTCGACCTGGTGGAGTTGCGGCGTCGCCGCGAGGTCGATCCCGCACGCCGCCATGAAGCCGAGCGCCCGCTCGACCTCCGAGGCGAGCGCCTCGTACTGCTCCCCCTGCGGAGAGCGGGCGACGAAGTCCTGATTCCAGGCGTGAACCTGCGTGAGGTCTGCGAATCCGCCCTTCGTGAACGCCCGCACGAGGTTGAGGGTCGCCGTGGAGAGGTGGTAGCCCTCGACCATCCGGCCCGGATCGGGGATTCTCGCCTCGGCGGTCGCGGCGTCGTCGTGGATCATGTGGCCGCGGAACACCGGGATCTCGCCGAGCGCCGTGCGCTCGCTCGTGCTGGAGCGCGGCTTGACGAACTGGCCGGCGATCCGGCCGATCTTCAGCACCGGAAGCGCGGCGCCGTAGGTGAGCACGGCGGCCATCTGGAGCAGGATCTTCAGCCGCTCACGGATCGCGACGGCGGAGTAGGCGGCGCCCGTCTCGGTGAGTCGCGAGAAGTCGTGGAACGACTCGGCGCAGTCGCCCGCCTGCAGCAGGAAGGCGCGCCCGCCCGCGACCTCGGCGAGCGCTGTCCGCACCTGGCGCGCCTCCCCCGCGAAGACGAGCGGCGGGAGGGAGTGCAGTCGCTGCCGCACGCGATCGGCCTCGACCGCGTCCGGCCATTCGGGCTGCTGGAGCGCTTCGAAGTCCCGCCAGGAGGATGGGGACCACGTGGAATCGACGACCGCCATGCGTTGAAGTGTAGGGACGTGACCAAGCCCTGATCCGCCGATCTGCGCGGGCGATGCGTCCGTCTGGCCTCGCCAGGCCGGGCTAAGCTCGACCGATGCGGATCTTTTCGGGCATCCAGCCCACAGGGGCGAAGCACTTCGGCAATTGGTCCGGCGGCTTTCGCCAGTACGCCGCCACGCAGGAGCGCGCGGCGGAGTCGGGCGGTGCCGCCTACTTCTGCATCGTCGACCTCCACTCGATCACGGTCGACTACGACCCGGCGGAGCTCAGGGAGCGTTCGCTCGACCTCGCGGCGCTGCTCTTCGCGACCGGGCTCGACCCGGACCGCTCGGCGGTGTTCGCCCAAAGCCATGTGACTGCACACGCCGAGGCGGCCTGGCTCCTCTCGGCGGTCACGAGCTACGGGCAGCTCGGGCGGATGACGCAGTTCAAGGAGAAGGGAGACCGTCAGGAGCTCGTGACGGCGGGCCTCTTCACCTACCCGATCCTGATGGCAGGCGACATCCTGCTCTACGGAACCGATTTCGTCCCGATCGGCGACGACCAGCGTCAGCATCTCGAGCTCTCGCGGGACATCGCCGAGCGCTTCAACTCACGGTTCGGCGAGACGTTCAAGGTGCCCGACGGCATCTATCCCGAGATCGGGGCGCGGATCATGGATCTCCAGGAACCGACGAAGAAGATGTCGACGACGGGCGGGACGCCCCAGGGGACGCTTTTGATGCTGGATCCGCCGGACACGATCCGGAAGAAGGTCCGCTCTGCGGTGACCGATTCCGGAAGCGAGGTCCGGCGCGCCGAGGACAAGCCCGGCGTCACGAACCTCATCGACATCATGACGGTCGCGACGGGCAAGTCGGCCGAGGAGATCGAGGCGTACTACGCAAGCGGCGGCTACGGGCAGTTCAAGGGCGACGTCGCCGAGGCGGTCGTTGAGCTCCTCGGGCCGATCCAGGATCGATATAGCGAGCTGCGCCGGGACCCGGGCGAGCTCACGCGCCTGCTGGCGATGGGTGCCGCGATGGCACGCGAGACGGCGGCGCCGACCCTCCGCACGATGTACGAGCGGATGGGCTTTGTCCTCCCCGCCTCCGGCTAGAGCGGCTTGTAGAGGCTGACCGACCGCTCGGCGTAGCCCATCCGGTCGCGCCAGAACGGGAGCGAGGCGGGGCTTCGGAGAAAGGTGTCGGTGAAGGCGAGCGTGGCGCCGCGGTCGCGTCCCCATTGCTCGGCGGCCTCGACAAGTGCGGTCGCGGCGCCGTGACGGCGCTGACCCTCGCCGGTCGCGAGGTACTCGATCGAGAGCCGCGTGTGTGCGAAGGCCGGGTTCCACTGGAACCGTGCCTCCTCGAGCGCGGGAACGATGCGGGCGAAGATCGCGGCCGCGGGCCGACCGTCCAGGTCGGCTACGAGCACGAGGGAGCCTTCGTCCGGTTCGAGCTCAGCCTCGATGTAGGCGACGAGCCCGTCTTCGTCCGGCAGCTGGAACTCGTCGGGAGCGAAGGCGAGGTAGTACGCGGCACCGTCCAGATGGATGCGGGCCAGGGCGGGGCCATCCCCGGGGCGACCGGGACGAATGACGAACTCTCCGGCATCCGCTGTCGCATTCATCCCGTCGAAGTATCCCGCAGGGTTGCGACCTCTCCGCGGCTGAGCTCCCGCCACTCTCCGGCGCGTAGACCTTCGAGGTCGAGCGAGCCATACCGGCTGCGATGCAGGCGTACGACGGGATGTCCGACGCCCGCGAGCATGCGCTTCACCTGGTGCTTCCGGCCCTCGTGGATGACGAGCTCGACCCTTCCCCGGCCGATCCGTCGCGCGCGGGCGGGAGCACTGCGGCCGTCGTCGAGCTCCACCCCGCTCTCGAGCCTGGCGATCGTGGCAGGGCCCGGGTCGCCCTCGACCTCCGCGACGTAGACCTTGTCGACCTCGTAGCGCGGATGGGCGAGGCGATGTGCGAGCTCGCCGTCGTTCGTGAGCAGGAGCGCACCCGTCGTGTCGGCGTCGAGCCGTCCGACCGGGACGATCCGAGCGGGATGGCCGACGAGCCCGACGACGGTCGGACGTCCCTGCGGGTCGCGCGCGGTCGTCACGACGCCGGCGGGCTTGTGCAGGAGGACGTAGGCGAGTTGCTGCCGGGCGAGCGGGCGTCCGTCGAGCTCCACCCGGTCTCTCGACTCGACGAAGGTGTTCAACCGGCCGGGCTCGCCGTTCACCGTGACGCGGTTTGCCTTGATGAGCTCGTCTGCTCCGCGCCGTGAGGCGACTCCGGCTCTCGCGAGCCACGCGTTCAACCGCATCCGGTAAGTCTCGCGGAGACGTAACGCCTCTGGCTCACTTCCGTCACAGACACATGACAGGGTCCGGCGGTAGCGTGTCTGAAAGGGGGCTCGCGCCCCCTTTGGGGTTGTTGCTCGGCCGGCGGCGGGGCGTGGAGGATCGGAAGCGGAAGTCCCGGACGACCGGCGGCTGCAGCCTGGGGGATCGCGCTGCGCAAGTAGACGCCGTGCCGGAAGAGCGGCTTCGGCGAGGGCCCCGCCGGCTGAACGATGGTCACGAGCTGGTTGCTGATGCCGACCGTATCGCTGTCGATGATCGGGTCTCGTGGGCGTCGAGGTACAGCACGCCCACCGATTCTCCACCCCCGGCGGCGCCGGATTGAGCCGAGATGGCGATGTGACGTCCCGCAACGAGCACTCCGCCACCCGGCTTCAGCTCCGATCTTCCCGCTCGAGGTTCACCCGAGATACGACAGACACGGGCGAACGACGGCTCCTGCGCGTGTTTGCTCGGCGTGTTGCCGGAAGGATCGCATCCGGCTTCCTCGCCGGCGGGCGCGCGCGGAAACGTCAGAAAAGACGAGCCGCGAGGCGTTTGCGGTAGGTGATCGAGAGCGGATGGGACTGCCCGAGCTCTCCGAACAGCTCGATCATCGTCTGCCGTGCGGCGTCTCTCTGCTCCGGATCTTCGACCCGTCCGAGAAGCGTTGTGAACGCTCCTTCGTAGTCCCGCTCACGAAGCGCCGCGGCCAGCTCCTCGTCGTCGAGGGTCTCGGAGACCGGCGGCCGTGTCAGCTCGTCCAGGAACTCGTCGACCGCAGGTCTCGAGCGGGCGCCGGTGAACTCGGCCACGACCTGCCCGTTTCGAAACGCCTTCACGGCCGGGATCCCGGAAACGTCGAAGCGCCGGGCGAGCTCCTTGTTGGCGTCCACATCCACCTTCGCGAGCACGACCTCCCGTCCCTCGACGGCAGCCTCGAGCACCGGCGTGAGCCGCTTGCACGGTCCGCACCACTCGGCCCAGAAGTCGACCACCACCGGCTCCTGCGCGGAGCGCTCGAGTACCTCGCTGGCGAATGTCTCGTCGGTGACGTCCATGGCCCCTCAGAACGCCGCGGGAGCGGCGGATCTTCCCACCCGCGCCACGAGCTCGAAGCGCGGCCTTCCAAACCACTGCTGTCTCCTTCGGCTTTGGCCGCTTCGGCCATGCCCCAAGGCGTACCCCCACCATGGGGGACGAAGGATCCCTTCCGGAACGCTACCGCGCTTTGCGCAACGCGCGTGTACCAACTCTGGAACGGTTCGTCCACAGCTGGCCGGGGAGAACCCGGCGGCGGTGCACGCCGGGACGTTGGAGGCTGGCGGGGCTACGCCGGCCGGCGCTCCGCGACCGCTTCGAGCCGTTCGCGGATCTCGACCGCGTCGGCGCCGACATCGTCGAGCCGCGGCAGCTCCGCCAGCGACTCGAGCCCGAAGACGCGCTCGAAGAGCTGCGTCGTCCCGTAGCGAACGGCGCCGAACTCACGATCGCGACCCGATTCCGCGATGAGCCCACGCTCGACAAGACCGGCGACCGCAGCGTCGGCGCCGACGCCTCGGATCCGTGCGATCTCCGGGCGGGTGCAGGGGCCGGTGTATGCGACGATCGCGAGGGTCTCGAGCGCGGCACGGCTGAGGCCACGCTCGACGGGGCGCTCGTACAGCCTGGCGCAGGCGGCCGCCGCCTCGCGGGAGGCGCGGAACGCAAATCCACCGGCGACGTGCTCGAGGACGATTCCACTCCGTCCCTCGCGGTAGCGCTCGGAGAGGAGCTCGATCGCGTCGGTGACGCGATCGGTGTCGTCACCGGCGGCCGCGGCAAGCTCTTCCTCCGAAAGCGGCGTCGAGGCAATGACGAGCAGCGCCTCGATCGTGCGGGCGAGCTCCTCGACCGGGTTCGAGACGACTAGCCTGAGTGAGCGGTCCATGAGAGGCTCCTTTCGGCGGCGGAACGGGCGATTCGGATCGGGGCGAACGGCGCGGCTTGCTCCACGACGATCTCCTGGTGACGGGCGAGCTCGAGCAGGGCGAGAAAGGCGACGGCCGTCTCTACACGCGAGAACCCGGCGACCTCCTGGTCGAAATCGAGACGCGCCCGGCGGCGGAGCAGCGACCGCCACCGCTCGACGTACTGCGCGACCGGCGGGAACTCGAGCGCCATATGCGAGGTCGAGAGTGCGGGCGGCTCGGCGGCGAGCGAGCGGATCACGTCGGCGAGACGCACGGGACTCTGAGATGCGAGCACCGGTTCGGGGCGCACCGGGGCGAGCGGAGCCGGGCCCACGCGGAAGAACCGGTCGCGCGAGGCCTCGAGTCGCTCGGCGAGCCACTCGGCGCCGACTTTCGCCCGCCTGTACTCCGCGAGCCGACGCGCGAGCTCCTCGGCGGCCGCCTCCGGCTCGAGCTCCGCGAGCTCCGAGTCCTCTTCGGGGAAGAGCCCCCGGGCCTTCAGCTCGAGCAGCGCCGAGATCAGGACGAGGAACTCGCCGCACGCATCCAGGTCGAGCCGGTCACGCTCCGCGAGACGCTGGACGAACGCGATCACGATCTCCGCGAGATCGACCTCGCGCAGCGGAAGCTCGTCCCGAAGGACGAGCGAGAGCAGGAGATCGAACGGGCCCTCGAACGCGTCGAGGTCGAGCTCGAGCCCGCCTACGGGTGCTGCCACGGCCATCGGCCGCAGGCTAGCCCCGCTACCGGACGCGACTCTTCGGAGGGCCTTCCGATGCGTCCTCGGGGGAGACGTCTACCCGGCGCGTCCCTCCGGGAAGTACCTGTTCAACGCATCCCTCCGGGAGGGGCCATGTAGCGCGACCGTTCGGCGAGGCGCTATTGGACGCGTCCCTTCGGGGTGGCGCCACGCAACGCGCCCCTTCGGGAGGCGCTACTCAACGCGCCCCTTCGGGAGGCGCTACTTCACGCGCCCCTTCGGGAGGCGCTATTTAACGCGTCCCTTCGGGAGGCGCTATTTAACGCGTCCCTTCGGGACGACCATCTTCGGTCTGGCGGGATCGGGCTGAGGGCGCGGCTTTGCCTTCACGGGCCCTTCCCGGCCGGAGCCTCCGCGGCGAAGGAACTGCCACCAGACGAAGAAGCCGGTGGCGCCGACGAAGCAGATCACGGACACCCAGGCGTTGAGACGAAGCCCGAGGATGTGATGCGAGGGATCGATCCGGAGCAGCTCCTCGAAGAAACGGCCGAAGCAGTAGTAGGCGACATAGAGCGCGAAGAGCGCGGGCGGCCGGAACGTGTAGCGCCGGTCGAGCCAGAGGAGCAGCCCCACGCCTGCGAGATCCCAGAGGAGCTCGTAGAGGAACGTCGGCTGATAGGCCTTCGCGCCGAGATACTTGGCCGGGAGCCCGGCCTGATGGAGCGCATCGATCTTCAGGCCCCACGGCAGGCTTGTCGGCTTGCCGTAGAGCTCCTGGTTCCACCAGTTGCCGATCCGCCCGATTCCCTGGGCCAGCAGGAGCCCCGGCGCGACCGCATCCATGAACGCTGCGCCGCTGACGCCGGCGCGGCGGACCACGATCACGCCGGCGATCGTTCCGAGCAGGATCCCGCCCCAGATTCCTAGGCCGCCCTTCCAGACCTCGAAGATGCCCTCCCATTTCGGCGACGGCACCTGGTTCCAGGAGCTCAGGTCGTGGTAGAGCCGGGCGCCGATCACGCCGAACCCGACCCCCCACACGGTCACGCGAATCACGAGATCGGAGTCGCCCCCCTGTCGCTTCCAGCGGACGGTCGTCAGCCAGACGCAGGCGAGGATCGCGACGAGCAGCGTCAGCCCATACAGGTGAATCGAGAGGGGCCCGACATGGATGACCCCGCTCGACGGCGAAGGAATGAATCCGAGCGGCGCCCCCATCAGGCTCGATTCTGCCCGACGCGGTCGCGGCCCGCAGCACCAAAGGTCGTGCACACCGGCGGATACCGGCCGAGTCCCGCTAAATCAGGGCCGCTCCGCACCGTTAAATATCCGTAAATCATGGGTGGGTAGGGGCAGACGAAGAACCCTCTAATGCGTTTAACCGAATACACCGATGAAAGACACAGAGGAGACTGACACGATGGCCGCTACAGAGCTCAACCCTGTTCAGACCGAGACCGAGAAGGTCGAGCGCTGGCGTGCAGAGGCGCTCGAGAAGGTCGGCTACGACATCGTCTCCGCCTACGAGCTGGCTGCCCGCTCAGATGTGGATCTTCATCGGGCGATCCAGCTCGTCGAGTCGGGCTGCCCGCCCGAGCTCGCGCTGCGGATCCTGCTCTAACGCTCAGGCGAGCGCGGACTCGCCGAGCAAGGCACGCACCTCGGCGAAGAAGTCGGGGTGCGGCTCGACCTTGTAGCCGCTCCCGAACCTCAGCACGACGGGGCCGTTCGACGTCGCGCAGGCCGCCTCGACAAGGCTCTCGCCGGGAAAGTCGCTGACGATCGACTTCAGGTCGCCGATCGTTCCGGCCGAGGCTCGCGTCGCGTCGATCTTGATCCGGATCGTGCGCTTCGCCGCAACGGACTCGAAGGCGGAAATCTCCTGCGCGAGCAGCTTCGTCTCCCCTTCCTTGTGGTCGACCCGACCCTTCACGATCACGATCCGGTCGACGACACAGAGCTCGGAGGCCACGGCGTAGGCAGTCGAGAAGACGACGCAGTCGACGCCGCCGGTCGCGTCGTCGAGCCGCAGGAACACCATCTGCTCGCCGCGCTTGGTGGTGAGCTGCCTGACCTCGCTGATGATCCCGCCCACCGTGACGCTCTCGCCGTCGCGGCGGCGCTCCAGCTCCGCGAGCGTGGCGTCTGTCTTCGCGCGAAGCTCGCCCCGCAACGCCGAGAGCGGGTGCTCGGAGACATACAGGCCGAGCGTCTCCTTCTCGAGCCGGAGGAGGTCGGGCTTCTCGAACTCGTCGGCGGGAACATGGGGATGGTGCTTTTCACTAGCCTTTTCGGTGCTCTCCCCGAAAAGGCCGTCGAAGATCGAGCCCTGCCCCGCGAGACGGTCCGCCTGCTGCTTCTGGCCGTAGGCGAGCGCCTGCTCGAGCACCTGGAGCATCCCCATCCGGGATCCGGGTAGTGCCCCGCACTTGACGAGCGACTCGAGCGCGCGCTTGTTCACGACCGAAGGATCGACCCGTTCGGTGAAGTCCCAGATCGACTCGAACGGGCCGCCCTCCTCGCGTGCGCGGATGATCGTGCGGCACGCGAGCTCGCCGACTCCCTTCACCGCGTTCAGGCCGAAGCGGATCTTCCCGCCGACGACGGCGAAGTCGGTCTGAGACTCGTTCACGTCCGGCGGCAGCACCTCGATTCCGAGCTCGTGGCAGGCGTTCACGTAGAACGGGACGCGATCCTTGGTGCTCATGACCGAGCTGATCAGGGCGGCCATGTACTCGCACGGATGGTGGGCGCGCAGCCAGGCGGTGCGGTAGCTGATCAGGGCGTAGCAGGCGGCATGCGACTTGTTGAACGAGTAGTCCTGCGCCTTCTCCATGTCCTCCCAGAGCTGGCGGGCGACGGAGTCGCTCGTCGAGTTCGCGATCGCGCCCTCGATGAACTTGTCCTTGAGCGACGCCATCAGCGCATGGATCTTCTTGCCGATCGCCTTCCGGAGATCGTCCGCCTCGGCCGGGGTGAACCCTCCGACCAGCTTCGCGATCTCCATCGACTGCTCCTGGTAGATCGAGATGCCGTAGCTGTCGCCGAGGATCGGCTTCAGCCGGGGGTCGAGATAGGTCACGGGCTCCTTGCCGTGCTTGCGGGCGGCATAGAGCGGGATGTACTGCATCGGGCCCGGCCGGTAGAGCGCGACAAGCGCGATCAGATCCTCGAATTCCGTTGGTTTGACGAGTCTCAACGCCTCCCGCATGCCGGACGACTCGAACTGGAAGACACCGTTCGCCTCACCCTTCGCGAGCATCTCGTAGGTCTTCTTGTCGTCCATCGCGATCCGGGTGATGTCGAGATTGCCGACGAGCTCCACTGCCTTGTCGATCACGTCGAGGTTGCGCAGGCCGAGGAAATCGATCTTCAGGAGGCCGACCGCCTCGACGTGCCCACCCGAGTACTGGGTCACAACCTCCTGGTCCGAGCCCTTCTGCTGAAGCGGGACGACATCCATCAGCGGCTGGGCCCCGATCACGACGGCCGCGGCGTGGATGCCGTCCTGGCGCGTGAGCCCCTCGAGCGGGCGTGCGAGCTCGATGATCTCCTTCGCGACGGGATCCGAGTCGACCGCCTTGCGAAGCTCGGCGCCCGGCTTGAGGCATTCCTCGAGCGTCTGCCCGGGGCCTTCCGGGATCAGCTTCGCGATCCGGTCGACCGTGCCGTAGGGGATCTCGAGCACGCGGCCGGCGTCGCGGACGACGGCGCGCGCGGCCATGGTTCCGAACGTGATGATCTGCGCGACCCGATCGCGTCCGTACTTCTCGGTGACGTAGTTGATGACGTGCTCGCGGCCCGCGACTGCGAAGTCGAGGTCGGCGTCCGGCAGCTGCTTGCGCCCCGGGTTCAGGAACCGCTCGAACAGCAGGCCGTAGCGGATCGGGTCGACATCCGTGATCTCGAGGCAGTACGCGACGAGCGACCCCGCCGTCGAGCCGCGGCCCGGACCGACGCTGATCCCGTTGCCCTTGGCGAAATGGATGATGTCCCACACGATCAGGAAGTAGTCGGTGAAACCCATCTCCTTGATCGTCTTCAGCTCGAAGCGGAGCCGGTCGCGGAGCGTGTCGTCGATCGTCCCGTAGCGCTTGTCGAGCCCGGTCTCGCACAGCTCGACGAGGTAGTCGAACGCGTCCCGGTCGTTCGGCGTCGGGTACTTCGGCAGCAGGATCCGGCCGACCTCGATCTCGACGTTGCAGCGCTCGGCGACCTCGAGCGTGCGCCGCAGTGCGTCGTCGTGGCCGGGGAAGTCGCCTGCCATCTCCTCCGGCGTCTTGAAATAAAAGTGGTCGGTCTCGAACTTCCAGTGGTTCGGATTCTTCAGGGAGTCGCCCGACTGGATGCAGAGGAGCGCCTCGTGTGCGCGCGCATCCTCGTGACGGAGGTAGTGGACGTCGCCGGTGGCGACCGTCGGAAGCCCGGTCGCAGCAGCGAGCTCCGTCAGCTGCGGCAGCAGCCTGGCCTGGACGTCGAGGTGCGCGTTCTGCAGTTCGACGTAGACGGAGTCACGTCCGAAGACCTGCGCGAGCCGGTCGAGCTCGGTGCGCGCGTCGCCGGGGCGGTTCTCCTCGAGCGCCTTGCAGACGCGCCCGGAAAGACAGCCCGAGAGCGCGATCACGCCGGCCGAGTGCCGCTCGAGCAGCTCCCAGTCCACGCGGGGCTTGTAGTAGTAGCCTTCGAGATAGCCGAGGCTCGAGAGCTTGACCAGGTTCGAGTAGCCCGCGTTGTCGGCGGCGAGCAGCGTGAGGTGCGCATAGCCCTTCTTCTGGATGTGGCGGTCTTCGGCCACGTAGACCTCGCAGCCGATGATCGGCTTCACGCCGGTGCCCTTGGCCTCCTTGAAGAGCTGAACCGAGCCTGCCATCGAGCCGTGGTCGGTGAGAGAGACCGAGGGCATCTCGAGCTCGGCCGCGCGCTTGACGAGATCCGGGATCCGGCAGGCGCCGTCGAGGATCGAGTACTCCGAGTGGACGTGGAGGTGGACGAAGGGCGCTTCAGGCATGCGGAGCGGGAAGGGTACAAGGGGCGCCAGACGCGCTTCCCCGCCGGACCCGCACTTTGCTGAAGTCGCTTCAGGGTACGAGCACCGAGGGCTCGTACGCCGCTGCGAGCGCACGATCGGCGGTTACCAGTACAGCGTTCCGTGCCGACGCGAGCACGACGTACGCGGCGTCGGAGGCGGTCAGCCCAAGCTCGAGCGCCGCCCGCGTTGCCGCGCCGGCCAGCTCGAGATCGCGCCGCGCGACCTCACAGACGAGCATTCCCGCCCGATCCGGCGACATTTCCTCCGGCTTGCCCACTCGCTCCATCCCCTGATGGAAGCAGCGAAGGCGTAACGCGCGGGTACCAACTCTGGAACGCTTTCGTCACAGCAGCCCGGCTCGACGGCCCCGGAGGAGACAGGCGAGGTCGCGACGAATCGTCACGCACGATGCCCGCGATCGTCGATTCCGACCTGGCACGGATGCGGGCCGACCTCCTCTTCTCAGGTGCCGAGCGCAACCGGAAGCTGAGCCGGTTCTGGGCCCTCCTGATCCTCGCCGCCGTGATTGCGAGCGCCGGGGTCATCGGGGACTCGACGGCGACCGTGATCGGGGCGATGATCGTCGCTCCGCTCATGACCCCCATCCTCGGGACGGTGCTCTCGGTGGTCAGCGGCGACGGCCGGAACCTCGCCATCAGCGCCACACTCGTTGTCACAGGCTCCATCGTGGTCGTGCTCGTCGCGATCGCGATCGGGGAGCTCGTCCCGTTTCCGATCGACGCCACCACGAGCTCGCAGGTCGCGGGCAGGATCCACCCTCACCTGATCGACCTCGTCGCAGCGCTTGCGACCGGAGCCGTCGGCGCCTTCGCGCTCGTCCGTTCGGATGTCTCGGACACCCTTCCCGGGGTCGCGATCGCGATCTCGCTCGTGCCGCCGCTCGCCGTGGTCGGCCTCACACTCGAGTCCGGGTACCCGCACGAGTCCACCGGTGCGCTTCTGCTCTTCGTCACGAACGTCGCCGCGATCCTCCTGAGCGGGCTCGTCGTGATGGCTCTCTACCGGGTCCGCACGATCGCGATGCAGGGGCCGAGACGGCACCGGCTGAGCGGCCGCGCGAGCACGATCGTGATCGTCGCCGCCGTCGTCGCACTCGCGATTCCGCTCGCCGCTGCTTCGAAGCGGATCAACGCCGACCAGCAGAACCAGTCGAACGTGAACACCGTCGCGCAGCGCTGGGCAGCCGTCCGCGGCTGGCAGATCGTCGAGGCCGATCCTCAGAACGGCGGAATCCTCGTCCGCGCGATCGGCCCGCTCCCGATTCCCGATCCGCAGTCGTTCCGGGCGGCGCTCGACGCGGCAGGCCTTCGCTCGACGAGCGTCAGGCTCGAGCTGACGCCGATCGAAGAGGCGAACCTTCCGGCGAAGTAGTCAGAACCGGGCCGCGGCGCCGAGTGCGTGCCGGTGGGCGCCGGTCTCCAGGATCTCGCCGATCTGATCGATCGCGAACCGCAGCTCCTCGTCGGTGTTGTAGTAGTGCGGCCCGAGGCGGATGCCCGCTCCGGGGCGGAAGTCGCAGATGACCCCGCGGGTGCCGAGCTCGGCGTGCACGGCTTCGAAATCGGGGACGAACACCGTGATCGTCCCGCCGCGGAGCGCGGGGTCGCGGGGTGAGCGCACCTCGAACCCGGCCTCGTCGGCCAGGCAGATCAGGAGCTCGGTCTGGCGGATCGAGTTCGCCCGGATCGCTTCGACTCCGACCTCCTCGACGAGGTCGTAGCCCGCCGTCGCCGCATAGAGCGCCGGCACGTTCGGCGTTCCTGTGAGGAACCGCGAGATCCCGGGCGCATACCGAAGCTCCGGCTCGAAGGCGAACGGGGCGGCATGCGCCTGCCAGCCCATGAACGTCGGCTCGAGCGCCTCGATCAGGTCGGGCCTCACGTAGAGCCAGCCGTTCCCGGGGCCACCGCAGAGCCACTTCACCGAGCCCCCGACCGCGAAGTCGACCCCGAGCGCGGTCAGCGAGAACGGCACGATCCCGGCCGACTGGTAGCAGTCGAGCACGACCCGCGCCCCCACCTCGTGCGCCCGCTCGACGATCGCCGCCACGTCCTGGATCTCGGCCGACTTGAACAACACGTGCGAGATCGGGACGAGAAGCGTCCGCTCGTCGATCGCCTCCACGATCGCCTCCGCGCTCTCGCACACGACGACCTCGAGCTCGGGCTGGGCCTGGTAGAGGTAGCGCACCGAGGGGAAGTTCTCGGCCTCGTAGACGATGCGGTTCCGGGCGGGATCGACCGGCCGGAAGCACGAGAGCACGACCGCCTCCGCGACCGCGACGTTCTGGTGCATGACCGTCGTCCCGGCCGGTACGCCCACGATCCGCCCGATCTGGTCGCCGACCTCGAGCGGCATCGTCCACCAGCCCTCGCCCCAGGCGCGGATCCCGCGCGTCGCCCAGACCTCCGCGTACTCGGCGAGCCGGCCCGCCGTCGCCGCGGGCATGGCCCCGAGCGAATGGTTGATCAGGTAGGTCGTCTCGGCGAGGATCGGGAAGCGATCCCGGTAGGCGGCGAGCTCCACCGATGCAGCCTAGACCGCCGCCGGCCGTGGCGATGTGGAATCCTCGCGTCTGTGATCGCTCGCCCAAACGGCCCCGAACGTGCCGACTTCTACGCAGCGGCCGTCTACGGCTCGATCGTCGCCGCCGCCGCGATCGGGGCCTTCCGGGAGGAGAATGCCCGACCCCAGGACGTGGCGCTCGCGCTCCTCGGGACGATGGTCGTGTTCTGGATCGTGCACGTCTGGGCCGAGGTGCAGGGCGAGAGAATCCACTACGGCACCCCGTTCAGCCTCCACCAGCTCCGTCTCGTCGCCTGGTCGGAGTGGCCGCTCGTCGAGGCCGGCTTCGGCCCGACGGTCTTCCTCTTCCTCGGCTGGGCGGGCGTGATCAACGAGACCCTCGCCCAGGATCTGGCGCTTGTCGCCTGCGTCGTCCAGCTCTTCGCCTGGGGCTTCTTCCTGGGGCACCGCGCGAGCGAGCACTGGTGGAGCGCGGTCGCCTCCGGGGTCACGAACGGAGCGCTCGGGCTGCTCCTCGTCGGGCTCGAGATCTCGGTCCTGCATCACTGAAGGGCTCTAGGCTCCCTCCATGGAGAGCAGCGATTTCGACCTCGTCGCAGCATCGCTGCGAGCCGACAGCTCCGACCTCGCGATCTTCGTCGAGGCGCTCGCGACGAAGCTCACCGCCTCGTTCCCCGCGTATGTGGCGGTCGAGCGGCGCCGGGGCCTGAAGCCGGGGCCGAGACCCGTGAGGAAGATCACGGTCGTGCTCGGCGACGACGGTTTCGAGCTGGAGCACGAGTCCGGGATCGTGCTGTGCAGGCGGCGGGCAATCGTTCGAGGGATCGCGCTGCGCAGCGAGGAGCTGGAGCTCGGCCCGTGGATCGAGGCGCTCTCCCACGCGCTCGTTACGGAGGCCGAGCGGAGCGAGCACGGCCGCGAGTCGCTCCGCGAGCTCCTCGAGTAGGGGTAGCGTCGCGGGAGACAATCGCTCGCACTCGGGAGGATCCATGCCGCTCTTCGGAAGGGACTCATCGGACACCACCGCGACCTGGGAACCGCAAGCGGCCGACGGGCGGCTCGCGCAGACCGCCGGTGCAACGCCCGGCGGCGTCTTCACCTCCGATCTCTCGGTCTCCGAGTACGTGCTCCTCGGCGAGGCGGGCTTCGAGCCGCTCGGCTTCGTCGTCGGCTCGTCGATCTACCACATCGGCCTCCAGACGAGCCGGTGGGGCCAGAACCAGGAGCTGGGCGTCTTGACGCAGGCGATGTACAACGCCCGCGAGCTCGCGATGTCGCGGATGCAGGCCGAGGCCGAGCACCTCGGTGCCGACGGGATCGTCGGCGTGCAGCTGCGGATGCAGGCCTACGTCTGGGGCCAGGACGTGCTCGAGTTCCTCGCCACGGGCACCGCCGTGAAGGCGCTCTCCGCAGACGGCGCCCACAGGGCGCCCGGCGGCCGCGCATTCACATCCGACCTCTCGGCACAGGACTTCTTCCGCCTGCTCGCCGCCGGGGCGGTGCCGGTCTCGTTCGTCCTCGGCACGTGCGTCTACCACATCGCCCACCAGGGCGTGATGCAGTCGCTTCGCCAGATGGGCCAGAACACCGAGATGGTCATGTTCACCCAGGGCATCTACGAGGCCCGCGAGCTCGCTCTCGCCCGGATGCAGAACGAGGCGACCCAGGCGCAGGCCTCGGGCGTCGTCGGCGTCACGGTCGGCGTCTACAACCACGTCTGGGGCGAGCACGCCACGGAGTTCCTCGCCACCGGGACGTCCATCCGCCGCCTCGCGGACGAGCACAAGCTGCCGGACACCTCTCCTGCGCCGACGTTCACGCTCGGGCTCGACACCTAGCCAGGCGCCTTAACACCCCTCTCAGAGAGCGGGGGCTAGGGTGCACGCAAGGCAGCAACCGCGGGAGCGAACGATGATCGAGGCGATCGGCCTCACGAAGGACTACGGCGAGAAACGCGCGGTGGACGGGCTCACGTTCACCGTGAAGCCGGGGATCGTGACGGGGTTCCTCGGGCCGAACGGCTCGGGGAAGTCGACGACGATGCGGATGATCATCGGGCTCGACCGGCCGACCGCCGGAAGCGTCACCGTGAACGGTAAGAGCTATGCGGGTTACCCGGCGCCGCTGCACGAGGTCGGCGCCCTGCTCGAGGCACGCGCCGTACACACCGGGCGCTCGGCGTACTTCCACCTGCTCGCGCTTGCGCAGACCCACGGCGTACCGAAGGCGCGCGTGACCGAGGTGATCGACCGGGTCGGACTCCACGAGGTGGCGCGGAAGCGTGTCGGGAAGTTCTCGCTCGGGATGGGCCAGCGCCTCGGGATCGCGGCCGCGCTGCTCGCCGACCCGGAGATCCTGATGCTCGACGAGCCGGCGAACGGGCTCGACCCCGAGGGGATCCAGTGGATCAGGAACATGCTGAAGGAGTTCGCCTCCGAGGGACGCACGGTGTTCGTCTCCTCGCACGTGATGAGCGAGATGGCGCTGATCGCGGAGCATCTGATCGTGATCGGGCGCGGGAAGCTGATCGCCGACGTGAGCATGGACGACTTCGTGCGCGGCGCCTCGAGGGACGCCGTCCACGTCCGCTCGCCGCAGGCCGCCGAGCTCGCCACCGCACTCGCCGGCCCCGGCGTGACGGTCGAGCCGGGCGCCAGGGACGGCGAGCTCGAGGTGAGCGGCCTGACCTCGGAGCAGGTCGGGGAAACGGCCGCCGCACACGGGCTCGTCCTGCACGAGCTCGCGCCGGTGCGCGCCTCGCTCGAAGAGGCATTCATGGACGTCACCCGCGACGACGTCGAGTTCCAGGCGGACCCGCCGGCCCGGCCCGAGGCGGTCGTGGCGTGAGCGCCGTCCCGCTCCCGGAGGGGTGGAGCACGCGGCTGCGGGTCACGCAGTCGAGGGTCATCCTCTCGGAGTGGACCAAGTTCCGCTCGATCCGGTCGACCCGCTGGTCGATGTTCGTCGCGTTCATCCTCACGATCGGCTTCTCGTGCATCGCGGCGACGGTCACCGTCATCCGCTGGAGCCACATGAGCCCGCTCGAGCAGGCGAGCCGGAACCCGCTCAATATCGCGATCATCGGGGCCGAGTTCTCGCAGCTCGCCGTGGGCATCCTCGGCGTGCTCGTGATCACGGGCGAGTACTCGACCGGGATGATCCGCGCCTCGCTCGGAGCCGTGCCGAAACGGCTCCCGTTCCTCTGGGCGAAGCTCATCGTGTTCGCCACCGTCACCTTCGTGCTGATGGTTCCGGCGGTGCTGGCCGCGTTCTTCGGGAGCCAGGCGATCCTTCGCTCGGACGACATCCTGAAGCTCTCGTTCAGCGATCCCGGCGTCGCCCGGGCAGTGCTCGGGGTCGCGCTCTACGTGACCGGCGTCGGCGTGCTCACGCTCGCGATCGGGGCGATGATCCGGAACACGGCGGGTGGCATCGCGATCTTCGTCGCGATCTTCTTCGTGATCCCACCGCTCCTGCTGATCCTCCCGCTCAGCTGGTACCAGCCCATCTCGGAGTACCTGCCCTCGAGTGTCGGCGGCGATGTCTATGCGATCCATCACGGCCCGCACGACCTGGGCCCGTGGAGCGGGTTCGGGGTCTTCTGCGCCTACATCGCGGCCGCGATCGTCGCCGCGGCGGGGATGCTCGTTCGCCGCGACGCCTGAGCGGCCGCGGGTAGCGTTTCCCGGGATGGAGCTTCGCAAGCTGGGACGGACGGGAGTCGAGGTCAGCTCGCTGTGCCTCGGCACGATGATGTTCGGCGCCTGGGGGAACCCCGACCACGACGAGTCGATCCGGATCATCCATGCCGGGCTCGACGCAGGGATCAACTTCGTCGACACCGCCGATGCGTACTCGGCCGGCGAGTCCGAGGAGATCCTCGCGAAGGCACTCGCCGGACGGCGTGACCGGATCGTGCTCGCGACGAAGGTGCACTTCCCGATGGGCGAGGGCCCGAACCGCGGCGGCAACTCGCGCCGGTGGATCACCCAGGAGGTCGATGCGAGCCTGCGGCGGCTCGGCACCGACTGGATCGACCTCTACCAGGTTCATCGGTGGGATCCCGCGACCGACCTCGACGAGACGCTGGGCGCACTGACCGATCTCGTGCGGGAGGGGAAGATCCGCTACTTCGGCTCCTCGACCTTCCCGGCACACACGATCGTCGAGGCACAGTGGGTCGCCGAGCGCCGCGGCCGCGAGCGGTTCGTGTGCGAACAGCCTCCGTACTCGCTGCTCGTGCGCGGGATCGAGCGGGAGGTGCTGCCGGTCTGCGCCGAGTACGGGCTGGGCGCGATTCCGTGGAGCCCGCTTTGCGGTGGGTGGCTCACCGGTCGCTACCGGAAGGGGCAGGAGCGTCCCGAGAGCACGCGGGCCGGGCGAATCCCGTCGCGCTACGACATGAGCCTCCCCGGAAACCAGCGCAAGCTCGAGGCAACCGAGGCGCTCGCTCTGCTCGCCCAGGAGGCCGGGCTCTCGCTGATCCATCTCGCGATCGCGTTCGTCCTGCGCCACCCCACCGTGTCGGCGGCGATCATCGGGCCGCGCACGATGGAGCAGCTCGAAAGCCAGCTCGGCGCCGCCGAGGTGACGCTCTCGAGCGACGTCCTCGATCGCATCGACGAGATCGTCGAGCCGGGCACGAACCTGAACCCGCCGGACGGCGGCTGGGCACCTCCCTGGCTCGCAGATTCGTCGCAGCGGCGCCGCTGAGCCGAAATCCATGCCACGAGCGTTGCCGGCTCGTGACGTGCAACCTGAAAGAGTGGTGACGGCAAGACGAGGCAGTTAGGCTCCGCCGGTGAGCATCGAGCCTGACGTGAACGTGGTCGGAGGCCAGCTCCTACCGTGCTCGGCGGACCCGCTCACGGGCTTCTACCGCAACGGCTGCTGCTCGACAGGCCCCGAGGACGCCGGCAGCCACACGGTCTGCGTGATCCTCAGCGAGGAGTTCCTCGAGTTCTCGAAGGAGGCCGGCAACGATCTCTCGACCCCGATGCCGGAGTTCGGGTTCGACGGGCTCGACGCCGGCGACCGCTGGTGTCTCTGCGCTGGGCGCTGGCTCGAGGCTCACGCCGCCGGCCGCGCGCCCGAGGTCGTGCTCGGCGCGACGCACGTTCGCGCCCTCGACGTCGTTCCGATCGAGCTCCTCACCTCGCACGCCGCGGCGCCCGACGTCGTCTGACGAGCTGAAGAAGTTTGCGCACGTTGCGGCGAATATTTCGCAGCGGGATATTGCCGCGCGTATCCGGGTTGAAATATGTTCGACTCCTCACCGAGTCGGTGCGCGAGTAAGGCGATCCTGCCTCTGGGGACCGTGTGCGGAACCCCCGCTAGAGCCCAGAGCAGATGGTCAACGGAGGTAGGGGATGAAAGCGTGACCGGCTCGGTGAGCCCCCTCTTCGAAGCGCACCGGCCGTAGGCTGCACGCGCGATGCAGCACATCCTCGCAGTCGTGATCGGGATCGGGCTCGTCGACTCGGTCAACCCGGTCACGATCGCGCCCGCCTTCTATCTCGCTGCCGCGCCGGGCGGCGCGAAGAGCCTCACCGGGTTCATCGGCGGCGTCTTTCTCACGAACCTCGCCGCGGGGCTCGTGATCGCGCTCGGCCCCGGCCAGTTCCTGATGTCCTTCGTCCCGCATCCCGGAGCGCACGCAAAGCACCTGCTGGAGCTGAGCGTCGGAAGCGCGCTCGTCGTCCTCGCAGCCGCTCTGTGGTTCCAGCGCCACCGCGTTGCCCACCACGTCCGCGCCGGCGGCGCCCAGCTCGATCGCTCGGCGTTCGTGGTCGGAGCCGGGCTCGTGCTCGTCGAGCTCCCGACCGCGATCCCGTACTTCGCCGCGATCGCCGCCGTGGTCGGCTCCGGGGAGCACTGGACGACGCAGATGCTCCTGCTGACGGTGTTCAACGCCTGCTTCGTGCTGCCGCTGCTCGCGATCCTCACCTTCAGGGTGTTCGCCGGGAAGCGCTCACGCGCCTGGCTCGTCCGCGCGCGCGGCGGCGTCGACGACTTCCTCGCCAGGCTCGCGCCGATCCTCGTGCTGGCGATCGGGCTCGGGCTGGTCGCGCTCGGGCTCGTGGGACTGCTCGGCGACTAGATGGACGGCTCTCGCCGTCCGCGCCGAATCGCTCAGATATGGTTCTGACCCGTCCGGCCGGCTACACCCGCCGGCGTGCGCCCGCCGGATGGCGGGCACCCCCGCTGCTCACATCAAACCCGTGGAATTCGACAAGTTCGCAATCGGCTTCGATCACCGCGACCGGGAGCGGCTCCATGCCCTCTGGGACGGGATCCTCGACGACAACGTCTGGTCCGACGGCCCCCTCGTCAAGGCCTTCGAGGACACCTGGACCGCATGGAACGGGCTGCCGTCGGTCGCCACGTCGAGCTGGACCGGCTCGGCGCTCGCGGCGCTCGAGTTCTACGAGCTGCGCGGGAAGACCGTCCTCTGCCCGTCGAACACCTTCATGGCGGATCCGCTCGCGATCGTCGAGGTCGGCGCGAAGGTCGAGTTCGTCGACTGCAACCGGTCGGACCTCTGCATGTCCTTCGACGACTTCGAGCGCAAGGTCGCAAAGCACAAGCCTGCTGCGGCGATCCTCGTCCACATCGGCGGCCACATCGCCTTCGAGACCGAGAAGATCGCGGCATTCTGCAGGGCCGAGGGGATCGTCCTGATCGAGGACTGCGCGCACTCGCACGGCGCCTCGTGGAACGGCCGCAAGCCTGGCACGTTCGGCGACGTCGGGCTCTGGTCGTTCGCGCCGACGAAGACGATCTCGACCGGCGAGGGCGGGATCCTCGTCTCGTCGAACCCCGACGTCGTCGAGTACGCGAGCCGCTTCCGCAACTACGGCAAGCCCGACTACTCGCAGACCGGGCTCAACTACCGGATGAACGAGTTCACGGCCGCGGTCGGGATCCTCGCCGCCGAACGGGTCGACGAGATCGTCGCCTGGAAGAACCGCATCGCGCGCAACGAGCTCGACCCGCAGCACCCGGCGCGCATCGAGCTTCCGGACGGGATGGTCTCCGGGCTCTACAAGTACATCGTCTTCGAGGAGCTCGAGCGGTCGACCGGGAAGGTCTACGACGAGCCGTGCCATCGCGTGATGGGTCACGCGGTCGACCTCCCGAACACCGACTGGGTCGCCGAGAACCACTGGTGCGCACCGCTCTACTACCGGCCCGCGAGCATGCCCGCGCTCCAGGCCGTGGGCGGCTGAAGCACGCGTCTTGAGAGCGCTCGTCACAGGCGGGTCGGGCTTCATCGGCTCGCACGTCGTCGACAAGCTCGCCGAGGCCGGCCACACGCCCGTGATCCTCGACGTCGCCGAGTCGCCGTGGCACCCGGACGTCGAGACGCGGATCGCCGACCTCACCGATGCCGCAGCTGTCCGGGAGGCGGTCGACGGCTGCAACGCGATCTTCCACCTCGCCGCGATGGCCGATGTGAACCAGGTCGTCGATGCGCCGGCCCGTACCGACGCCGTCAACGTCCACGGCACCTTCAACCTGCTCGAAGCGGCCCGCACCGTAGGCGTCGAGCGGTTCCTCTACGCCAGCACGATCTGGGTCTACGGCAACGCGCCCGGGCTTGAACCGCACGACGAGGACACACCGCTCGTGCTCCCGCCGCACCTCTACACGGCGACGAAGCTCGCCGGCGAGATGTACTGCCGCTCCTACGAGACGATGTACGGGGTGCCGACGACGATCCTCCGCTTCGGGATCCCCTACGGGCCTCGCGCCCGTCCGGCCGCCGTCGTGCCGGCCTTCATCGCGAAGGCACAGGCCGGGACGCCGCTGACGATCGCGGGCGACGGCAGCGCGACACGACAGTTCGTCTACGTCGAGGATCTCGCCGAGGGAATGGTCGCCGGGCTCGCACCCGCCGCTGCCGGCCGCATCTACAACCTCGTCGGCGACGAGCTCGTCAGCGTCCGTCAGATCGCCGACACCGTGAGGGAGCTCGTGGCTGAGGTGCCGATCGAGCACGGGCCCGACCGCCCGGTCGACCTGAAGTTCGGGCAGGCGTCGTCCGAGCGTGCGGCCGCCGAGCTCGGCTGGCGCGCCGAGACGAGCTTCGCAGAAGGCGTCCGCCGCTACGTCGACTGGCTCGCCGTCACGAACGGCTCGCCGGTCTCGAGCGCAGCCGTGAGCACCGCCGGCAGCGCCGCCGCCGTCTGACGCCACGAGCTCTCGACGCTGTAGGCGTCGCTGTCGTGGAGGAGCACCACCGCGCCCGGCCCGAGCCCGCGCGTCGCGCGCGCCGCGATCGTGTTCGGCGTCGCCCGCCGCTCCCAGTCACGCCCCCAGTGCGACCAGAGGAGCGGTGACCATCGCTCACGGGCGAGCGCGAGGCCCGCGAGGCTGAAGACTCCGTAGGGCGGGCGGTAGGAGAGGCTGTTCACGCCCGTGGCCTCGCCGATCACGGCTTCGGCGCGGTCGAAGTCGGCGCGCAGTGCTCCCGGGGCCCGCCGCAGAAGCAGCACGTGACGATGACCGTGGATGCCGATCTCGTGCCCGGCCGCGGCGATCTCCGCCGCGAGTGACGGGCGCCGGGCGACCTGCTCGCCGACGAGGTAGAAGGTCGCCTTCACCCCCGCCCGCTCGAGCTGCTCGAGCACCGCAGGGGTTCCCTGGGCGTGAGGGCCGTCGTCGAACGTCAGCGCGATGCCGTGCGGGACGCGGAGCGGAATCCGAAACAGTCCCGCGAGGCGCGGCACGACCGGTGCGGCAGCCGGCGCGCACCAGGCGCCGAGCGCGCCGAACCCGGCGCCGGCGGCGGCCCTGGATGAGTAGCTCCACGAGATCGTTTGCTTCGGGGCGCGATCTGACGAGGCTTGGGCGCCTCGGCAGGCCCTCAGTGCGGCTAGACGCCCCGATGAGGGCCTGCCGAGGTGAAGCGCAGGCCTCACGGAAGCCGGGCTTCATCGGATTCCGCGAGGCCGGAGCGGCCCAGACCGCTCATATCGCGCATCCGGACACGCGAGATCGTGGAACTACTCATCTACACCACGGCATGGACCGCACGTCTCTCTTCGACCTGCGACAGGACGAAGGAGGCGGCGGACGGCAGATCGGAGAAGTCGAAAGACGTGCGCCCTCGTTCGAGCGCGTCCGCGACTGCGGTCCTGAGCTCCTCGGGCGTCGCGGCCACCTCGGCAAGCCCGAAATGCGTGAATGCCCGGTTGTGCAGGCGCACGTGGCCGCGGCCCCAGCCGTACGAGATCGCGGGGCAGCCGCGCATCAGCGCCTCGAGCACCGTCAGCCCGCCGGTCGAGTGGACGAGCGCGTCGGCGGCGGCGAGCCACTCCGGCATCTCGTGCGTGAACGGCTCGGCCCGGACCCGGGCATCCGACGCGAAGTCGCGCTCGAGGCTCTCGAGCAGCTCGGCGTTGTGGCCGCAGAGACATACGACCTGGTCGACGCCCTTCACGGCGAGCACCTCGCGCACGGCTCCTTCGACGTCTCCGACCCCCCAGCCTCCACCGGAGACGATGACGATCTTCCCGCCGGGCTCGAGGTTCAGAGCCCGCCGCGCCTCGTCCGTCTCACGCGGGATCAGGAACTCGGGCGCGCTGAACCCGTGGACGCAGTGCACGTCGGTCTCGGTCCCGGCGATCTCGCGCACCTCGTCGATCGCCTCCGGATGGGTGACGAGGTGCAGGTCGGCGCCCGGAGTCGCCCAGTAGCGCAGGCCGGCGAGATCGGTGATCACGGCACAGACGGGAACGTGCAACCGCCCGGCCTTTCGAAGCCGGCCCAGCACCTCGGTCGCGTTCGGGTAGACGGAGACGACGACATCCGGCCGGTGCGACGCGATCAGGCGCAGCAGCCCCTCCGAGCCGAAGCGAACGAGCATCCACTGGGTGATCCTGCGGGTGAGCGGGAACCGGGCGAAGACCCAGAAGCCGACGTCCCACAGCCAGAGGAACCGGAAGAAGACGACGCGCGCAGCGCCCTCGCTGATCGCAGAGACGCTGCGGCCCATCGCGGGCAGGCAGTCCTCGGTCTCGACGAGCGCGTCGGGCCGCTCGGCCCGCAGCTGGTCGGCGAGCCGGCGGGCGGGGGCGTCGTGCCCCTCGCCGACGCTGGCGGTGAGGATGAGGATCCGGGGCGGCACGGCGCCGAACCCTAGGCCATTTCCGCTGGGTGCCGTAGCAACGCTCATCTGAAGTGGTTCAGCGGAAATGGCTAGAAGGCCGGCTTGGAGAGCACGTACCACCCGTACTGCACGGTCGGTCGGGCAGGCGCGAGCGAGTACGCGGCGGCACGCTCCTCGCCCTGGCATCCGGCCAGGTCGAGGTAGCTCTCCATGTCGCGTTCGACGGCGACGGTCTCCGCGCGGAGCAGGACGAGCGAGTTCGAGTCGAAGAGCCCGCGCAGATCGACGTCGGCCAGGATGCGGGTCGTGGTCGAGTCACGCGCATGCTCGAAGCGATTGAGCTCGATCGCCGCGAGCGGGTCGTTCGGCGCGAGCTGGTCGACGACGAGCATGGCGCCGCCCGGCCGCAGGACACGGGTCATCTCGGCGAGCACGAGCTCGGGCCGGACGAGGTGGTGCAGGGTTCGAGCCGTGCAGACCACGTCGAAGGTGTCGGGGCCGTAGGGGAGCTCGTCGGCGTCGCCGAGGACGAACTCGGCGTTCTCGGGCGCGCGCTCACGGGCCTTCTCGAGCAGCTCCGGAACGAGGTCGAGCCCCACGACCTCGTGGACGAACGGTGCGAGCGCAAGCGCGAGCGCACCGGCGCCGGTGCCCACGTCGAGTGCGCGCTCGTCGCCGTTCAACTGGAGCAGCCGCGAGACGCGCTCCTCGGTGTCGGCCGCCCGCCGATCCTGAAGCTCTGCGATCGCTTCCGCTGTTTCCGCAAAACGCTTACGTACGGCGTCCATCATCCTGGCAGTCTACGGTGCAGCGATGCAGGAGACCGCCGCGCGGCGGCTAAAGCTGGTCTTCGGGCCTGCGATGTCCTGAGGAAGCATCATGCGTATGAAGCTACTCATCCCGCTGGTCGGGGCGATAGCCCTGACCGCCGTATGCGCCGGGAGCGGTGGCAGCGCCCTCACCCCGAAGATCGCGGCGAAGCAGGCCGAGGCCCAGCGCGTGCTCGAGCAGATCTCCGCGATCGACGAGCAGCTGAACTCCGTCTCCGAGAAATACGACGGCGCGAAGGTCCGGCTCGACAAGCTACGGAAGGACCTCGCGTCGGAGCAGATCGCGCTCACGGGCGCCCGGGTCAGGTACCACCATTCGCAGCAGCGGGCGGCGAAGCTTCTCGTCTGGATGTACACGTCGAACCACACCTCCTCGCTGGATGTGATCCTCGGCGCCCATTCGCTCGGCGAGCTCCTCGCGCTCTCGGACGCCGAGCATCAGGTGACCCTCCTCGCGACGAGGATCGCGCACCAGACCGAGAACGCGAAGCATTCGCTGTCGGTGAAGGTCACCCGTCTCGATCGCGATCGTGCCGCCGCCGCGAAGGCCGTCCGCCAGCTCGCGCATTCACGTACGGAGATCCTGAAGGGCCTGGCCGAGCGCAGGCGGCTGCTTGCGTCGGTGCAGAAGGAGGTCAACCATCTCGAGGCGGTCGAGCGCGCCCGCCAGGCACGGCTCGCGGCCGAGGCAAGAGCCCGGCTCGCGGCGGAGCTGGCGGCGCAGCGCAAGGCGGCGGACGAGGCCGCAGCGGCCCGCCGTGCCGAGATCGCGAACGCGGCGAAGGCGAAGGCCGCAGCAGCGGCCGCGGCCAACCACAAGAACTCGGCCGAGTTGGCGGGGTCGAGCGCGTCTGCGACGCCAAGCGGCGCGGCGGGCCCTGATTCGGCGTCCTCCCCACCCCCTTCGACCGCGGTCCTCACACCGGTCAATGCACCGCCGGTCGCGACGACACCGGCGGTCACGACGACACCGGTCGTCACCGTTCCCGTGGTGACGACCCCGGCGTACGTCCCTTCGGGCCCGCTGCCCGCCGGCCATCCGGAGGCGGCCCAGCTCGCGCTCGCCTACCTGGGCGTCCCCTACCTCTGGGGTGGCGCAACCCCGATCGGGTTCGACTGCTCGGGGCTCGTCAGCTACGTCTACGCCCAGCTCGGCGTGGCGCTACCCCACTTCGCGGCCGCGCAGTGGGGCTTCGGGGCCGCGGTGCCGACGGCCGAGCTGCAACCGGGGGACCTCGTCTTCTTCGACAAGCTCGACCACGTCGGCATCTATCTCGGGAACGACGAGTTCATCGACGCGCCGCACACCGGCGCGTTCGTCCGGATCGACACCCTCTCCGAGCCCTGGTACCGCAAGCACTACGTCGGCGCTCGTCGCATCTAGCCTCTTCCCCGGCGAAACGGGAACAAGGTTCGGCACGCTCTTTCGGGGAAGCGGCTAACCAAACCGCTCGACCCGCCCCTCCGTATCCCCTCCGTACAAGCAGGCAACGACGTGGAAGGGGTGGATAGCTCGTGAAGCATGCTTCCTCAAAGAGGAGATTGGCGGCTGCCCTCGTGGCGGCCGCGACGATGGTGCTCGGGGTCGCCGCTGCCGGCGCCGGCACCGGATCCCTGATCTTCAACCCGCAGAACCTGGTGACCGACGGCACTACCTTCACCGCCGTCAACACGGACACCTCGCTCGTGAACGCGTGGGGGCTCTCGGCCGGGCCGACGACTCCCTGGTGGGTCACAGACAACGGCACGAACCTCTCGACGCTCTACAACGCAGCCGGCACGAAGTCGTCAACGGTCGTCACCGTCCCGGGTGGCCCGACCGGAACCGTGTTCAACACGAGCACGACGGACTTCGCTGTCGGCTCGAACGGCGTCTCCGGCGCCTCGAGGTTCCTGTTCGCGACCGAGAACGGCCAGCTCCTCGGCTGGACGCCGACCGTGAATGCGACAAACGCGGTCGTCGGCGTCGACCACTCCTCGCTCGGAGCGGTCTACAAGGGCCTCGCGATCCAGTCCGACCGCCTGTACGCGACGGACTTCCACAATGCGCGCGTCGACGTGTTCGACGCGTCGTGGAGCCCGGTGCCGCTTGCCGCGACGGCATTCAAGGACAAGGCGATCCCCAAGGGCTGGGCGCCGTTCGGGATCCAGGCGCTGAACGGCAACATCTTCGTCACCTACGCGATGCAGGACAAGGCGAAGCACGACGACGTCCCCGGCGGCGGCCTCGGATACGTCGTCGAGTACGACCCGAACGGGACGATGATCGCGACCATCGCCTCGAAGGGGAAGAAGAACGCGCCGCTGAACGCACCGTGGGGCCTCGCGATGGCGCCGGCGACATTCGGCGTCTACAGCGGCGACCTGCTCGTCGGCAACTTCGGCAGCGGCCGCATCGACGCCTACCAGCCGGTCTCGACCACGCACTTCGCCTACAAGGGCCAGCTGCGGATCGCAAACGGCACGCCGATCACGATCGACGGCCTCTGGGCGCTCGCGTTCGGCAACGGCTCGCAGGCCGGACTGACGTCGAGCCTGTACTACGCAGCCGGACCGACCGGGGAGACCCACGGGCTCCTAGGCATGATCAACGTCGGCTGACGCGACGCGTTGCGGGCGGGCGGGGCTCCTGGCGCCCCGCCCGCCCGCAACGCCGCAATAGACTCGGGGGATGGACGCGCCCTACGGATCGGAGGTAGCGGCCGAGCTCGTGGACGACGTGCTCGAGCGGTTCATCCGCTACGCCCGGATCGACACCCAGGCCGCCCGGGTCTCGGACACGTTCCCTAGCTCGCTGAAACAGCTCGACCTCTCGCGGCTCCTCGCCGACGAGCTCCGCGGCCTCGGCCTGGACGATGTCGAGCTCACAGCGCACGGTTATGTCCTCGCGACGCTTCCCGGCGTCGGGGCCGGGGGCGGCCCCACCGTGGGGCTGCTCGCCCACGTCGACACGGCGCCGGATGCTTCCGGCACCGGCGTCGAACCGCAGGTATGGCGCGACTACGACGGTCGTGAGCTCGTGCTGCCGGGCGACCCGGCGCAGAAGATCTCACCGGCGTCGAGCAGGGTCCTCGGCAATCGCATCGGGCACGACATCGTCACCTCCGACGGGAAGACGCTCCTCGGCGCCGACGACAAGGCCGGGGTGGCCGAGATCATGGCGGCGACGAAGTGGCTGCTCTCGCACCCCGAGGTCGGGCGGGCGAACGCGCGGATCTGCTTCACCGTCGACGAGGAGGTCGGCCACGGAGTCGACCACCTCGACCTGAAGCAGCTCGGTGTCGACTTCGCCTACACGGTCGATGGCTCCGAGGTCGGTTCGATCGAGAACGAGACGTTCTCGGCCGTCGAGCTGAAGCTCACCTTCTCCGGCGTCGCGATCCACCCGGGCTCGGCGAAAGGGCGGCTCGTGAATCCCTTGAAGCTCGCCTCGCGCTTCATCGCCTCGCTCCCACCCGACTCGCTCTCACCCGAGACGACCGAGGGCAGCGAGGGCTTCGTCCACCCGCTCGAGATCGAAGGCGGCCCGGGCGGCGTGACCGTCGCGGTCTACCTCCGCGACCACGACGGCGAGAAGCTCGAACAGCACGCTGCGCTCGTGCACGAGCTCGCCGAGGCGGCGGTCGCGGGCGACCCCAGGGCGAGTGTCACCTTCGAGCGCTGGGACCAGTACCGGAACATGCGCGAGGCGCTCGACCGCGTTCCGCACATCGTCGAGGCCGCGATGGAGGCGACGCGACGCGCGGGCCTCGAGCCTCGGCTCGAGTCGATCCGCGGCGGCACCGACGGCTCCCGGCTGACCGAGCTCGGCCTGCCGACTCCGAACATCTTTACGGGCGGGAACGACTACCACTCCGAGCGCGAGTGGATCAGCGTCCAGGACATGGCGATCTCCGCCGCGACGCTGATCGAGCTCCTCCGCGTCCTCGCGGAGCCGTCGGGGAATGGCTCGTCGTGAACACCGGCGCAACAGGAATCGCGATCCCCGGCGCTCCCGACGTAACCGTCTGATCCAGACAGACCGGGCGGGCCGGCTCGAAGCCGACCCGCCCGTTCAAGCCATTTCCCCCACGCAGACGCCTCGACCCACGGCGACGTCGATTGGGGGAAAGGCTTCCTACATGACGTCGAAGGTCTCGTAGACGTCGACTCCGCCGCCGTCGGCAATGACGGGGCAGCCGGCCGCCTTGCTCGTCGCGTCGTCGATGCTCGAGGCCTCGATCACCGAGTAGCCGGTGAGCGCGGAGCTCGCCGCGCCGTTCGACCCGCCCGAGGTGACAGACGACGACGGCCCGAACGGGTTGCCCGCGTCGACGATCGCCGAGCCGAGCTGACCGAACCAGGCACCCCATGCGGCCATCGAGGCCTCGCGCGCCTCGTCGGTGTCCGCGACTCCGCCGCCCTTGTATGCGAACAGGTACTTCGCCATGTTCTCTCTCCTTTTTCTCTTGTCGTTTGTCGTTCGTGGTTGACCCTATGTCCGTGCAACGTCGCGTTTCGGCTCCGTCTCCACGTTGTTACGAAGCACGCGTCAGGCGCGTGCCGCGGCCCAGGGATCCGGGCCCGGATCGCCGCCTCCGGCCGCGACGACGAGCCGGCCGAGATAGTGATCCCATCCCAGGCCATGGGCCTCGCGGGCCGGGCCGGGAAGATCGCGATGGACGAGCGTGAGCCTCGTCCCCGTGCCCTCGGCGACGAGCTCGATCTCGACCGTCGACGACCCCGCCGGGACGACCTCGGGGCCCGCTCCGCCCGCTTCCCAGCCCCAGGTGTACACGAGCCTCCGTGGTGGATCGACCTCGACGAACCGGCCGCTCGTGACGCTCCCCGCGGTCACCTCCATCCGGAACTCGCCGCCGGGCCGCGTGTCGAAGGCCGTCGGCCGTCCCCACCACGTGTGCGCCTTTTCGGGGTCGACCAGGAACTGCCAGACCGTTTCCGGGCGAGCCGCGATCTCGACCTCGCGCCGGAGCTCGAGCCGTTCAGTCGTCTTCTCCATGCTTCTCCCTCTCCTCTCGTTCGGCCTCCCGTTTGAGCGCCTCGAGCCGCGCATCCCAGAACCCGTCGAGGAAGGCCTTCAGCTCGGCGAGCCCCTCCGGACGCGCCCGGTAAAGGCGCCTCGTGCCGTTGCGTCGTTCGTCCACGAGCCCGGCCTCCCTCAGGACTGTCAGGTGCTGTGACACCGCCGGCCGCGATTGCACGAAGTGCGAAGCGATCTCGCCGGCGGACAGCTCCCCATCCCTGACGAGCGTGAGGATCCGCCGCCGGCTCGGCTCGGCGAGCGCCTTGAGCGCAGTCTCCATCCCCGCGGATGTAAGCACACACTTACGTAAGTGTCAACTAACGTTACTTCCCGCGAGGTCGTCGGCGGCGCCCCGTACGATGTCGAGCGTGAGGAGCCCGGAGCATCCGTGCCGGAGCCCCCGCCGCGGCCATGCCTTCGCGGCGCTCGGGATCGTTGCTCTCGTCGCGGTCGGCACCGCCGCCGCCGCTCTCCCGCTCGCGCCGCTCTCGAGCGTCGGCCGGCTCACGCCGGCCCCGAGCCCGGGGCCGCTCGGGCCAGAGGGAGTTCCGGTCCCGAAGGCGCCGATCTTCGCCAACGTCCCGATCGTGAAGAAGGGCCAGACGATCGACGGGGTCACCTGCGACGCGACGGAGAAGATCGCCTTCCACATCCACGCCCACCTCACGCTCTTCGTTTCGGGCCATGCGTTCCAGATCCCGTACGGCATCGGGATCGGACCGCCGGTGGAGGGCGTGAATACAACCGCCGGCCCGTTCGCGACCTCGGGAAGCTGCTTCATGTGGCTGCACACCCACGCGCTCGACGGGATCATCCACATCGAGGCGCCGAAGCTCCAGCGCTTCAAGCTCGGTCAGTTCTTCGCGATCTGGGGCGTGAAGCTCTCGAAGCGGCAGCTCGGCTCCCGCACCGGCAAGGTCACGGCCTTCTACAACGGCAAGGTCTGGACGGCGGACCCGGCCGACATCCCGCTCACGAGCGAGGCCCAGATCCAGCTCGACCTCGGCAAGCCGCTGATCGCCCCGCAGCACATCAAGTTCCCCAAGGGGCTCGCGGCTTCGATGACGAAGACGAAGTAGGCCTAGAACGGCAAGACGACGTCGCCGACGTCGACGCCGAGCGACCGCGCCATCCGGACGCCGTGGTCGAGCTCCCTGCGGAGGCGGGCGATGTCGGCGGTGCGCATCGCGCTCCCGATCCAGGCGCGCTCGCGAGGGCGCCAGAGCTCGTGTTCGACGAAGACCGGGAGCAGGTCGTTCGCGGCCTTCACGAGCTTTCCCTTCGTCTTGTTGCTCGCCGTACGGAGCAGCAGGCGCTCGTAGGCGACGCCGGCGCCGTGGTGGATCCCGTCGTCGACGGTGAGAAGGTTGCAGAGGTGCTCGAGCACGGTGCCGGGCGAGCCCTTCGCGATCATCCGGAACTTGGGGATGATCAGCCGCTCGAAGAAGACCTGCATCAGGAAGACCTTCTCCTCGAGCGTGTCCGCACCGATCACGAGCTTCGCCATCTTGTCGAGGTACGGGTCGCGCTCGCCCTGGCCGCCGGCGAGAGCGACGAGCTTGAGCCATGCCTCGGTGTGGCGCGCCTCGTCCTGCACCATCGTCGTGTAGAAGAGCTTGGCGTCGGGATGGGGCGCGAGCGAGAAGAGCTGCGCTGCCATCTCGACGGCGAGCTCGTCGGCCTGGAGCTGCTGCGTGATCACGGAGCGCCAGACGTCCCGGCGGCGTGCCTGCCGCTGCTCGGAGCCGCGCAGCTCCGGGATCGGCGGCTTGTCCGACCACGGGAGGTCGTCGAGCTGCCACTCGGCGCGCTTCGCGAGCTTGTAGAAGCGGAAGACCTCCTCCTCGCTCTCGCGCTCGGCGACCTCCATCGGTACCTGCTCTGCTTCCATAGAGAAGATTATGGCTGTCGCGCGCTCTTTCAACTTGCGGTTGGGCGGTTCTGTTCCTATCCTGGGTAAAGTTATGGACGTGCACAGCCGGGTGAACGTGAAGTCGAACGCGAACGATGCCGCAAAGGCAGCGCGCTCGAAGGCACCCCGCTAGTCGGCGATCTCTCCCGCCCCGCCGGCTAGGAAACAAGAAGCGGCGGGGGCCCTTACCACTCTGAAAGGCCTCCAAGTGACGCATAGCGCCACTCCCTCCCAACATCCCAGACGACGTCGGCCGACCGCTCCGGTCGGACTCTACGACCCCGCGTTCGAGCACGATTCCTGCGGTGTCGCCTTCGTCGCGAGGCTGAACGGGATCGCGTCGCACGAGACGATCGAGCGCGCGGTGCAGGCGCTCGCGAACCTCGAGCATCGAGGCGCGGCGGGGGCCGATCCGCTCACGGGCGACGGGGCCGGCATGCTCATCCAGCTTCCCGACGAGTTCTTCCGGGCCGTGATCGCCGAGGAGCTGCCTCCGGCCGGGGCCTACGGAGTCTGCGTCTGCTTCCTGCCTGCCGACGACGACGCGCGGCGCTCCGAGCTCGAGCAGATTCTCGTCGGCACGATCGAAGCCGAGGGGCAGCGCGTGATCGCGTGGCGCGACGTGCCGATGGAGCTCGACTCGATCGGCGAGACCGCACGCGAGTCGGCCCCGCTCGTCCGCCAGCTCGTCGTCGCGGCCTCGCCGGAGCTCGCCGGCGACCGCGCCGCGTTCGAACGCAAGCTCTACGTCATCCGCCGCGTCGCCGAGGTCGCGGCCGGGCCGGATCTCGTGATCCCGAGCTTCTCCGCGAGGACGATCGTCTACAAGGGGATGCTGATGGCGCCGCAGCTCGCGCCGTGCTATCCGGACCTTCGCGACGAGCGGCTGAAGAGCGCGCTCGTCCTGATCCACTCCCGCTTCTCGACGAACACCTTCCCGAGCTGGGAGCTCGCACACCCGTATCGGCTGATCGCCCACAACGGCGAGATCAACACGGTGCGCGGCAACACGAACTGGATGCGCGCCCGCGAGTCGCAGCTGGCCTCGGAGCTCTTCGGAGACGAGCTCGCGAAGGTGCTTCCGGTCGTGCGCGACGGCGGCTCGGACACGGCCAACTTCGACAACGTGCTCGAGCTGCTCGTGCTGGCCGGCCGCTCGGTGCCGCACGCGATGATGATGATGATCCCGGAGGCCTACGACGGCCGCGAGGATCTGCCCCAGGAGCTTCGCGACTTCTATGCCTTCCACGGCTGCCTCACCGAGCCGTGGGACGGCCCGGCATCGATCTCGTTCACCGACGGGACCGTGATCGGTGCGACCCTCGACCGGAACGGCCTGCGCCCAGGCCGCTGGATGGAGACGAAGGACGGCTGGGTCGTGCTCGCCTCGGAGACGGGCGTCCTCGACGAGCCGCCCGAGAACGTCCTGCGCAAGGGCCGCCTCCAGCCCGGGCACATCTTCCTCGTGGATCTCGAACGCGGCCGGATCGTGGAGGACGCGGAGATCAAGCACGAGATCGCAAGCGCGCAGCCCTACGGCGAGTGGTTCCGGGACGGGATCGTGAACCTCACGGAGCTTCCCGAGCGCCCGCCCCGCGTGCCCCGCGTCGAGCCGTTGCGCTCGCGCCAGCTCGCGTTCGGCTACACGCAGGAGGACATGAAGGTCATCCTGACGCCCCTCGCGAAGAACGCCGAGGAGCCGATCGGCTCGATGGGCAACGACCTCGCGCTCGCGGTGCTCTCCGACCAGCGCCCGCTCCTCTACTCGTACTTCAAGCAGCTCTTCGCGCAGGTCACGAACCCGCCGATCGACTCGACGCGCGAGGCGGTCGTGATGAGCGTCGCGACGAGCGTCGGCTCCGAGCGCAACCTGCTCGGCGAGACGCCCGAACACGCGCGGCAGCTCGTGATCGACCAGCCGATCCTGCGGAACAAGCAGCTCGAGTCGCTCCGACAGATCGACTCCGAGCACTTCAAGGCGCACACGATCGACATCACCTGGCCGGTCGCCGACGGCACCGCCGGCCTCGACCCGGCGCTCGCGCGGATCTCCCGCGAGGCCGACGAGGCGCTCGCCGACGGCGTGAACATCATCATCCTCTCGGACCGGATGGTCGGCCTCGACCGGGTCGCGATTCCGGCGCTGCTCGCGGTCTCCTCCGTGCACCACCACCTCGTGCGCGAGGGCACCCGCCTCCAGACCGGGCTCGTGATCGAGTCGGGCGAGCCGCGCGACGTCCACCAGTTCGCGACGCTGATCGGCTACGGCGCCGCCGCGATCAACCCGTACGTGATGCTCGAGACACTGTCGGAGCTCGCCGCCGAAGGCTGGCTCCCGGAGGGGATGACGGCCGAGGAAGCGCAGAAGCGCGCGATCAAGGGGATCAAGAAGGGCCTCCTGAAGACGATCTCGAAGATGGGCATCTCGACGATCCCGTCGTACTGCGGCGCGCAGATCTTCGAGGCGGTCGGGCTCGATTCGGGCCTCGTCGAGCGCCATTTCACCGGGACGCCGTCCCGGATCGGAGGAATCGGCACCGAGGTGCTCGCGCGCGAGGCCCTCGACCGCCATGCGCGCGCCTACCCGCAGAACGGCGACCTGCTCCCCCTCGGCGGCATCTATGCCTGGCGCAACGAGGGCGAGTACCACCAGTGGAACCCGGAGACGATCGCGCTCCTCCAGCACGCGGTGCGCCACGGCGGCTATGCCTCCTACGAGGAGTTCTCACGCCTCGTCAACGAGGACGCCGTGCGGCGGGCGACGCTTCGCGGCCTGCTCGAGTTCCGCCCCGGCACCCCGATCCCGCTCGAGGAGGTCGAGCCGGCCTCGGAGATCGTGAAGCGCTTCTCGACCGGCGCCATGTCGCTCGGCTCCCTCTCGCGCGAGGCGCACGAGACGCTCGCGATCGCGATGAACAAGATCGGCGGCAAGTCGAACACCGGCGAGGGCGGCGAGGATCCGGTGCGCTACGAGCCCGATGCGAACGGCGACCTCCGGCGCTCCGCGATCAAGCAGGTCGCCTCGGGCCGCTTCGGCGTGAACATCCACTACCTCACGAACGCCGACCAGCTCCAGATCAAGATGGCGCAGGGCGCGAAGCCCGGCGAGGGCGGCCAGCTGCCCGGTCACAAGGTGGACGGCTACATCGCGAAGATCCGCTTCACGACACCCGGCGTGGGCCTGATCTCCCCGCCGCCGCATCACGACATCTATTCGATCGAGGACCTGAAGCAGCTGATCTACGACCTGCGCAACGCGAACCCGAAGGCGCAGGTGTCGGTGAAACTCGTCGCGGAGATGGGCGTCGGCACGGTCGCGGCCGGGGTCGCGAAGTGCAACGCCGATCACGTCCTGATCTCCGGCCACGACGGCGGCACGGGCGCCTCGCCGCTCTCCTCGGTGCACCACGCGGGGATCCCCTGGGAGATCGGCCTCGCGGAGACTCAGCAGACGCTCGTGATGAACGACCTGCGCTCGCGGATCTGGGTGCAGACCGACGGGCAGCTGAAGACCGGCCGCGATGTCGTGATCGCCGCCCTGCTCGGCGCCGACGAGATGGGCTTCTCCACCGCGCCGCTCGTCGCGACGGGCTGCGTGATGATGCGCGCCTGCCACCTGAACACCTGCCCCGTCGGGATCGCGACCCAGGATCCCGTGCTGCGCGAGCGCTTCGCCGGCACGCCGGAGCACGTGGTCAACTTCTTCTTCTTCGTGGCCGAGGAGGCCCGCGCGATCATGGCCGAGCTCGGGATCGCGAAGTTCGAGGATCTCGTCGGCCGGGTCGACCTGCTCGCTGCGAACGAGGCCGTCGAGCACTGGAAGGCACGCGGGATCGACCTCTCGAAGCTGTTGCACGCACCCGACGTGCCTGCGGGCACGCCGCTTCGGCGCACCCGGCCGCAGGAGCTGACACTCGACTCCGCGCTCGACTGGGAGCTGCTCGGGCTGGCCGAGGCGGCCCTGAAGACCGGCGAGCCCGTCAGCGCGGAGGCGAACGTCCGGAACGTGCACCGCGCCGTCGGCGGCCTGCTCTCGCACTCGATCACGCTCGCCTACGGCGCGGCGGGACTTCCCGAGGGCACGATCAGGTTCACGCTGCGCGGCTCGGCCGGGCAATCGTTCGGCGCGTGGCTCGCGCCGGGGATCGAACTGACGCTCTGGGGCGATGCGAACGACTACAGCGGCAAGGGGCTCTCGGGCGGCACGGTTGCGATCCGCCCACCCGAGGGAACGACGTTCGCCGCCGAGGAGAACGTGATCGTCGGCAACACCGTCCTGTACGGCGCAACGAAGGGCAAGGCGTTCTTCCGCGGCCTCGCGGGCGAGCGGTTCGCCGTGCGCAACTCCGGCGCGGACGCTGTCGTCGAGGGCGTCGGAGATCACGGCTGCGAGTACATGACGGGCGGCAACGTGGTCGTGCTCGGACCGACGGGCCGTAACTTCGCCGCCGGGATGAGCGGTGGGATCGCCTACGTGCTCGACGCCGACGGCGGCTTCGCGGGGCGCTGCAACCGTGAGCTCGTCGATCTCGAGGAGCTCGACGAGGGAGATGCAGCGCTCGTGCGCGGTCTCGTCGAGGAGCATCTCGAGCGCACCGGCTCGACGGTTGCCGCCCGCGTGCTGGACGCGTTCGACGAGCAGCGCTTCGTGAAGGTGATGCCGCGCGACTACCGCGCGGCGCTCGAGGCGATCGCGGCGGGCAGCGAGGCGATCGAGTATCCCGACGAGCACGTGGTCTCGAGCGGCGGCGAGGGCTTCGTGACCGCCGAGGTCGAGAGCGGAAGCGCCGGCTGATGGGCGAGCTGGGGGCGTTTCTCAAGGCAGGGCGGGTCGAGAATCCCGAGCGGGCTCCGGCCGAGCGGGTCAACGACTACCACGAGTTCGTGCGCACGCTCGCGGGCGCGGAGCTCGCCGAGCAGGGCGCCCGCTGCATGGAGTGCGGCGTGCCGTTCTGCCACAACGGCTGTCCGGTGAACAACCTGATCCCGGACTGGAACGACCTCGTCTACCGCGACCGCTGGGAGTCGGCGATCGAGCAGCTCCACCGGACGAACAACTTCCCCGACTTCACCGGCCGGCTCTGCCCCGCTCCGTGCGAGGCGGCGTGCGTGCTCGAGATCCGCGAGGGCGAGGCCGTCACGATCAAGCAGATCGAGCTCGCGATCATCAACCGCGCCTGGGACGAGGGCTGGGTCGTGCCGCGGCCGCCTGCGCGCGAGACCGGACGCACGGTCGCCGTGATCGGCGCCGGCCCCGCCGGGATGGCCTGCGCGCAGCAGCTGCGCCGCTCCGGCCACGCGGTGACGGTCTTCGAGCGCGACGAGGCGGGCGGCGGGCTCGTGCGCTTCGGCGTGCCGGACTTCAAGATCGAGAAGACCGTGGTCGAACGCCGGGTCGAGCAGCTCGAGGCCGAGGGCGTCGTCTTTCGCTTCGGCTGTGACGTCGGCTGCGACGTTTCCGTGGAGGAGCTGAAGAGCTTCGACGCGATCGTGATCGCAACGGGCTCGCGTGTACCGCGAGACCTTCCGGTGGCCGGTCGCGAGCTTGGCGGTGTGCACTTCGCGATGGACTACCTGTACCAGCGCAACCGTTTCGTCGCCCGCGAGGAGGGCCCGCTTCCGGCGGGCGCCCCGGAGCCGCCGATCGGCGGTGGCGTGATCACCGCGGCCGGCAAAGACGTGATCGTGATCGGCGGCGGCGACACCGGCGCCGACTGCGTCGCAAACGCCCACCGCGAAGGCGCGGCCTCCGTCACCCAGATCGAGCTGATCGGCGAGCCCCCCGCATCCCGGCCGGACCATCTTTCACCGTGGCCACTCTGGCCGATCAAGCTCCGCGTGCCCTACGCCCTGAAGGAGGGCGGCTCCCGCGACTTCTCGATCTCGACCACTCATTTCTCTGGTTCCAATGGGACGGTCGAGCAGATCCACTGGGCCGGAAACGAAGGCGCCCCGCCCTTCAAGCTGGTCGACGGCAGCGAGGAGACCCGCGACGCGGGCCTCGTCCTGCTTGCCATGGGCTTTCTCGGCCCCGAGCAGCCGCTGCTCGAGCAGCTGGGGGTCGAACGCGACGAGCGCAGCAACGTGAAGGCGAAGAACTACGAGACGTCGGTCCCGGGAATCTTCGCCGCCGGCGATGCCCGCCGCGGCCAGTCGCTCATCGTGTGGGCGATCAACGAGGGCCGCCGCTGTGCGCAGGCGGTCGAGCGCTCGTTCGCGAAGCCCCTTGCCTGAGCGCTGACGCCGGTTCTCGCGTAAGCACCGTCGCGCAGCCCGGGTCGCTTACGCCTAGCGGACGAACTGTTGACCCCAAGGAGTAAATCGCACCCCCTCGTCAAATCGTTCCGTCGGCGTGCGCACGTTCCGAACACGAGTGAGCGGCCTTTTCACGTACCCCAGCCCATCTTCCCTCTTGCCATCGAAATCAATGAAGAGCCATCGGCCCTCGGACGATACGTAGGTGCTCACACCGCTACTCCCGCTTTGCTCGAAGCTGAACGCGCCGTGTGCAGACCTGATGTCTGACTCGGTGGCATCGCCGACGCCCACAGCCTCGCTCACGACCTTCCAGCTCTCCGGACTCAACTCCCTTTCGAGCTGCAGGTAACCGAGCCGCCAGACGATCTCCGCCCAAACCGACGCTCGCTCACTAACGAGCCGCAGACCTCGTGTGAAGCATTTCTCGAACATCCCGTAGTCAGAGGTCATGACGCGGAGCGTTCCGGATGCTCGGGGCGCCCGAGCCCGCGGTTCCGCGGAACCGCGCCTCTGACGAATCCCCGGCGAAAGGGTCGGCCGACGCCGCTCCGACGTCGGGTGACACGGAGCAGCAGACGGATCGACAACGTTTTCTCTTTTGAATACATGGTCGTAGAGTAGCGATCGCCTCGGATACCGCGGACCGCCGGCCAGCCCGAGCTCACAGCATGGCTTTCGCGACGCGTGCGGGGAGGTTGGCGGCCGGACGGTTTTCGCCGATACTTTCGCCATGGAGACGTTCAACGGTTTCGCGACGAAACCGCCGGCGACGTCGACGACCAAGGAGGCGTGATGAAGTTCATGCTCTTGACCTATCGCGACCCGGGCGTTCAGCTCGACCCGCAGGAGAGGGCCGCCATCCCGGCCGCCGTCGGGGTCTGGTGCGAGGAGATGGACGAACGCGGTGTGCGTCTCGAGGGCCACGTGCTCGGCCCGCTCGAGGAAACGCGCACGATCCGGATCCGCCACGGTGAACGGCGGATCGACGAGGCGCCGGTCTCCGTGCAGGCCGTTCAGATCGCCGGCTTCAACATCCTCGAATGCGCCGACCTCGACGAGGCTCTCGAGGTCGCTTCGAAGAACCCAGGCGCGAGGTTCGGGATCCTGGAGCTGCGACCGATCGAGCCGTGAGGCTCACGGCCTGCACGCCGTGCCCGGCGGCACCTTCCTCGTGGCGAGGAGCCACACCCCGCCGATCGGCCTGACCTTCCAGCCGTCCAGCACGAACTGGCCGGAGCTGTGCGCGAAGTCGGTGCTCACGACGACGGCGGTCAGCCCGTCGTCCTTGGCCGGTGTCACCGGGTTTCCCTCCGGAAGGAAGATCACATGACGCTGCAGGTGCGATCCGTAGAGGTAGTACGTCGGGTCGGACTCGCCCACGATCGCCCCGAGGCAGCCTGAAGTCACGGTACGGTCGAGCCCGGCGACGGCCTCGCCTTCCGCGCCTCGCGAGTTGCCGGCGAGCGCGAGCTCGGGCGAGAGGTTCCACGGCCGGCCGTAGCCGTAGGGGCTCGAGAGCGGCTTCGCCGGGTCGTCGGCCACCGTCAGGGAGACCGTCAGGCAGGCCACGACTGCGAAGGCGACCGTTGCCGCCCGTCCCGGGAAGAGCCAGGCGAAAAGCGGCGCCGCAACCACCGCCGCGACGGTGAAGAACCGGATCAGAAACGACGTCCAGGACGTCGTCGCCGAGATCAGCACCAGGAAGCACGGCGCCGCGCACGCGAGCACCAGATGCCTCGAATCGGCCCGTCCCCGAAGGTAGGCGACGACGGCGATCGCGGAGGCGACGATCACGGCGGCGACCGCGAGCGGCCCGAGCGCCGAGTAGTCGCTACTCGAGACGCGGGTGTAGGTCAGGCCCAGGCTCGCGTTCAGGGGGCCGAGGGCGCCGTTCGGGCCGCGCAGCGGGAAGCCCAACCAGCCGGTGACGTCGGCGATCAGTGCTGCGCCGGCGAGAACGAGAATCGGGGCAAAGAACGGGAGCGCGACGAGCAGGCCGTTGCGTGCTGCGCGCGCCGCGCTCTCGGAGCGCCGTGTCCACGCAGCTACCCCGACCCCGGCAAGCAGGCCGGCGACGGCGAGCCAGCCGATCAGGTTGTTCGAGAGGACGGAGAGGTCCATGAGGCCGTAGAGGAGGTACAGCGCGTTCATGACGCTTCCCGGATACGACGGCGAGGCCCGGTCTTCGAGGACGCCGGTTCCCGCACCGAGCAGATGACCCGTCTCGGCGTAGTTCAGGACGTAGCCCCACATGCCGAGCAGGGCGAACCCGACGACCCCGCCTGCCACGGCGGCCGCGAAGGACCACCGGCCCCTCCGAACTGCAAGCCACACGAGGATCGGCAGCACGAGGCCCGTCGTGAGCTTGACGCCGAGCCCCATTCCCGCCGCCATTCCTCCGAGGAGCGGCTCGATCCTTCCCGGCCCCAGAAGCAGGCAGACCGCGACCGCGGGGAACGACGCCGCCACGATGTCGTTCTGCGCGGTCGTCGCCTCGAGCGCGAACAGGGAGAACGTCGCGACCAGGAATGCGGCACACGCTGCAGGACGGGCCGCGAAGCCGAGGCGGCGGGCCGATCCATAGACCGCCACGAGGATCGCAAGCTCCGCGAGGAACTGGGGTAGAGCGGCCAGGCGCCCGCCGCGGACGGCGACGAGCAGGAAGAGGAGCTGCTGCTCGGCGAACGGCTGGAAGGCGTTCATCCGCACGGTCGGCACGTTCGGGATCCAGTAGATGCCGCCGTGCTGAGCCCACGCCGCCGCCCTCGCCAGGTGGTAGGCGATCGCATCCGTGTTGTTCGGCGGCACAGTCAGGCCGAGAACGAGCTCGTAGCCGAGCAGGACGAGGACGAACACGAGAAACGCCGCCGTCGGAAGGTCGGAGACGACCTCCCGCACCGCCACGCGCGCGAGGGTCAGCGGCGGCGCGGGCCGCCCCCGTACCCACCAGAACGCGAGAGCGCTCACGAGCAGCAGGGCCTCTGCGACGCCGAGCCCGGCTCGCGTCACCGCCTGGATCGGCGAGAGCGCAATCGTGGTCAGGCCCAGGTTCGCCGTGAACGCGAGGTAGGTGACGAGCAACGTCGAGACGAGGCTCGAGAGCCGTGCCCCAAGAGCCAGCAGAACCGCGGTTGCCAGCGCCGACCCAATCAGCAGCAGGCTCACCACGGCGCGAGTCTCGCAGACGCGTCAGTTGCGGCGGTGCCGACCTTCCCGGACTACGAGGACGGGCGGATCGACGAGGTCTGGAGCACACTCGAAGCCGGCGCGCCCTCCTGAGGCGATTCGGGGACGTCCGTTCCCGTCGCGATCGCTCGGCGACCGAGCACCGTCACGCCGACGGCCAGGAGGACGAGCAGCGTGAGCGTCCGTGGGAGACCGATCTCGTCCGCGAGGATCCCGATCGTCGGCGGACCGACGATGAAGCCCGTGTAGCCGAGCGTGAAGGCGGCCGCGAGCGACGGGCCGGCCGGTTCGATACGGCCGGCGGCGCTGAACAGGAGCGGGACGGCATTCGCAAGCCCCAGCCCGCAGAGCCCGAAGCCGACCACGGCAGGGAGTGTCTGGCCGATCAGGAGCACTGCGCCGAGCGCGATCGCGACGAGCGCCGTTCCACCCCGGAGCAATCTCGAGGCGCCGAACCGCTCGTTCAGGACATCCCCGCCGAGGCGGGCCGCAGCCATGCCGAACGAGAAGCCGGTGAACGCCATCGCGGAGGCCGCTGCGCTTGCACCGACGTCGTGGCGGAGATAGATGCCGCTCCAGTCGCCGATCGCGCCCTCGATCAGCATCACGACGAAACAGAGGGAACCGATGAGCAGCACGGCGCGCGACGGCAGTGCGAGGCCATGCCCGCCTCCGGAATGGGCGGATGCCGTTCCGAGCCGGCCGGTGAGCCAGAGCCCGGCGAGCCAGAGCGCCACGCCCACGAGCAGGCTCTCGAGCCGCGGATCGAGCCCGCCGGCGGCGGCGATCGCGACAAGGGCCGCCGCAGCGAACCCGCCGAGACTCCAGCCGCCGTGCAGCGAGGACATGATCGGCCGCCCGAGCCGGCTCTGGATCGCGACGCCGTGCGCGTTCATCGCGACGTCCATCACGCCGGTGGCCGCCCCGAACACGAACAGGATGCCGGCGAGCATGAGCGGGCTCGTGGCGAGCAGAGGCAGCGGCAGCATCAGGCAGAAGACGAGCGTGGCAAGACGGGTCACGGACGCGCTGCTCCGCCGGTCGAGGACGTGCCCGGTGATCGGCATCGAGATCAACGCACCGAGAGCCATGCAGAGCAGGCAGAGGCCGAGCACGGCTTTCGAGATGCCGAGGTGATCCTGAAGCCACGGGATGTGCGCGACCCAGGTGCCGATCATCGCCCCGTTGATCGCGAAGATCGAGAACGTCGCAGCGCGCGGGGTCACACGGACACCACGTCGATGCCTGCGGCAGCGTACGGCCGGGTCGCCTCGGCGGCGGCATCGGTCACGAGGTAGTCGAGCTCCTGCAAGGCGGCGACCACCCATGGACTTGTCAGCGCCAGCTTGTCCGCCGTCGCGAGGGCGACGACCTGCCCCGAGCATTCGATCATCGCGCGCTTGACGGGTGCCTCGTCCGCGTCCGTCGTCATCACGCCGATCTCGGGTTGGAACGCACAGCCGCCGAGCACGCAGAGGTCCGCCCGGATCGCCCGGAACGCCTCGACCGCGGATGGGCCGACCGTGACCTGCGCCTCCTTCAGCAGCTTGCCGCCGATCAGCAGGACCTCGGCGTTCGGATGGTTCGCGAGCACCGATGCTGTGGGCGGCGAGTTGGTCACCACCGTGCCGCCGAAGGTCGGCGGGAGCCGCGACGCGAGCTCGAGGTTGGTCGTGCCGCCGTCGAGGACGATCACCTGCGCCCGCTCGAGAAGCGGGAGGGCAGCCTCGGCCAGACCCGCCTTCACGTCACGTGAAAGCTCGAGCCGCCGGACGAACGAGGCCGTCGGCGACGCGGGAACGAGCGCACCGCCGTGCACGCGGTGGACGAGCCCTTTCTCGGCGAGCTCGCGGAGATCTCGCCGCACCGTGTCCTCGGAGACGCCGAGGCTCGCAACGAGCTCGGAGACGACGACCCGGTCGTCGCGGGCAAGCCGGACGAGAATTTCGTGTCGACGCTCGGCCGTGAGCATCTGCATGTTCTAGCATGCTTCTGCTGGTTTATGCGGGAATGACGGTCTTACCGGAGCTCCTTGCGTCGGGTCCCGGATCCGGGCCGTGGCTTCGAGAACCGCCGAGATCGGCGTTCGACCCGATTCCCGCGTGCCTCTTCGACCGCTCACGGTGCAACTCGATCGCGATCGCCGACGCGCAGATCGCCAGCGAGACGCCGATGATGCTTCCCAGCGTCACGAGCGTGACGCCGGAGGCGAGGTAGGAGCTCCCGAGCACGAGGTACAGAGTCCCTTTGATCACGAAGTAGACCATCCCCGAAAACGCCAGAAACGCGGAGATGGCGATCAGCCGGCCCATGCGCAAGGGCAGCGTATGCAACGCCCTACTGCGAGCCAGCTCCGGGAGGCATGATCCACGGATGGGGATTCAACGCAGGAGCTACTGGCTCTACAGCATCGGATGCGCCGTCGTCTGGGCGGTCATCCTCGTGATCTCGGCGGCCGTGGGTTCGGAGGACAGGTTCCACAACCTGCTCCTCGTGTTCGGCGGCTTCGCGATCGCCTGGGTCTCGGGCACGATCGCGAGGTACGTCTACCCGCCGCCGGGGCGCTGGCTCGGCCGGCGATAGGGCCCGTCCACCACTCGAGGCTCCTTCCGCAGAGCGGCGGATCGGCGCTTGAATAGGCGGACGATGCGCAAGCCCCGGATGCTCGAGCCGCTGCGGATTCGCGACTTCGCCCTCCTCTGGACGGGGATGAGCGTGTCGCTGATCGGCGACGGGATCCTGCTCGTCGCGCTCGCCTGGCAGACCTACGAGCTCTCCGGCTCAGCCTCGACGCTCGGCTGGATCGCGGCCGCCTATGTCTCGCCGATGGTCGTCGTGCTGCTTGGCGGCGGCGTCCTGACCGACCGGTTCGAGCGGCGGAAGCTGATGATCGTCGCCGACCTGATCCGCGTCGTCTCGGTCGGGGCGATGGGAGCGCTCGCCGTCACCGGCCATCTGGGTCTCTGGCAGCTCGGGCTCCTTGCAGCGTTGACCGGCGTCGGAGATGCGCTCTTCGCACCCGCGTTCGGCTCGATCGTGCCCGAGATCGTCCCGCGCGAGCTGCTCGTGGAGGCGAACTCGCTCGATCAGTTCATGCGCCCGCTGTCGAACGTGATCGGACCGGCGATTGCCGGCGTCCTCATCGCGAGCGCCGGCGTGGGCACCGCGTTCGTCGCCGACGCGGCGACGTTCGTCATCTCCACGGCTACGGCCTTCGCGCTGACGCCCCGGCCGTTCCAGCACGTCGCAGAGCGGTCGGCGAAGCGCGAGCTGCGCGAGGGATTCGCGTTCGTCCGCGCCCGGAAATGGCTCTGGGCGACGCTGCTCATCTCGGCCGTGGTCATGGTCGGCCCCGCAGCGCGCTACGTGCTGCTCCCCGATCTCGTGAAGAACGACCTGCACGCATCGGCCGGCGCACTCGGCTTCGTCTACGGAGCGGCCGCAGTCGGCTCGATCGTCGGTGCCGTCGGCTACGGGCAGCTCGGCCTCGTGAAACGGTACGTCCTCGTCATGTACGCGAGCTGGGCAGTCGGGTTGTTCGCGGTCGCGGCGTACGGCGTCGCCGGCGACGTTCCGCAGCTTCTCGCCCTGGGCTTCGTCGGCGGAATCGGCCTCGCCTTCGGGCAGGCGACGTGGGGCACGATGATGCACCGGCTCGTTCCGCGTGAGGTGCTCGGACGCGTGACGAGCCTCGACTGGCTGTGCGCGACGAGCCTGATGCCGCTCTGGTTCGTCGTGATCGGCTTCGTCGCCGACGGTGCCGGCGTCCGCGCGACACTCGTCGCCGGGGGGCTCATCGCCGGGATCACGACGCTGCTCTTCCCCTTCGCGATCCCCGGCATCCGTGAGCCCGAGCACGACGCCGCAGCCTTCGGCGGCCCGCGACCGCGGTTGGCGCCGGGCGCGCCGGACGTCTAGCCTTCCGGCATGGATCCGACCGCGGCAATCACCTGGACGATCGTCGTGATCGGCCTCCTGCCGATCACGGGGAAGGCGATCTCCGTCGTCGTCGGCGTGTTCCGCCGCTCGGGCTGACGCGCCCCGCCGGGCCCGGCAGCTCGCGACGCCTCCCCTGTCCGGTTCGGACATGTCCGGTGCCGGGTACCGCAACAGAGCCTTGACGTTGGACATGTCCCGTTCGGACATGTCACCGCTCGGCTCACGGCCGGCGGGAGAGTTTCGGAGCGAGCTCGAAGCTACGAGCTGCGCCGCGCGAAGAGGGGCACGAAGACGTGCGCGAGCGGGCCGATCGTCAGCAGGTAGATCACCGTGACGACGCCGACCGTTCCACCGAGGAGCCACCCGAGCACGAGGACGGTCGCCTCGATCGCGGTTCGTACGAGGCGGATCGACCAGCCCGTCCGTCGCGAGATGCCGGTCATCAGCCCGTCGCGCGGCCCGGGCCCAAGGCCCGCGCCGATGTAGAGGCCCGTGGCGACGCCGCTCAGCACCACGCCAAGGAGACAACAGGCCCAGCGAAGCACCTCGCCGTGGATCGAGGGCACGAGCCACAAGACGATGTCGATCGAGCCGCCGATCACGATCGCGTTCGAGATCGTCCCCCACCCCGGCCGTTCGCCGAGCGGGATCCAGAAGACCAGCACGGCAAGCCCGACGAGGATCGCGCACGTGCCGATCGCGATGCCGGTCTGCTTCGAGATGCCCTGATGCAGGACGTCCCACGGGACGAGACCGTGGCGGCCGAGCACCATCAGCGAGGAACTGAGCCCGTAGATCACGAGGCCCGCATAGAGCTGGACGAACCGGCTGCGGAGGTTGTCGCGAGGCAGCGCCAGGGTCAGTCCGGCCACACGTTCTCTCGCAGACAGGCTCACGCGCGCCGACCGGTCAGAGCAGCGTCTCGGACGCGGTCGATGCGCTCGGCTCGGCATCGCCGGTGTTCACCGTGCCTGCAGGCTCGATCAGGAGCAGCTCGACCTCCTCGTCGGCACGCGGGCAGTGCTCGACGCCGCGCGGCACGACGAAGAGCTCGCCCGGCCCGAGGACGACGTCGCGGTCGCGAAGCTGGATCGTGAGGCTGCCCTTCAGCACGAGGAAGAAGTCGTCGGTCTCCGCGTGCGAGTGCCAGACGAACTCGCCCTTCGCCTTCACGACCATCACCTTGTAGTCGTTCAGCGCGGCGACGATGCGCGGGCTGAACGGCTCGTCGAACATGGCGAGAGCCGCCGCGAGATTGACCTTCTCGTCCACGCCCCAACGGTACCGTCGCCACTGCCAGGGCCGGCCGGCACCATGCGACCGGCGGCTACTTCGAGGCCTGCCGGGTCACCTTGGTCGGTTGCGCCGTCAGCCCGCCGTGGATGTAGAGCCAGTAGGTCTTCGCCCGCCCGGATGGGCAGCAGTCGGCGTCATGCGGGCCGTAGAAGAACTCGGTCGCGATTGCCGCGCCGAGGCCGAGCTTCACCGTGATCAGCGAGGGCGGCAGGTTCGGGAGCGCCGGATGCCTCGGCGTCACGATCCCGATCGTGTGGAGCGACGAACCGTCGATGCCGAAGACGACCTGCGTGGCCGCGAGATCCCCGGCGGCGGTACCCGAGTCGTTCGAGCAGATGACGCCGACCGCAGCCTCGCCCGTCCCGCCCCCGTTGAAGTTCCCGTAGGCGACCTTCGGCTCCCGTGAGACGAGGACGCGCCGAACCCCGGGCCAGCGTGACGAGGAGACGACGGCACGGCCCGCAACCAGGTGGATCGGCTTGCTCGAGCCGCACACCGCACCGGGCAGCGTCACCGCGTTCCAGTCGGTCGAATGGAGATTCGGCGCTGCGCCTTCCGCTGCGCCCACAGCGAGAAGCATGAGCGCCCCGATGCCTGCGGCTGCGAGACTCCGCCGGGGGCTGCGGAAGCGATCCACGGCGGCATATTCGCAGGCGCAGGCCCGTTCGCGTGTTAAGGGCTTGTGCAGCACAGCGTTGCACTCTCCGCCGGAATCGGAACCGGGATCCTCAAGGTCCGTCTCTACGACATCGGCCGCCTGATCAGCCGCACGATCTCCTGCTCGCTCCTGAGGGCGATCCTCGCCGCCTGTTCGTCGGGATCGTCGTCCTCCTGAGCGAGGTGCTGCCGCTGTCCTCACCTGTCGCCGTCGCGGCCTCGACGCTGGCCGCGGCGGCGCTCTTCAACCCGTTGCGCAAGCGCACTCAGCGAGTGATCGACCGCCGGTTCAACCGCGCCCGCCACGACGCCTAGACGACCGTGGCCGCCTTCAGCGGGCGGCTTCGCGAAGCGCTCGACCTCGAGGGGGTCGGGTGCGAGCTCATCCGCGTCGTCGACCGGACGATTGCGTCCGCGCGGGCATCGGTCTGGCTCCGCGAGCGCGGAGCGCCGTCCGTCTGCGGATTCGTCTACCCTGAGAACCGGCGCTACGAGGTGCCGCGACCGCAACGAGGCGGGGTCGCGCCTCGACGTCCTCCGGAGAGCGTGCCGTCCCCGCTTCCGACTGGAGGTGACGATGGCTCCCAGAAAGACGAAGGTCCAAGTCGAGCAGCCCGAGCTCGCAACTCCCGGGTACGAGGAGATCGCCGTCCGGGCGTACGAGATCCACGAGGCGGGCGGTGGGGAAGGCCCGCTGGACGACTGGCTCCGTGCCGAGCGCGAGCTCGTGGGCGACGCCGGCCTGGGGCGAACGGAGATCGCTGCCTGACCGTGACCAGGCGCAGCGCGGGCCGCCGCGCTGCGCCTGCGTAGCCCGCTAGGAACGAGGCTTGCGATTCGGAAGGTGGATCGCCCGGCCGAGCGCGACGAGGCCGGCCTCCTTGATCCCTTCCGAAAGCGTCGGGTGCGGCGCCATCCCGTCGGCGACGGTCTCCACCGTCGACTCCGCGTCGATCGCGACCACCCCGGCTTCGATCAGGTCGGTCGCGTGCGGGCCGACGATCACGATCCCGAGGAGCTCGCCGTAGCGCGTCTCGTGGATCGACTTCACGAAGCCCACCGTCTCGTCCTGCATCACGGCACGCGCATTCGCGATCCAGGGGAAGCGCCCGACCGCGACATCGTCGCCGTAGGCCTCGCGTGCCTGCGCCTCGGTCAGGCCGACGCCCGCAACTTCCGGGTCGGTATAGATCGGGCGCGGCACAGCGGGCTCGCCGACGAAGGCCTCGTGACCGCAGGCGTTCTCTGCCGCGACCTCGCCCTCACGGAACGCCGTATGCGCGAGCTGCCAGTAGCCGGCACAGTCGCCGACCGCATAGATGTGGGGCACAGAGGTGCGGCGCGCGTCGTCGGCTCCGACTCCCTTGCGCGTGTCGAACGACACGCCCGCAGCCTCGAGGCCGATCCCGGACACGAGCGGTGCGCGCCCGACCGAGACGAGCATCAGATCCGCCTCGACCGTCTCGCCTTCGCCGAAATGCACGGTCAGCGCGCCGCTCTGCTCCTCGATCCCGGTGCATTGCTTGCCGAGCTGGAGCGCGATCCCCTTCTTCTTGTAGGCCTTCGCAAGCTCTTTCGACGCGTCCTCGTCCTCGGTCGGAAGCAGCCGGTCGAGCATCTCGATCACGGTCACCTCGCTGCCGAACGTCTTGAAGATCGACGCGAACTCGCAGCCGATGATCCCGCCGCCGAGGATCGCGAGGCGCCTCGGCACCTCCTTGCGGGTGAGGAGCCCGGTCGAGTCGACGCACAGCTCCGAGTCGAGCCCCGGGATCGGCGGGCGGATCGGAAACGACCCGGTGGCGATGATCGCCGAGTCGAACTCGACGTCCTCGCCGCCCTCGACTGCGATCGTGTTCGGGCCGGTGAACGAGCCTCGGCCGTGGACCCACTCGACGCCGTTGGCCTTGAAGAGCGAGGCGATCCCGCCGGTCATCTGCGAGACGACGCCGTCCTTCCACTTGCCTGCCGCCTCGAAGTCGAGCTCCGGATCCTCGACGATCACCCCGAGCTTCTCGAACGAGTCGCGGGCCATGTTCAGGTAGTGAGCCGTCTGCACCCACGCCTTCGTCGGGATGCAGCCCACGCGAAGGCAGGTACCGCCGAGTTCCGGCTCCGCCTCGATGCAGACGACCTTCGCACCGAGCTGGGCGGCACGGATCGCTGCGGTGTACCCGCCGGGGCCTCCACCGAGAACTGCGACGTCACATTTCATCGCGCCGATGCTAGCGAGGGCACAATGCCAGGCAGATGAAGCTCGAAGGCATCCACCACGTCACGTGCATCACGGGCGACGCGCCCGCGAACGTCGAGTTCTACGCCGGCACGCTCGGGCTGCGGCTCGTGAAGAAGACGGTGAACCAGGACGACCCGACCGTCTACCACCTCTTCTACGCCGACGAGAAGGGAAACGCCGGAGCCGACATCACCTTCTTCGAGTATCCGGGAACGCCGCGCGGGCGCGCCGGCGACGGGATGGTGCACCGCATCGTGTTCCGCGTGGCTTCCGAGGAGGCGCTCGACTTCTGGGCCGAGCGCGCGGGCGGCGAGCGGCAGTTCGGGTCCACCGTGATCCACGACCCGGAAGGGCTCGAGCTCGAGCTCGTCGTCGACGAATCCGGGGACGAGCCATTGATCGCCGAGCACCCCGAGATCCCGCGCGAGCTCGCGCTCCGCGGCTTTGCCGGCGTGCGGGCGTTCTCGTCCGACTACGGCCGCAGCGCGATGTTCCTGTGGGGGCTCGGCTTCACGCCGGGTTGGGAATGCCGCGGAGAGCATCGGGGCAGCTTCTACGTGTACGACGATGCCCCCGAGACCCGCGGGATGCCCGGCGCCGGCACCGTCCACCATGTCGCGTGGGCCTCGACGATCGAGGATCACGAGACGTGGCGCGCGAAGGTCGCCTCGATCGGCGGCCAGCCGACCCCGGTGATCGACCGCTTCTACTTCCGCTCGATCTACTTCCGCGAACCGAGCGGCGTGCTGTTCGAGATCGCCACGCTCGGCCCGGGCTTCACCTCGGACGAGCCGCTCGAGTCGCTCGGCGAGCACCTCTCGCTGCCGCCGAACTACGAGCGGCTCCGAAGCCAGCTCGAAGGGCGCCTCACGCCGCTCCCCGACCCACGCCCGGGCCGCGCGTGATCTTCGCGGAGCGGCCCGCCGCCGGGGAGGCCGAGGGCGCCTTCGTTCTCGTCCACGGGCGCGGTTCGAACGAGCATGACCTGCTCGGTCTGTTCGACGCCCTCGATCCCGAGCGCCGGCTGCACGGCTATTGCCCCCGCGGGCCGCTGTCGCTCCCTCCCGGCGGCGCCCACTGGTACGCCGTGCCGCGGGTCGGCTACCCGGACCCGGCGACGTTCGCAGAGGGCTACGCGGCGCTCGCCGGCTTCGTCGACGCGCTCCCGTACGAACGCAAGCTGATCGGCGGCTTCTCGCAGGGCGCGGTGATGAGCTTCGCGGTCGGCCTCGGCGAGGGTCGGCCCCGGCCTGCCGCGGTCATCGGCTTCTCGGGGTTCGTCCCGGTCGTCGAGGGCTGGCGGCTGGATGCGTCCCGCCCGTTCCCGCCGGTCGCGGTGGCGCACGGCACGTACGACCCCGTGATTCCGGTCGAGTTCGCCCACCGTTCGGTGGCCGAGCTCGAAGCGGCCGGAGCCGAGGTGCTCTACCGCGAGTCACCGATCGACCACGCGATCGACCCGGCCTTCGTGGCCGAGCTCGTCCCGTGGATCGACGCGGCCGTCAGAGCGCCCGACGGAGGATGAGCGTCTTCCCGTCCTCCCTGACCTGCTCGAAACCCTGGCCCTTGAACCGCTCCTCGTCGGGATTCCCCCGTTCGACCGACACCGAGACGGCTGCGTAGCCGCCGGCCTTCGCGCGTTCGAGGAGCGCCGTCACGAGCTGGGCGCCGATGCCTTCGTCCTGCCGCGTGGGCACCACGACAACCGTCATCTCCGGAGTCTCCGAGTCGATGTAGCCGTACCCTCGCAGGGTGTCGGGAAAGAGCCGGAACCAGCCGGCCCCGACGGAGTGCCCGCCGTCCATCGCGATCAGGGCCGTGTCGCCCTTCCTTCCCCACGCATCGACGTACCGCGAGATCGAGATGTCGGTGTCGAACGCGTTGACGTGCCAGTTGTAGGCAAAACCGAGAAGCGACCGCAGGAACGGGACATCGAGCTTGTCTCCGCGCCGGACGGTGATCACAACGCGAGCGCCGGGTCCTCGAGAAACGTCTTGACCGTGCGCAGGAAGTCTGCGGCAGGGGCGCCGTCGACGGCCCGATGGTCGAAGGTGGCGGTGACCGTCATCATCGGCCGCACGACGACCTCGCCGCCGACCACGACGGCACGGTCGGCGGTCGCGCCGACCGCGAGGATCGCAGCCTGGGGCGGATTCAGGATCGCGGTGAACTGCTCGACGCCGAACATCCCGAGGTTCGAGATCGTGAAGGTGCCTCCCTCGAGATCGGCCAGCTGCAGCGAACCGCCGCGGGCGCGCTCGACGAGCTCGGCACGGCGCTCGGCCACCTCCGCGAGCGAGAGCCGCTCCACGGAGCGGACGACCGGCACCACGAGCCCCTGCGGGGCGGCGACCGCGATCCCGATGTTCGCCGAGGGGAACCGGAGCAGCGCCTCCTCGCTGAACTGGACGTTCACGTCCGGATGCCGCTGAAGTGCGCTCGCGCAGACCCGGGTGAGCAGGTCGGTCACCGTGACGCGAATACCCGGGTTGAGCTCGCGCGAGCGCTCGACGAGCGCGTTCGCGTGGGTCATCTCCATCGAGACGGTGAGCTGGAACACGGGAACCTGGGCGGCCTCGGTGAGCCGGCGCGCGATCGTGCGGCGGATGCTCGTGAGCGGCACCGACTCGACCTCGTCGGGCAGATGCTGCGCCGGAGCCGGAGCGGCCGGGGCCGGGGCGGCCGGGGCCGGGGCGGCGGGAGCCGCAGCAGCCTCGGCGGGCGCTTTCGCGGCTCCACGCTCGACGTCCTCGGCGATGATCCGCCCGTCGGGCCCGGTCCCGGTGAGCCCGCCGAGATCGATCCCGCGCTCCTGCGCCATCTTCCGCGCGAGCGGCGAGGCCTTGACGCGACCGCCGGCCTGCTCGCGGGCGCCGTTGATCACGGAGCGAAACTCGTTCGCCGGCAGCGACGTCGGCTCCTGCACCGGCTCCGGCTCTTCACTAGCCATTTCGGGCTCGGCCGAAATGGCCGGCTCCGCGGCTTCTCCCGGCTCCCCGATCAGAGCCACGGTCTCCCCCACAGGCACCTCACCCGAGGGCACCGAGATGCGGAGCAGCACGCCGCTCGCCTCGGCTTCGACCTCCTGGGTGGCCTTGTCGGTGTCGACCTCGAAGAGCGGTTCGCCCTTCTCGACCGCGTCGCCCTCGGCTTTCAGCCACTTGACGATCGTGCCGCTCTCCATCCCCTGGCCGAGCCGGGGCAGCTTCACGTCGGTCGCCATCAGCTGCGTGCGACCGTCTTCCGGATCGCCGCGAGAACCTCGGCGGGGCCCGGGACGACGAACTTCTCCATCGGCGGCGCGAACGGAATCGGGGTGAACGGCGCCCCGACGCGCTCGATCGGCGCGTCGAGCCAGTCGAAGGCCTTCTCCTGCAGCATCGCGGCGACCTCGGCCCCGAACCCCATCCGTGTGACCGCCTCGTGGGCGACGACGGCGCGGTTCGTCTTCTTGACCGATTCGACAAGCGTCTCCTCGTCGAGCGGCTGCAGCGTCCGGGGATCGACGACCTCGACCGAGATCCCGTCCGCCTCCGCCTGCTCGGCCGCCTCGAGCGCCCGGTGGACGAGCGGCCCGAGAGCGATCACCGTGACGTCCGTGCCTTCGCGCACGACCCGGGCCTTGCCGAGCGGGATCGGCTCGAGCGTCTCCGTGACCTCACCCTTCACCGGGTAGAGCAGCCGGTGCTCGAAGAAGATCACCGGGTTGTCGTCGTAGATCGACGACCAGAGGAGACCGCGCGCGTCGTTCGGGCTCGCGGTGTACACGACCTTCAGCCCCGGCACGTGCACGAGCCACGCCTCGAGCTGCTGGGCGTGCTGGGCGCCCGGCGACCAGCCGGCGCCGCCCTGCGTGCGGATCGTCAGCGGTACCTTCAGCTGTCCGCCCGACATGTAGCGGTGCTTGGCCGCCTGGTTCACGATCTGCTCGAGGGAGAGCGTGAGGAAGTCCTCGTACATGATCTCCACGACCGGGCGCATGCCCTGCATCGCCGCACCGATCCCGGCACCGACGATGGCCATCTCGGAGATCGGCGTGTTCCGCACGCGCTCGGCGCCGAACTCCTCGTAGAGGCCCTGGGTCACGCCCATCGAGCCGCCCATCTCCGCAATGTCCTCGCCCATCAGGAAGACGTCCTCGTCCTGCCGCATCGCGGTCGCGAGCGCGTCGTTCACCGCTTCTCTGTACTGCATGACGGGCATTGGACTCAGGCGTAGATGTTCTTGAGGGCGTCTTCGGGCTGGGGATCGGTGCCGTTCTTCGCGAACTCGACGGCGGCCTCGACGATCTCGTGCACCTCGTCCTCGAGCGCCTGCCAGTCGTCGTCACCGACCTCGAGCTTCTCGCGCAGCCGGACGATCGGGTCGCGCTCGGCAGCCTCGTCGCGGTCTTCCTTCGACCGGTAGACCTGCGCGTCGCCGATGTAGTGGCCGTGCATCCGGTAGGTCTCGACGTCCAGGAAGACCGGTCCGGCACCCGAGCGGACGTAGTCGAGTGCCTCGCTCGCCTTCTCGAAGACCTTCTCGACGTCCTGCCCGTCCACCTTGATCGAGTGCATGTCGAAGGCGAGAGCGCGCTTGGACATGTCGTTCCAGACCGGCGAGTGCTGCCAGCCGGGGGTCGACTCCGCCCATTCGTTGTTCTCGCAGACGAAGAGGGTGCGCGTGTTCCAGAGCTGGGCGAGGTTGAGCGACTCGTGGAAGGTGCCGGTGTTCGTGGCGCCGTCGCCGAAGAACGCGACCGCGACCCGCGGCTCGTCACGGAGCTTGAACGCGAGCCCGGCACCGACGAGCGAGGGGATGCCGCCGCCGACGACGGCGTTCGCACCGAGGTTGCCGCGCTCGACGTCGTAGAGGTGCATGGAGCCTCCGTAGCCGTGCGAGCAGCCCTCCATCTTCCCGTAGAGCTCCGCCATGAGCGCGTTCGGGTGCGTGCCGCGGGCGAGGGTGTGGCCGTGCGCGCGATGGGTCGAGCCGAAGACGTCGCCGTCCTCCATCGCCGCGCACACGCCGACCTCGGCCGCCTCCTGTCCGATCGCGACATGCAGGAAGCCGGCCAGGTCGCCAGCGCGGAAGCGCTCCTCGACCTTCTCCTCGAAACGCCTGATCAGGAGCATCTCCCGCAAAAAGTCGCGGAGCCGGTCCTCGGACAGGGCGCGCTTCTTTTCGACCTTCGCCATGGCTTTGAGTGTACGTTCTGCGCGGATGGCACTCGCAAAGGACTGGCAGGACCTGGAGGATGGGCTCCCCGACGGTTGGATCGACGCGAATGTCAGCGTCACACTCGAGGAGGCCTCGCACGCCGACCGCGCGGTCGAGCTGCTCGCGCCGCTCCAGCCGGTTCGTTCCGGCCCCGATTCGATCTCGCTCCGGATCGTGCGGGCGGGCGCAGGCGCGCAGGCGGGGCCGAGTGCGGAGGGGCTGCGCCGCGGGCTCGCGCGACTCGACGCCGAACGGCTTCACGGTGCGCTCTGGATCGGGTCGGTCGCCGAGCGGCCGGCCGAGACCGAGGCCCCTCCCGCCCCAACCCTGCCGGCGTCATGGGACGCAGCACTCGCGACCGTGCCCGCCGACTGGAGCGACATCCTCGGCGAGATCGAGCTGGACTCCTCCGACTACCTCGAGCCTGGCGCACTGAACATGGCGCCGATCAACCCGCGACGTGTCGCCGGCACGCTACGGCTCCAGTTTCGAAGCGCGAGCCGGTTCGGCTACGGCGCGACGCCCGGAATGGTGCGCCGCTGCCTCGAGCGCTGCGACGCGGCAGGCATGACCGGCCACGTGACGGTGCTCCGCGTGCTCTCGGACACCCACCCTGTCGGGACGCAGGGCCCCGTCTGGCAGATCGACGGCCGGATGGTCTAGAGGATCGATCGACAAGGCCTGATCGATCCTCTAGTAGGGTGCGGTAGGTAAGGCATGGGCAGGCTGAGCTTCTTGATCGTTTTTGGCCTTTTCGTCTGGGGCTCTACCGCCTCGGCATCAGGCCCCGCGCTCATGCAGGAGCAGCTCCCGAAGTACGGGGTGAGCCTCCAGGTGCCCGACGGCTGGTTTACGGGAAGCGCCTCCGGGCTCGGGTCCTCACCGAGACCGGTCGCGGTGTATCGCTCGCCGGTCGAGCACGACGGGTTCACGGCGAACATCAACCTGCTCGTCGGGAAGCTCCAGCCGGGAGAGACGCTGCGGCAGTGGGTCCTCGGAGGCTCCGGGGCGATCTACCTCTCGCGCGGGAAGCTGACAAGCGCCCACCTCGACGGCACGCCGGCGCTTGTGTACGAGTCGACCCGGCTGGTCGCGATCCTCGGGCATCAGCTGCTCACGCTCGAGTACGCGGCAGCTCGCGGGAGCCGCGTCTACCTCTTCACCTACACGGCGCTCGCGCTCGACAGGGCCAAGTACGAGCAGACGTTCAAGGCCTCGGCCGCGACGATCCAGTTCATCTGATCGATCAGCGCTGGTCGGCGCCGAACCGCGCGGCGAGCGCCTCGAGGATCCGGGTGCGCAGCCGGGCGGCGTCTTCCTCGGTGAGCGTGCGCTCGGCCGACTGGTAGGCGACCGAGAACGCGACCGACTTACGGCCCTCGCCGACCTGGTCGCCGCGGTAGACGTCGAAGACGCGGATCTCGCGAAGCTCCTCGCCGGCGGCCTCCCGTGCCGCGGCAACGAGCTCACCGGCCGGGACGTCCTCGGCGACGGCGACGGCGATGTCCTGCCGGACGGCGGGATACGTGATCACGTCGCGGTAGACGACCGGCTCGTGAGAGGCGGAGAAGAGCTCTTCGAGGTCGAGCTCGAACGCGCCCCAGGCTCCGTCGAGCTCGCGCGGGTGCACCTCCCCGACGATGCCGGCGGGCGTCTTCGCGGCCTTGCCAGGGTGGAGCTGCGGATGGGTGGTGCGCTCGAACGCGGGCTCGGCCTTCAGCGCGGCGTAGAGCGTCTCGACGACGCCCTTCACGCGCAGGAAGCCGCCCTCGACGAGCCCGGCGACGTGCAGGCGCTCGTTCGGGAGCTCGCCGGCCGGGAGGTAGACGCGAGCGATCTCGAACAGCGCGATGCTCTTCGCGCCCGCGTCGATGTTCCGGCGGGCCGCTTCGACGAGGCTCGGGATGAGGCTCGTGCGCAGTGCGGTCAACTCGACCGAGATCGGCTCGGGGAGCTTCCACGTAGTCTCCTCGTCGGGACGCAGGCTCGGCGTGTAGATCTCTGCGAAGCCCAGGCCGGCGAGTGCGTCCTCGACGCGGCGGCGCAGCTGCTGCTCCCGGGTGAGCAGGCCGTGCATCTCGCGACGAGCGGGAAGCGTGAACGGCACGTCCTCGAGACGGAAGCGGGCGATCTCCTCGATCACGTCGACCTCACGTGTGACGTCCCGTGCGCGCCAGGTCGGAGCGAGGACCGCGCCGTCGTCGCGACGGTTGAAGCCAAGGTGGTCGAGGAGCGCATACTGGTGCTCGGCAGGCGTCTCGACGCCGATCAGCGCGTCGGCGCGCTCGGGGCGGAAGGCGATCTCGGGCCGCTTCGGGAGCTCGCCCTGAACATCCGCTGCGGCGGTCCAGGTCGCTCCGGCGAGCTCGAGCACGAGCGTCGTCGCGACGTCCGCGGCGGTCGCTGCGAGATACGGATCGACGCCCTTCTCCCAGCGGTTGGAGCCCTCGGTTCGCAGATGCTGCCGCTCGGAGGTGCGGTAGATGCCGTACGGCTCGAAGTTGGCCGCCTCGAGCAGGACGCTCGTCGTCCCCTCGCCGATCTCCGTCTCCTCGCCGCCCATGATCCCGGCGAGCGCGATCGCCCGGTCGGCATCGGCGATCACGAGGTCGTCGGCGGCGAGCGTGCGCTCGGTTCCGTCGAGGGTGGTGAGCCTCTCGCCGGCTGCGGCGCGGCGGACGATGATCTGCGCGCCGCGGAGCGTCGAGTAGTCGAAGGCGTGGAGCGGGTTTCCGAGCGCGAGCATCACGTAGTTCGTGATGTCGACGACGTTCGAGATCGGTCGCTGGCCGGCGAGGAACAGGCGCGAGCGGAGCCACTGCGGCGAGGGGGCGATCACGACGTTTTCGAAGAGCCGGCCCACGTAGCGCGGACAGCCCGAGAAGTCGTCGATCCGAATCGCCACTTGTCTCTCCGGGCCATGTCCAGGGGACTGTCCCCTGGACATCTCCGAGAGCGGCAGGTCGTAGAGGGTCGCGATCTCGCGGGCGATCCCGTAGACCGACTGAAGATCAGGGCGGTTCCCGGTCGCCTCGACGATCAGCACGTCCTCGCTGAGAGGCAGGAGATCGGACAGCGGCGTGCCCGCCTCGGTCTCTGGCAGCAGCATGATCCCGGCGTGGTCGGCGCCGAGGCCGATCTCGTCCTCGGCCAGGATCATCCCGTCGGAGACGAGGCCGCGCACCTCGCGCCGGTCGAGCGTGAGCCCGTTCGGGAGGGTCGCGCCGGGTAGCGCCACGCCGACCGTGGCGCCGACACCGAAGTTCCAGGCGCCGCAGACGATCGAGCGCGGCTCGCCCTCGCCGACGTCGACCTTCGTGATCTGGAGGCGGTCCGCGTTCGGATGCTTCTCGGCCTCGACCACCCGGCCGACCTTGAACAGGCCAAGGTTTCCGCCCTCGTCGGCGACACCGCGGCGCTCGATGCCCTCGACCTCCGCGGTCGAGACGGAAAGACGCGCCGCAAGCTCGGGAAGCGGCATCTCGATCGCGACGTAGTCGCGGAGCCAGGAGACGGGAACGCGCATCAGAACGTGCCCTCCATCAGAATTGACGCAGCACGCGGAGGTCGCCTTCCCAGAGGGCGCGGATGTCGGGAATGTCGTGACGCAGCTGGGCCGTGCGCTCGAGCCCGCAGCCGAACGCGAAGCCGCCCCACTCCTCGGGATCGAGGCCGACGTTCTGGAGCACCTGCGGATCGACCATCCCGGCGCCACCCATCTCGATCCAGCCCGAGAACTTGCAGGTCCGGCAGCCGGCGCCGTCGCAGATCCCGCACGAGACGTCGGGCTCGATCGAGGGCTCGGTAAAGGGGAAGAAGTGCGTCCGGAACCGCACCCGCCGGGTGGGCCCGTAGAGGGCGCGCATCACGTGCAGCAGCGTCCCCTTGAGGTCGGCGAGCGTCAGGCCCTTGTCCACGGCGAGCCCCTCGAACTGGTGGAAGATCGGATAGCGCGTCGCGGTGATCGCGTCGCGGCGATAGACGCGCCCGATCGACACCATGTAGATCGGCGGCGGCTTCTCCTCGAGGATGTGGATCTGCGACGGGCTCGTCTCGGTGCGGAGCACGTGCGTGTCGTCGAAGAAGAACGTGTCGCGCGGCGAGCGAGCCGAGTGGGTCGGCAGGAACGCCAGCTTGTCGAAGTTGTATTCGACGGTCTCGACCTCGCGGTCGTCGCGCACCTCCCAGCCGAGCCCGAGGAACGCGTCCTCGACCGCGCGGCGAACCTGGGTGATCGGATGCAGGTGGCCGAGCGGCAGCTCCTCGCCGGGAAGCGTGACGTCGATCACCTCGTCGCGCAGGCGCCGGTCGAGCTCCTCTCCCGCGAGCGCCTGCTCGCGCGCCTCGGCGGCCGCCTCGAGCGCCGTCCGGATCGTGTTCAGCCGCATCCCGGTGTCCCGGTCGCGCACGCCGCGCAAACCGAGCGCCAGCGGGCTCTTCCGGCCCAGGTACTGCACGCGGGCATCCTCGATCGTGTCGAGCCCCGCGCCGGCGAAGGCCTTCTCGGCCTCGTCGCGGTAGCTCTCCCAATCGGTCTCTTCGGTCATCGCTTCTCCAGTGTCGTTCGGGCGGCGGGTGGTGGCGCCCCGGGCAGAGAACGCGAGGTCAGACGGCGCAGGCCATCGACCCGGTCTCCGACCGGGGCGAAATAAACAGGAAGCCGCTGAGCGCTGCCGTCATAACGGGCAGCATAGCGTCATGTCCGCCTACGACAGGATCGCCCGGCTCTACGACCCGTGGTCTGTGAGCGTCGTCGAAGACGTCTCGTTCTACCTCGAGCGGGCGCGCCGCTCGGGCGGGCCGATGGTCGAGCTCGGGGTCGGAACGGGCCGGATCGCGATCCCGGTTGCAGCGGAGGGGATTCGGGTGATCGGAGTCGACCTCTCCGAGGGAATGCTCGAGGTCGCCCGCGAGCAGGCCGCGCTCGCCGGGGTTGCAGTCGGACGACACCTCGAGCTGGACCTGCGTTTGGGCGACTTCCGCGATCCGCCGGTCGAGGAGACCGTACCGCTCGTGATCATCCCGTTCCGCTCACTCCTCCACATGCAGACCGACGAGGATCGCCGCGCGGTCATCCGGACGGTCCATCGTCTGCTCGAGCCAGGCGGGATGTTCGTCTTCGACGTCTTCTGCCCCGGCCCCGACGACATCGCCGAGACGCACGGCCGCTGGCTCGAGCGGGAGCCCGGGATCTACGAGCGCGCCGACTGGGACGAGCGCCGACGCATGCTGACCCTGCGCGTACGCGGCCACGGCGTCGAGTCGGAGCTCTCGCTCGCGTGGATCGCCGTCTCGGAGTGGCGTGACCTCCTCGGCGCCGAAGGCTTCGTCGTCGAGGGCCTCTACGGCTGGTTCGACCTCACCGCCTGGAACGACCACGAGGATGCCATCTTCGTCTGCCGTAAGACTGGCTGAAAGAGCGGATTGGGGTCACCGCCTGCCTCGGGCAGTCTCGGGTCGTGGACATCGAAGATCCGGACGTGCAGACTTTGTTCGAGACCCTGTTCCGAATCCGGAGCGATGTCGAACAGATCCTCGACCTACTACAGGAGAACGATGGTGATGAAGAGGAAGAAGATGACTCCTGACGAGTACACCGAGTGGAAGGCCGATCACAGGCGAATCGAGGCCATGCTCCAGGAGCGGATCGACTACTACCAGGCGAAGATCAAGGCGAAGGAGCAGTCGCCGTAGCAACAGGGTTCTGCCGGCGCCATTCGTAGAGCGCGATCGCGCCGGCGGCGGCCACGTTCAGCGACTCGGACCCGATCGGAATCCGGGCGTCGAGATCGCGCCCCAGCCTTTCCGGTAGCCCCTCCCGCTCTGCCCCGAGCAGAAACACGACCTCGCCGCCGAGGTCGCATTCGCCGAGCGGAGCCCCGGCGTGGGCGACGAGGCCGACGCGCTTCAGGCTCTTGTGTTGCACGTCACTCTCTCCGCCTGCAGAAGCGTTGTCTTTGTGACGTGCAACACGAGCGTCGTTCGGGTCGGGGAACGGCAGCAGGGGAACGCGCCAGATCGCGCCGGCTGAGGCTCTGAGCGCTTTTGCGCCCGTTGGGTCGGCGCAGCCCTCCGAGAGGGCGACGGCTGCGTCGAAGGCATCGGCGGTGCGGATCAGCGTGCCGACGTTGCCCGGGTCCGAGATGTGCCACAGGGCGAGCGTCGCCGGCCGCCGCGACGTGCCCGGGAGATCGGCGCGGCGGTAGATGCCGATCACGCGTGGAGGATGGGCCGCAGTCGAGACCCCGGCGAGCAGCGCCGGCTCGACGTTCTCGCCCGCGACGAGCAGCTCGACCGCCTCGACAGTCGCCGCCGCGACGAGATCCTCGCCCTCGCAGACGAAGAGGCCGAGCTTCTCGCGCCAGCGCCGTTCGCGGAGCTTGCGGACGAGCTTCAGCTTCTCGTTGTCGGGGGACGAGATCAAGAGCGCCATTTCCCCGGTTCGAGCCCGACCTGGTCGCAACGTCGGCGGGAAATGGCCCGGCGCTAGCCGGGGAGGGCGCCTTTGGCCTGCTCGGCGAGCTTCCCGAACTGCTCCGGATCGTGCACGGCGAGATCGGCGAGGACCTTGCGGTCGAGCTCGACGTCGGCCGCCTTCAGGCCGGAGATGAACTGGTTATAGGAGAGCCCATGGAGCCGAGCGCCGGCGTTGATCCGGGTGATCCAGAGCCGCCGGAACATCCGCTTCTTGACCTTGCGGTCTCTGTACGCATACGAGAGCGAGTGCTCGACCTGCTCCTTGGCGTACGTGTAGTTGGTGCTCTTGAGGCCCCAGTAGCCCTTGGCCTGCTCGAGAACCTTGCGGCGCTTCTTGCGCGCGTGGACCGATCGCTTGACGCGGGCCATTAGCTCGAACCCACTTTCTTCTCTCTCGTCGGCTGCGCCTTCTTCGGCTGAGCCTTCTTTACCCCAGGGATGCCGAGCATCCGGCGAACGACCCTGTCGTTCCCCTCGGCGACGGGCTGGTCCTTACTGAACGCCCGCTTCCGCTTCGGCGACTTGTGCTCCAGGTTGTGGCTCTGGCCCGCCTTCCGGCGCAGGAGCTTCCCCGTTCCGGTCACCTTGAATTTCTTCTTGGCTCCCGAGTTCCTCTTCATCTTCGGCATCTTTCTTCACTCCCGCGTTCTTCGTCGGTGCCATCACCATCGTCATGTTGCGGCCTTCGAGGAGCGGCTGGGTCTCGATCAGTCCGATCTCCTTGACGTCCTCTGCGAGCCGCATGAGCAAGTCACGCCCGCGGTCCGGATGCTCGCGCTCGCGGCCCCGGAACATGATCGTGACCTTGACCTTCGCCCGCTGATTCAGGAAGCGGACGACGTGGCCTTTCTTGGTCTCGTAATCGTGGATTCCGATCTTGGGCCTGAGCTTGATCTCCTTGACGTGGATCTGGGTCTGGTTCTTGCGCGCCTGCTTTGCCTTCTGCTCGAGCTCGTAGCGGTACTTCCCGTAGTCCATCACCTTGGCGACGGGCGGATCCGCTTGCGCGGCCACCTCGACCAGGTCGAGCCCCTTGCTGTCGGCATAGGCGCGCGCCTCACCGATCTGCTTGATGCCGAGCTGCTGCCCTTCCTCACCGATCAGCCGCACGCGTGGCGAACGGATCGTCTCGTTGACACGCGCCTGCGGCTCCGGCCGGCGCGGCAGCTCCCATGAACCCCGCCTCGGCCTCAAATGTTGACTACCAAGCTCGTCATTACCTCCGAATGTGGCTGAAAGACATTTCTACGCTGACAAGCACCGGCATTCACCGATTTCAACCCGCTCGGTTGAACCTCCGAGGCCGATCGTGCTGCGCCTGCTTGCGCGCACACGTCGTCCAGGAGGTGAGAGACGGTTTCGTCCCTACTTGTCAGGCAGACAGAGTAGCAAGCAAGTCCTGCAGTTCCGCAAGAGACTTTTTGGACTGCTCGCCACCGTGCTCGCGGATCGCGAGCGAATCGTCGCTCTCGGCATCGCCGTAGACGATCGTGAACGGGATCTTGTCGACCTCGGCGTTGCGGATCCGCTTGCCGACGGTCTCGCTCGAGTCGTCGACCTCGACGCGATAGGCGTCGAGCCGCGCCGCGAGCGCGCGCGCAGCTTCGTGGTGGTCGAGCCCGACCGGAAGCACCCGAACCTGCACCGGGGCGAGCCAGAACGGGAAGGCGCCCGCGAAGTGCTCGATCAGGATCCCGATGAACCGCTCGAACGAGCCGATCAGCGCCCGGTGGATCATCACGGGCGTGTGCTCGGCGTTGTCGGCGCCCTGGTAGCGGAGGCCGAAGCGCTGCGGCATCTGGAAGTCGAGCTGCACCGTCCCGATCTGCCACGAGCGGTCGAGCGAGTCGAGCATGTGCAGGTCGATCTTCGGCCCGTAGAACGCGCCGTCGCCGGCATTCACCGTGAACTCGATCCCGCGCCGCTCGAGCGCGCTCGTGAGCGCCGCCTCGGCGACATCCCATTCCTCGTCGGTCCCGAGCCTGTTGTCGGGGCGGGTCGAAAGCTCGACCTTGATCTCGAGGCCGAGCTTGTCCCAGATGAAGTAGCCGTAGTCGAGACAGCCGATCACCTCGTCCTCGATCTGCTCGGGCGTGCAGAAGAGATGGGCGTCGTCCTGCGAGAACATCCGCACCCGGAGTAGCCCGTGGAGCGCGCCCGTCAGCTCGTCCCGGTGCAGGACGCCCGCCTCCGCCATGCGCAGCGGCAGCTCGCGGTAGCTGTACTGGCCGTCGGCGTAGAGCACGCAGTGACCCGGGCAGTTCATCGGCTTCAGCCCGAACTCCCGGTGTTCGGACTCGAACGTGAACATGTGCTCGCGGTACTTCTCCCAGTGCCCCGAGGTGACCCACAGCTCCTTGTCGTAGATCTGCGGCGTGCGCACCTCGACGTAGCCGCGCTCGCGGTTCTCGCGGCGGCGGAGGTCTTCGAGCACGTTCCAGATCGCCATCCCCTTGGGGTGCCAGAACGGCGAGCCCGGGGAGACGTCCGAGAAGTGGAACAGGTCGAGCTGGGTGCCCAGGCGGCGGTGGTCGCGCTTGCGTGCCTCCTCGAGGCGTTCGAGATGCGCGTCGAGGTCGCCCTGCCGGAAGAACGCCGTGCCGTAGATCCGCGTCAGCTGCTTGTTGTGCTCGTCGCCGCGCCAGTACGCGCCGGCGAGGCCGGTGAGCTTGAAGGCCTTGATCGGGCTCGCGTCCTGTAGGTGCGGGCCGCGGCAGAGGTCCGTGAAGTCCCCCTGGCTGTACAGGGTGATGTCGCCTTCGGCCGTGTCGACGAGCTCGACCTTGTACGGCTCGCCTTCGGCCTCGAAGCGCTCCTTCGCCTCGTCGCGGGTGATCGCGCTGCGCGAGAAGACCCGGCCCTCCTCGATCTCCCGCTTCACCTCGGCCTCGATCCGCTCGAGGTCGGACTCGGCGATCGGCTCGGGGAAGTCGAAGTCGTAGTAGAAGCCATGCTCGATCGGCGGGCCGATCGCGACCTTCACGCCCGGGTAGAGCCGCCGAACCGCCTCGGCGAGCAGGTGGGCGCTCGAATGGCGCAGGACGTAGAGCGCGTCGGCGTCGTTCACGTCCCGCGTCGTGAGGAACTGGATCGGCTGCCCGTCGCGGAGCGGCGCGCGCACATCCTGCGTCGAGCCGTTCGAGCGCACGAGCACAGCCTGTTCGGCGAGCCTGGGCCCGATCGCGCGCGCCGCGTCGAGGCCGGTTGCGCCCTCGGCGAGCTCGAGCTCCTTGCCGTCTGGGAGAACGACCTTCATGCCGCAAGGATACGGGGCTACGGACGATTGCCGACCGCGAGACCGGCGCCGCGGCACGCGGCGACGACCTCGGGCTCGAAAGCGTCCACCCGGCAGTAGTGGACGGCCGCCGAGCCGCAGTGGTGAATCGTCGCTCCCCCCATCGACGAGGGATAGGTCGCGGTGAAGCACGGGCCGGCTGCGGGGTTGCCGCGGAGCCCGAGATAGAGCGCACCCGCGACGATCGCGATCAACGTGACGGCGCCGATCGCGGCGACGACGCGCCGGTCCCGCCGTGTCAGCGGTGTCGTGAGGCGTTCGGCTTGGCCTTCGACCGGCATTCCGGAAGCCTTACCACACCTCGCGCCCGGCAAGGTACTCGATCAACTTGACATATACCGATATATCGATGTACTATCGCGATATGCACAGACACAACAAGATGTATACGTGGGGCTCTGGCCCCGAAGGCCCCGGAGGCTTCGGCCCCGGCGGCCCCGAGTTCTTCAAGTTCCGCTTCGGCGGCCCCGGCGGCCCTGGTGGGCCCCGCGGGCGGCGGATGCGTCGCGGCAACGTCCGCGCGGCGATCCTGCTCCTCCTCGAAGAGGAGCCCCGGAACGGCTACCAGGTGATGCAGGAGATCGAGCAGCGGTCGGAGGGCGCCTGGCGCCCGAGCCCCGGCTCCGTCTACCCGGCATTCCAGCTCCTCGCCGACGAGGGTCTCGTCCGTTCGGAGGCGCGCGACGGCGGCAACGTCTTCGAGCTCACCGACGCAGGCAAGGCTCACCTCGAGGAGCATCGCGAGCAGTTCGGCAATCCCTGGCAGAAGGCCGGCGAGGGCATGCCCGAGGGCGTGCGCGAGCTCGGCCAGCTCGCCATGCAGGTCGGGATCGCGACGCGTCAGGTGATCCACCACGGCAACGAGGCCCAGCGGGCCGCGGCCGCGAAGGTGCTCGACTCGAGCCGCAAGGCGCTCTACCGGATCCTCGCCGAAGACGAGCCCACGGCCTAGCGGCCGGGCCAATCGGCATGAAGCCGCCGATTGGCTAGTTTCAGAGCTCTGATGGATCGAGCCCTGGAGCGCTCAGAACGAACGACTCGATGAACCGGCCGGGGGGTTCGGCCGGTTCATCGTGGCTTCGCAACAGGCTTCCGGAAGCACTGCGGGGCCGGAACTACTTCCTGCTCTGGTGGGCGCTCGTCCTCGAGAGCTTCGGGATCCAGATGGTCGCGGTCGCGATCGGCTGGCAGGTGTTCGCCGTCCATCGCTCGGCCTTCGATCTCGGATTGGTCGGGCTCTTCGAGTTCGTCCCGCTGCTCGTACTGGCGCTGCCGGCAGGCCAACTCGCCGATCGCATCTCTCGGCGGCTCATGTTCGCCGCCGCCCTGGCGCTGAACGCCGTCATAGCGCTCGCACTCCTCGCCGTCACGATCGGCGGTGCGACGGAGCTGTGGCCCTTCCTGGCGCTCGCCGCCGGAAACGGCATCGCTGCCGCGCTCGCGAACCCATCCGCACGAGCGCTCGGCCCGTCGCTCGTCTCACGAGAGCTCCTGCCGAGCTCCCTGGCGCTGCGCTCGATCGCCTTCCAGAGTGGAACGGTGGCCGGGCCCGCGCTCGGCGGGCTCCTGTTCGCGATCGACGCAGAGCTCGTCTACGGCGTCGCGACGGTGATGCTGCTGCTGGGCCTCGTCGCGGTCGTGATGATCCATGAGCCCGCTGAGGGGACGAACGCGGCGGCCCGGGAGGCTCCGAACCTGAAGACGCTCCTCGCCGGGATCAGCTTCATCCGGCATACGCCGGTGATGCTCGGCGCGATCACGCTCGACCTCTTCGCGGTCCTCTTCGGCGGGGCCGTCGCGCTCCTGCCGCTGTTCGCCCGCGACATCCTCCACACGGGGCCGCTCGGGCTCGGGATCCTTCGCAGCGCGCCGGCCGTCGGGGCACTGCTGGCCGGCATCATCCTCACTCGCCGCCCGATCGTCACGCGAACCGGGACGACGCTTCTTGTCGTCGTCGGGGCGTTCGGCGTCGCGACGGTCGTCTTCGGGCTCTCGAAGTCCTTCCCGCTCTCGCTCGTCGCGCTCGCCGTCGCCGGATTCGTCGACATGTTCAGCGTCAACATCCGCAGCACGATCGCGATCGTCGCGTCCCCGGACGAGCTCCGCGGCCGTGTCACCGCGGTCGAATCGGTGTTCATCAGCGCCTCGAACGAGCTCGGCGCCTTCGAGTCCGGTGCTGCCGCGGCGCTCCTCGGCGCGGTACCGGCGGTCGTCGCCGGCGGGGTCATCACGATCGTTCTCGCCGTCGTCTGGCCGTGGCTCTTCCCCGACCTCGCGAAGATCGACCGGATCGAGGAGCTGCGACCGGAAGCGACCGTCGCACTCGAACCTGCCGTGTAGCCTGAAGCCGATGAGCACGATCCGGATCCCACCGATCCTTCGGCCCGAGGCTGGCGGAAACCGCGAGGTCGCCGCCACCGGAAACACCGTGCGCGAGGCGCTCGAGAATCTCGTCGCGACCTATCCGGCGTTGAAGGACAGGATCTTCGAGGGCGACGATCTCCCCCAGTTCCTGAACGTCTTCATCGACGGCTCCGACGTCCGGCTGCTCGGAGGGCTCGACACCGAGCTCACCGACGGGGCGACCGTGATTCTGCTGCCGGCGGTCGCCGGCGGCGGTTCCCACTTGCCGCAATAGAACAGCCTCGCTAGAGTCCGATTCGTTCGGTCGTTGACGGCCGGACGTGGGCAACGAGGCCACAAGACCTGTCTCTGCGGGGTCTTGGGGCCTTTTTGTGTTGGTCCGTCGTGCGAAACGGCCCCTGAGCCCGACTCACCGAGTTCCAGAAAGGGGATCGACTTGATCGCATCGACCGTGCTCCCATATCCAACCTGGCTGAACCCGGGCGACAACGCCTGGCAGCTGACCGCCGCCACTCTCGTCGGCCTGATGAGCGTCCCGGGCCTCGTCGTCCTCTACGGCGGTGTCATGCAGAAGCGCTGGTCGGTGAACAGCATGATGCTCGCGTTCCTTGCGTTCGCGGCAGTGCTCATCGTCTGGGTGCTCTGGGGATTCGATATGGCCTTCGGCCACCCGTGGCATGGGATCTCCGACGGCTCCGGGGGCTTCATCCACGGCTTCCTCGGAAACTTCATCGGACAGCCCGGCGCCGTGCTCAACCATGCCCAGGAACAGGGCCAGGCGAACATTCCGCTCGTCGGTGGACCGCCGTGGCACTTCCCGCAGTCGACCCTCGTCTACTTCCAGTTCGTGTTCGCGGCGATCACGCCGCTGCTCATGCTCGGCTCGGTCCTCGGACGGATCAACATCAAGGCCTGGATCGTCTTCGTCCCCCTCTGGATCTCCGGCGTCTACGTCGTGAACGCCTTTCTGATCTGGGGCGGCGGCTGGTTCGCGCACAAGGGCGCACTGGACTTCTCGGGTGGGTACGTGATCCATCTCGCCGCGGGCGTCGCCGGCTTCGTCGCCGCCTGGGTGATCGGCCCGAGGCTCGCACGCGACCGTGAGATCGACGCCCCGAACAACCTGTTGATGGTCGCGACCGGCGCCGGGCTCCTCTGGCTCGGCTGGAACGGCTTCAACGGCGGCGACCCCTACTACGCGGGCGCCGACGCGTCGTCAGCTGTCCTCAACACGAACCTCTGCACCGCCGTTGCCCTGCTGGTCTGGATCGCGTGGGACTACATCACAGGCCGCAAGCCTTCGCTGATCGGGACGGTCAACGGGATGATCGTCGGCCTCGTCGCGATCACGCCCGCCGCCGGTTTCGTGAACGGCTACGGCGCAATCCTGATCGGCGTGATCTCGTCGTCGGTCGTGTACGTGGCCTACAACTACGTCAGCCGGATGCGGCCGTTCCGGAACGTCGACGACACACTCGGCGTGATCTACACGCACGGCTTCGCCGGCGTCGTCGGCGGTCTCTGCGTCGGCCTGTTCGCGGACTCGCGCATCGCGGTCACGGTCAACCCGGACGGCACGCCGAACTTCTCGGGCACGGGAAGCCTGCACCAGCTCTGGGTGCAGGCTTACACGGCGCTGTGGGTGATCTGCTTCACGGCTGTCGGCACGTTCATCCTGCTCAAGCTCGTCGGGCTCGTGATCCCGCTGCGGATGAGCGACGAGGAGCTCGAGATCGGCGACGTCGCGATCCACGGACACGAGGTGTACCCGTCGGATATCCCGTCACTCGGCTATGCCGGCGGGATTCCGGGCCTGACCGCCCCACCGTCGGCCGCGACGGCGATGACCGCCACACCGCCACCCCCTCCCCCGGCCCCGGGAGCCGGGCCGTCAGCAGTCTGACGCACACGCGATGAGTGCCAAGATCATCGTCTCCTACGACGGCACGGCGGCCGACGACGACGCGCTCGCGTTCGGCCGGATGCTGTCCAAGGCCGGGGCGTCGCTCGCTCTCGCCTACGTGCGGCACACCGACAGGCTCGGTGAGGCCGACGCGCAGGCGCTGCTCGAGACCGGCGCTCGCTGGCTCGGCCAGCCGGACGTTCCCCGGCACGTGGTGCTCTCCGGCTCGACGCCGGAGGGCCTCCGCGACCTCGCCGCGCGCGAGCAAGCGGATCTGATCGTGTTCGGCTCCGAGTACAGGACGACCCCGGGTCACGTCGACCCGGGGACGTCCGCCCGCACGCTGCTCGACGACGGGCCCGTCTCGCTCGCGATCGCTCCCGCCGACATGCGCTACATGGCGGACGCGCCGGTCGGGATCGTCGCCGCGGTCGACGGCGACGGAGATCCAAGCGCGACAACGACCGCGGCGGCTCTGGCGAACGAGTTCGGGGCCGCGATCGCAACCAAGTACACGAGCGCGGTCGGGCTCGTGGTGCTCGGGTCGAAGCTCGGGACCCCCGACAACACCGTGCGGCTCAGCGCCGCCGCGCAGTACCTGATCGATCTCGTCCGCTGCCCCGTGATCGTGCTTGCACGCGGGGTCGCGATTCCGTTCGGCACCTGAACGTCCTTCGAGCGGCGCGGCCTCCGGGTCGCGCCGCTCTGTTCGGCCGAATGGCTAACCGCTCACGACGTAGGCGTCGTCGACCCCGACTCCGAGGTGCTCGATCACCTCGGCAGTCGCGGGCGTGTCGAGCGACAGCACCATCAACGCCTTGCCGGCCTCGCGGTTGCGTGAGACGGCCATGTTCGCGATGTTGACGCCCGCCTCGCCGAGCAGCGTCCCGACCCGGCCGATCACGCCGGGCACGTCGTCGTAGCGGAGCACGATCATCCGCGGCGAGAGCTCGATCTCGACCTCGAACCCGAGCGCCGAGACGAGCCACTGCCGGTTCTCACGGCCGATCGTCGTCCCCGCGACCCGCTGCTCGCCGGCCGTCACGGCGATCAGGTTCGTGAAGTCGCGTGAGGAGCGGTTGCGCTGCTCGACCACCTCGATCCCGCGCTCGGCCGCCACAAGCGGTGCGTTGACGTAGTTCACCGGCTGGTCGACCCGGCCGCGGAAGGCGCCGTTCAGCGCCGCGACCGTGAGCAGGCGCGTATCCCGCTCGGCGAGCTCGCCGTAGTACTCGAGCGTGATCCGGCTCGGCTCGCCCCGGGCGAGGTCGAGCGCGAACCGGCCGAGGCTCGCCGCCAGCGGCAGGAACGGGCCGAGCACCTCGAGATCCTCGGCTCCGACGGTGGGGATGTTGACGGCGTTCGTGACGAGCCCGCCGTCGAGCGCCGCCGCCACCTGCTCGGCGACGATCATCCCGGCGCGGTCCTGCGCCTCGTCCGTCGAGGCTGCGAGGTGCGGAGTCACCACGAGATTCGGCGCCTTCAGCAGCGGCCCCGAATACGGCTCCTGCGGGAAGACGTCGATCGCGGCACCAGCGAGGCGCCCCGACTCGAGCGCCTCGAAGAGCGCGCCCTCGTCGACGAGCTCGCCGCGCGCGGCATTGATCAGCCGCGCCCCGGGCTTCATCTCGGCGAAGGCCTTCGCGCCGATCACGCCCCGTGTCTCGTCGGTGAGCGGGAGGTGAATCGTGACGAAGTCGGCGCGAGCGAGAACGCCTTCGAAGGAGTCGCTCTCGACGCCCGCCTCGCGGAAGCGGTCGGCCGACACGAAGGGGTCGTAGGCGACCACGTGCATCTGGAGGCCGAGCGCCCGGCGCGCGACCTGCTGCCCGATGCGGCCGAAACCGAGAACGCCGAGCGTCTTCTCCGCCAGCTCGATCCCACCCCACTTCGAGCGCTCCCAGCGACCGTCGACGAGCGCGGCATGCGCCTGCGGGATGTTGCGGGCAAGCGCGAAGAGCAGCCCGACGGTGTGCTCGGCGGCAGACACGATGTTCGACTCGGGCGCGTTCGCGACCACGATCCCGCGGCGCGTCGCTGCCTCGACGTCGACGTTGTCGACCCCGACACCCGCCCGCCCGATCACCTTGAGGTTCGTGCCCTTCTCGATCAGGTCGGCCGTGAGCTTGGTCGCCGAGCGGATGACGATCCCGTCGTAGCGCCCGATGATGTCTGAGAGCTCGCTTTCGGCATCGACGTCGACGTCGAACCTGGAGCGGAGGAGCTCGACGCCCGGCTCGGCGATCTCCTCACGGACGAGCACTCTTGGGCGATCGCTCATGCGGCAACCGTACCGGAGGAGTGCCTCCTCGGCGGCTCCATTACTGCAAAGACTAAAGAATCAAATCTGTAACAAGTGAAGTGATTCGATCCCGCATGATCGTTCATTACTTTACTTTTTGTACCGGGCTGGCTACAGTGGCCGGCGATGGTGGAAATCACCCTCCTTCGCGTAGGACCAGTGGCGGGCGCCAGGGGAGGCCGGGAGGCCTTCCCGGCGTTCGTCCACGCTCCCGAGGTGCGCTCGTGAGCGCCCAGCCGAGAGCCGGCCGCGTCGCCGCGCCGAAGCCGCCTGCCGACTGGGAGCTCGTCCTCAAGCGAAACCCCGTCGAGCGGCTCAAGCGCGAGAAGGCGCCGCTCGGGATCCGCGACGAGCTTCCGGCACTGATCGCGCAGGGCTACGAGAGCGTGGCCGAGGAGGACATCGTCCGCCTTCAGTGGTGGGGGCTCTACCACGACAAGCCGAAGATCGGCACGTTCATGCTCCGCGTGAAGGTGCCCTCGGGGCAGCTGTCGGCCGCCGAGCTGCGCACGATCGGCGAGGTCTCGAACCTCTACGGCAAGGGCGACGGCGAGCTCTCCACCCGCCAGAACATCCAGCTCCACTACCTCGAGCTGGCAAAGCTTCCGGACGTGTTCGCGCACCTCGACCGCTCGGGAATCACGACCGCCGGCGGCTGCGGCGACACCGTCCGCAACATCACGGGCTGCCCCGTGCAGGGCATCGCCGCGGACGAGCTCTTCGACGCCTCGCCTGTCGTCACCTCGGCCGCCGACCTCTTCTACGGCAATCCCGACTGGGCGAACCTGCCTCGGAAGCACAAGTACTCGATCTCCGCCTGCCCGGACCGCTGCAACGCGCCCGAGATCAACTGCATCTCGCTGATCGGGACGGTGAAGGACGGCCGGGAGGGCTTCGGCATCCTCGTCGGTGGCGGACTGTCGTCGGTGCCGCGGATGGCGAAGACGATGAACGTCTTCATCCCCAAGGAGGAGTCGAACGAGATCCTCGGTGCGATCACGTCGGCGTGGTCGGAAGACCTCAAATACCGCGTCTCGCGTGTGAAGGCGCGGATGAAGTTCATGATCGACGACATCGGCCCCGACGGAATGCGCGAGCGCGTCGAGACGCGGCTCGGCCGCAAGCTCGAGGACTACACGCTGCCCCCGATCGACGTCGAGCCCTCGCACCACCTCGGCGTGCACGCCCAGAAGCAGGAAGGCCTCTCCTACATCGGCGTTCCCGTGCACCTCGGCCTGATCTCGGGCGACCAGATGATCGCGATCGCCGATCTCGCCGACAGCTACGGCGGCGACATCCGGCTCACACGCCAGCAGAACTTCATCGTCACGGGCATCCCGAACGAGAAGCTCGACGAGGCCAAGGCCGCGCTCGAGGCGATCGGCTTCCCGCTCGACATCAACCCGGTGCGCGGCAACTCGATCGCCTGCACCGGCGAGCCGCACTGCAACTTCTCTGTCGCCGAGACGAAGACGCGCCTCGGCGCCCTGATCGACGCGCTCGACGAGCGCTTCGGCACCCAGATCGCCGACCTCCGCCTGCACCTCGACGGCTGCCCGCACGCCTGCGCCCAGCACTGGGTCGGCGACCTCGGCTTCCAGGGCACGACCGCCCGCGACGACGGCGGAGTCCGCCGCCAGGCCTACGACATCTTCGTCCGCGGCAGCCTCGGCCCGGCCCCCGAGGTCGGCCGCTCGATCTTCCGTCGCGTCCCGACCGACGAGCTCGACAGCGCGGTCCAGGGCCTGATCGCCGGCTGGCTCGAGCGCCGCGAGGACGGAGAGACCTTCACGTCGTTCACCCGCCGGTCGTCCGACGAGGAGCTCGGCGAGCTTGCCGGGCTCGAGCCGGCGAAGCAGAGGCAACGCGAAGAGGAGGCTGCGTGAGCGTTCAACCGGAGGTTGACCAATGAGCACCTATGAGTTGATCGACGAGCTGGAAGCGGGGGAACTCTCGATCGAGTTCGAGGGCGAGGAGCCGCAGACCGTGCTCGAGTGGGCGATCGACCGGTTCGCACCGGGCCTCGCGATCTCGACGTCCTTCCAGACGGACAGCATCGTGCTGATCGACATGGCGTACGAGATCGATCCCGAGATCCCGGTCTTCAGCGTCGACACCGGCCGCCTCCCGGCCGAGACGCTCGAGCTGGCCGACCGGCTTCGCGCGCGCTACCCGGGGCTCAAGCTCGAGCTGATCCAGCCCGACGCCGAAGAGATCGCCGGCATGACCGGAAGGCACGGCGTCGACCTCTTCAAGACGTCTGTCGACCTTCGCCTCCTCTGCTGCAACCTCCGCAAGGTACGCCCGCTGACGAAGCATCTCCACTCGCTCGATGCCTGGGTCACCGGCCTCCGGCGCGACCAGTGGGCGAGCCGCACGAACATCCGCAAGGTCGAGATCGACCACGACCACGGCGCGATCGTGAAGCTGAATCCGCTCGCCGAGTGGACCGAGGACGAGGTCTGGGACTACATCCGCGAGCGCGAGGTGCCCTACCACTCGCTCTACGACAAGGGCTACAAGTCGATCGGCTGCGCGCCGTGCACCAGGGCGACCGCACCCGACGAGCCGAGCCGCGCAGGCCGCTGGTGGTGGGAGACGAACGCACCGAAGGAGTGCGGGATCCACTGCTCGATCGAGAGCGGCGGGCTCGAGCACGAACTGCACGCGATCCTCAAGGACTCGCATTGACGACTGCCGTCAGGGTGAGCGGCGAGGCGGCCGAGGTCGCCCGCGCCGAGGCACAGGCGGTGCTCGCGATGGTGCAGGACGAGACGCGCCGCGGCCGCCTGGCCGACGTCGTCGCCGCGGTCGACGGCGGCGAGGTCGAGGGCGACGACGCGGACGCGCTCGCAGAGCTGCTCGAGCTCGGACTCGCCACCGGCCGCGTCCGCGCGGTCTACGGGCCCGAGGGCGAGCAGGCGGCGCTTGCGCTGTTTCGCCGGCTCCCGCTCGGCAAGGAGCTGACCGCGTCGGCCCGCGACCTGAACGAGGCGCTCGGCGCCCTGGAGGGCCGCACGATCGATCGAATCTCGGTCAGCGCCGTCGGACCTGGAGAATATGGAGTGACGATCTCGACGGAGGACTACGAGGTCGTGCTTCGGCTCGGACGAGCCGGAGCCCGTCTAGCGACCATAGGAGCCTGAAGAAACGATGACGTACATCATCGGTGAAGCCTGCATCGATCTGAAGGATGTTTCGTGCCAGAGCGTGTGCCCTGTCGACTGCATCCACGAGGTCGACCGGATGCTCGTGATCGACGCGGAGGAGTGCATCGACTGCGGCGCCTGCGAGCCCGAGTGCCCCGTGGAGGCGATCCTTCCCGAGGACGCGATCCCGGACGAGTGGGAGCCGTTCGTGAAGATCAACTACGCCTTCGGCCTCGAGAAGCCCGACCAGGGCAAGCCCGAGGTGAACGCACTCGTCCAGGCCTACGCGGACGAGAAGGGGATCGTCCCGGACGCCACTGCCGAGGGCTAGGTGACCGAGAACTTCTACATGGCCTGCCTCGACCTCTCGGGGCGGCGCTGCGTCGTGGTCGGCGGGGGTTCCGTCGGCTACGAGAAGGCAGCCGGCTTAGCCACCTGCGGCGCCGCGGTGACGGTCGTTTCGCCCGAGCTCGAGCCGTCGTTCGCCGAGCTCGAGGTCGAGTGGCGCCAGGATCGGTACGAGCGAAGCGATCTGGACGGCGCGTTCCTCGTGATCGCCGCCACGTCGGATCGGGCGGTCAACGAGAGCGTCTCCCGCGACGCCGAGGCTCGAGGGATGCTGTGCAACGTCGCCGACGTGCCCGAGCTCTGCAATTTCATCCTTCCGGCGGTGCACCGCGAGGGCCCGATCGCCGTGGCGGTCTCGACCGGCGGCGCCTCCCCGGCGCTCGCGAAGCGGCTGCGGTCGCAGATCGCCGAGCTCGTGCGTCCGGAGCATGCCGACCTCGCCGAGGAGCTGCGCTCCCTGCGGCCCGAGGTGAAGGAGCGCTTCGGCACCTACGAGGAGCGGCGCGACTACTTCGAAGAGCTCGTCACCGAAAGGCTTGCGTGACCGTCTGGCTCGTAGGCGCAGGCCCGGGCGACCCGGGTCTGATCACTGCGCGCGGGCTCGACCTGATCCGCAGCTGCGACGCGCTCGTCTACGACGTCCTCGTCGCGGCCGAGCTCGTCGCGGAGGCTCCCGACGATGCCCTCGTGATCCCACGTGAGGAGATCCGGCAGGCCGAGCTGAACGAGCTACTCGTCGCACTCGGCGAGGAGGGCATGGAGGTCGTGCGGCTCAAGGGCGGCGATCCGTTCATCTTCGGCCGCGGCGGCGAGGAAGCCGAGGCCCTGGCAGCCGCTGGGATTCCGTTCGAGGTCGTCCCGGGTGTCTCCGCCCTGTCCGCGGTTCCGGCCTCCGCCGGGATCCCGGTCACCCATCGCGGCGTCTCGGCGCAGGTCACGCTGGTCTCGGGGCACTCGGCCCGAGGCGAGGAGCTCGACTACGCGCAGCTCGCATCGACGCCGGGGACACTCGTCGTCTTCATGGGGCTCGCCCACCTCGCGGGGATCGCAGAAGGCCTGATCGCTGCGGGCGCGAGCCCTTCGACGCCGGCGGCCGTCGTGTCCCGCGGCACGCAGCCGGACGGCCGCTCCGTCTCGGCCTCGCTGGCTGACATCGCCGAAGCGGCGGTGGGGCTCGAGTCCCCGGCCCTGCTCGTCGTCGGCGACGTCGTCGCGGCGGGGCAGCAGATCAGCGAGTTGGCTGCACGCGGGTTTGCTCCGGCAGCGCCGCGCTGAGCTCGGCTTCTCCGAGCCCGCAGAAGCGCTCGACGAGCTCGGGGTCGAACTGGCTGCCGGCCAGATGCCGTAGTTCCGCGACGGCTTCGCCCGGCGTATGGACCTTCCCGTGCGGGCGCGCCTCGATCATCGCGCAGTACGAGTCGCAGACGGCGATGATCCGCGCAGGAAGCGGGATCTCGGTCCCGGAGATTCCGTCCGGGTAGCCGCGGCCGTCCCAGCGCTCGTGGGTCGACCGGACGATCTTCCCGACCTCGTAGAGCGCCGGGGAGGCGTCGAGGATCCTCTGCCCGATCACCGTGTGGCTACGGATGAAGGCGAGCTCACGCGTGTCGAGCGGATCGGTCTTCGCGAGGATGATGTCCGGAATCGCGAGCTTGCCGATGTCGTGCAGCTGGGCCGCGAGCCCGAGCTCCTCGATCGCGGCGTCGCCGAGTCCCATGCTCTCCCCGAGCCGGAGGCTGAGATCGGCGACCCCGCCGACGTGCTCCCGAAGCGCCGGCTCGCGCTCCTGGAGTGCTGCAGGAGCACGGCGTGCGGCCGCCCCCGCGCGATCAGCGACTGGTACTTCTGCGCGTAGAGGCGCTTGTCGGCGACGTGGAGGACATCCGCGGGCGTGCCGGCTTCCTCCGGCAGGATCGTGCAGCCGAAGGCTGTCGTGATCTCGAAGGCCTCACCCGACTCGGCGAGCGCTTCGGTTGCGCGGTCGAGGAAGCCCTCGATCTCGGAGGTCGCGATCGGCGCGAGCGTGCAGAACTCGTCGCCGCCGAGCCGGTAGCAGCTTCCGTCGCTACCGACGGCCGCCTCGAGCTTCGCGGCGAGCCGGGCGAGCAGGGCATCTCCTGTGGGATGGCCGAAGGTGTCGTTGTAGCGCTTGAAGCCGTTCAGGTCGAAGAGCACGAACAGCCGCTGGGTGCGGTCGCTCTCCGCGAGGACGCGTTCGAGGTCGCCCATCAGCTTCCGTCTGTTCCCGAGCCCGGTGAGCGCATCGGTCGAGGCGAGCGCCTGCATGTGCGAGTTCATCACGGCGTTCTCACGGAACATCAGCGCGGCCCGGGCGGCGACGGTGACGATCGCTGCCGCGGCGAGCGCGACGCCGACCGCGTTCCGGCCCTGGACATAGCTGTCCACGAGCACCGCGACCGCGACGAGGCCGCAGACGAGTGGCGTGGCGGCGAGCGGCCGCCCTTCGAGCTGTATGTGGGTGCGGCGGCCGGGCGGGCTCCAGGCGGCGAACGCGAGGAGGATCAGCGCGGCCGGCCAGAGGGCATCGAGCCAGGTTCCCGAGACATAGGTGCCGTCAGCCGTCTGGTAGAGGTAGATCCCGTCGGCCACCGCCGAGAGCGTGAGCGCACCGCCGATCATCGCCCAGCCCGGCCCCGGTCGCCCGCCCGAGAGGGCGTAGACGGCGACCACGAGCGCCACGAGCACGATGTCGCCGATCGGGTAGGCGAGGTTCGCTGCTTCGGCCAGCACCGTGCCATGGGTGTCGTGGATCACGACCTCGAGCAGAACGGCGGCACCGACGGCGGCAGTGACGAGCGCGACGGTCACGCCGTCGAACCAGATGCTGGCGTTGAACTTCGAGACGCGATGCCGGACGAGCAGTACGAGTGCGAGGTAGGTCGGGGGATAGAAACCGAGATAGAAGACGTCCGCGAGCGAGGGGAACGGCGGGTTGCCTCCGTAGACCAGGTTCCACGAGAGGTCGCCGAGCGTCCAGAAGCCGATCCCGATCGCGAGGAGGCTCCAGACGAGGCGCTCCGTCCGGATCAACACCGCGCGCGCTGTAACCGCTGCCACCGCGAGCACCTCCAGGCCGTCGTACACCCAGGTGCCGGCGAGGTGGTCGAGGTCGGGGCCGCCCGCACCGAGCGTGTGGGCGACGAAGAACGTCATTCCGGTGAGGACGAGCCCGAGCCACACGAACCGCGCGACAGCGAGCCCGCCGGCGGATCGAAGGCCGGACGAGATGAGCCTCACACTGTCTTATCGGCAGCGTCGCCGCGGAACAGGAGAGCGATTACTCAGGCCCGCGAGTGTCGACCCGGGCCGGGGTCGCAGCCTCGTAGGCCGAGATCCTGTCCTCGCGCGCGAGGGTCAGCGCAATATCGTCGAGCCCGTTCACGAGCATGTGCTGGGCGAACGGATCGAATGCGAACGTGATCCGCAGGCCGTTCGGATGCGAGAGCTCGAGCGCCTCGAGGTCGATCGTCAGCTCGTTTCGCTCGGCCACGGCGGCTTTGACTTGCTCGAGCTGCTCGTGGTCGAGCTCGACCGGCGCGAGGCCGGACTTGATCGAGTTCTGGTGGAAGATGTCGCCGAAGCTCGGCGCGAGCACGAAGCGGTAGCCCGCGTCCTCGAGCGCCCAGGCCGCGTGCTCCCGCGAGGATCCGCACCCGAAGTTTCGTCCTGCGACGAGGATCTGCGCGTCCTCGTACTCCGGCCGCCGCAGCTCGAACCCGGGATCCTTCATCCAGTCGTAGAACAGGAACTCCCCGTACCCCGAGCGTTCGATCCGCTTCAGGAACTGCTTCGGGATGATCTGGTCGGTGTCGATGTCCGGGCGGTCGAGCACCGCCGCACGAGACGTGACCTGGCGAAGCTCCCTCACGACGACCGCATCCCCGGGCCCGAAACATGCTTGTGTTGCACGTCACAAGCAGCGCCGGTTCGTGACTTGCAACACAAGCCAGGTTCGAAACGCTCCGAGCGCCCGTAAGCGCTCGGGTTGAACGGTGCAAGCGCGACGAGCTCGTGACTTGCAACACAAGCGGGTTCGAAGTTCATCGTCATCCGATCTCCCGTACGTCGATGAAGTGGCCTGCGATCGCAGCTGCTGCGGCCATCGTCGGGCTCAGGAGGTGGGTGCGGCCACCGGCGCCCTGGCGGCCTTCGAAGTTGCGGTTCGAGGTCGAGGCGCAGCGCTCGCCCGCGGCGAGGATGTCGGGATTCATGCCGAGGCACATCGAGCACCCCGCCTCGCGCCACTCGAAGCCTGCGGTCGTGAAGATGTTGTCGAGGCCCTCGTCCTCGGCCTGGCGCTTGATCTTCGCGGAGCCGGGAACGACCATCGCGCGCACGCCGTCTGCGACCCGGCGGCCGGCGGCCACCGAGGCGGCGGCGCGGAGATCCTCGATCCGCGAGTTCGTGCACGAGCCGATGAAGACGCGCTCGACCGGGATCTCGGTGAACGGCGTGCCCGGCTCGAGGCCCATGTAGTGGAGCGCGCGCTCGACGGCCTCACGGTCGGCGGGGTCGCTGTAGGCGGCGGGGTCGGGAACGCTGCCGTCGATCGGAGCGACCATTCCCGGATTTGTCCCCCAGGTGACCTGCGGGATCAGCGTCTCGACGTCGATCTCGACCTCGCGGTCGAAGACGGCGTCGTCGTCGCTGCGGAGCCCGCGCCACGCGTCGAGTGCCTGCTCCCACGCGCCGCCCGACGGCGCACCGGGGCGCCCCTCGAGGTAGGCAAAGGTCTTGTCGTCGGGTGCGATCATTCCGGCCCGCGCGCCGCCTTCGATCGTCATGTTGCAGACGGTCATGCGGCCTTCCATCGAGAGCGCCTCGATCGCCGGGCCCGCAAACTCGATCACGTGGCCGACGCCTCCGGCGACACCGATCCGCCCGATCGCACCGAGCACCATGTCCTTGGCGGTGACCCCGAACGGGAGCTCGCCGACGAACCGGATGCGCATCGTCTTCGACCGCGCCTGGAGCAGCGTCTGGGTCGCGAGGACATGCTCGACCTCGGACGTCCCGATCCCGAACGCAAGCGCACCGAACGCGCCGAGGGTCGAGGTGTGGGAGTCGCCGCACACGATCGTCATCCCCGGCTGGACGAGCCCGAGCTCGGGCGCCATCACGTGGACGATCCCCTCCGCCCCGCTTCCGGTCGCGTTCAGCGGAACTCCGAAGTCGGCGCAGTTCTGCGCCAGGGCGTCGAGCTGCGCCTTCGCGATCAGATCGCGAACCGGCCCCGGCTGGGTCGGAACGTTGTGATCCATCGTCGCGATCGTCAGGTCGGGCCGGCGCACGGTGCGCCCGGCGAGCCGCAGCCCCTCGAAGGCCTGCGGTGTCGTCACCTCGTGCACGACGTGGAGATCGACGTACAGCAGCGCGGGCTCGCCCGGCCGCTCGTCGACGACGTGCGATTCCCAGATCTTCTCGTACAGCGTGCTCAATGGTCCCCCGTCGCAACGTAGCTGCCGAAGATGCGGATCTCGCGCGTCCACTCGCGCATCTCCTCGAGCGCCTTGTGGATCTCCTCGTCCTGCGGGTGGCCGTCGAGCACCATGTCGAAGCGGTAGCGGAACGTCGAGCGCGGGATCGGGCGGGAGACGAGCTGCACGAGGTTCAGCCCGTGCCGGTGGAACGGCCCGAGCGCGTGATAGAGCGATCCCGGCTGGTGGTCGGTCACGAACGAGAGCGCGGTCCGCGAACGTGGATGACGCTCGAGGCTCGTGTACGGCGCGATCCCGACGAAGCGCGTGAAGGCACTCGGGCGGTCCCCGATGTCCTCGGCGATCACCGTCAGCCCCTGGTGGCCGGCGGCCTCGCGGCTCGACACCGCGGCCTCGTACGGATCGTCGGACTCCGCGACCTCGCGGGCTGCATCCGAGGTCGACGCCGACGGGATGCACTTGACGCCGAGCGAACGGATCAGGTCGCGGCACTGCTCGAAGGCGACCGGGTGCGAGCGCAGCGTGCGCAGCTCGTCGAGCCGCAGCATCGTCTTCGCAGACAGCGAGTGGACGATCGGCAGCGTCACCTCGGAGACGATCGAGACCGGTGCCTCGTACAGCAGGTCGTGCGTCTCGCCGACCGGCCCGTGGAGTGAGTTCTCGATCGGAAGCACGCCGAGCCCGACGTCGGCGCCGACGGTGGCTTCGACGACGGCCATGAAGCTCGCAAGCGGCTCTGTCTCTGCACCAGGGGGTGCGAGCAGCATCGTGGCGGCCGCGCTGTGACTGCCGGGAGGCCCCGGATAGCCGACGACCGTCACGCCTGCACCGCCGAGCCGAGTGCTGCAAGCACCGCCGAGCCGAACTCGGACGTCGTCGCCGAGCCGCCGACATCGGTCGTCGGCGTCGTCTCGAGCGCGCTCGCAACCGCCGTCTCGACCGCACGGGCAAGGCCGGACTCGCCAAGAGCGTGCTCGAGCATCAGAGCGGTCGAGCGGAGCATCGCCGTGGGATTCGCGACCCCGGTGCCTGCGATGTCGGGCGCCGAGCCGTGCACGGGCTCGAAGATGCCGGGCCCGGCATCGGCGAGGCTCGCCGAGGAAGCGAGCCCGAGCCCACCCGTGACGCCGGCCGCGACGTCGGAGAGGATGTCGCCGAAGGTGTTCTCCATCACGAGCGTGTCGAAGGAGAACGGGTCCATCACGATCATCATCGCGACGCTGTCGACGAGGCCGTGCCGGAGCTCGACGTCGGGGTACTCGTGCGCGAGCTCGGTGACGACGCTTCGCCACATCCGTGAGGTGTCGAGCACGTTCGCCTTGTCGACCGAGAGCAGCCGGCCGCTGCGGCCGCGCGCGAGCTCGAAGGCGCGCCGTGCGATGCGCTCGACCTGCTCGGGCTTGTACTCGAGCGTGTCATAGACCGTGCCGTCCTCGCGCGTGCCGCGGGCGCCGTAGTAGAGGCCGCCGCCGAGCTCACGCACGATCAGCAGGTCGACTCCTTCGCCCACTGCAGGCCGGAGGTTCGCGTAGACGTCGAGCTCCTTGCGGATGCCCATGAGCCCGGCTTCCGGGCGGACGGAGCCGCCGTCCCACTTCGGCCCGCCGACGGCGCCGAGCAGGATCGCATCGGCCGCACGACATGCGGCGAGCGTCTCGGGCGGTAGCGGGTCTCCGGTGCGGTCGATCGCGGCACCTCCGAACGGGTGCTCCGAGATCTCGAGCTCGAGCGGGAGCGCCTCGAGGACGCGCACGGCCTCGGCGATCACCTCCGGCCCGATCCCGTCGCCGGGCAGGCACACGATCCGCCTACTCACCGTGGAGCTCGCTTCTCGTGAGCTCGAGGATGTGGCCGAAGAAGCTCTCGACGCCCGCCGGTGAGAGCGAGCCGCCGTTCGCATCCTTCAGCGACTCGATCATCCCCTCTTCGCGGCCCGGATCGCGCAGCGGCAGGCCTGTCTCGACCTTGTGCCGGTGCAGGTTGCGCACGAGGTCGAGCCGGCGGTTGAACGCGTCGAGCAGCTCGCGGTCGACCTGATCGATCGCCTCGCGCGCGTCGGTCAGCGTCGCGTCGGTCATGCGGTCACCCCGAGCTGGTCGAGGAGCGCATCGACGTCGGCTTCGATCTCGATCGCGGAGCCGCTCGGGGTCGCGAGCTGCGGCGTCTTCAGGCCGGTGCCGCTCACGATCACGACCACGCGGTCCGGCTCGCCGACGTCGGCTCGCGCCGCCATCTCGCGCAGAGCGCCGATCGCGACGCCGGTCGCCCCCTCACCGAAGATCCCGGCCGTCTCGGCGAGGAGCGCGATGTTGTCGCCGACCTCGTCCTCGGGCACGGCGTAGATCGCGCCGCCCGACTTGCGTGCGGTGGCGATCGCGAGATCGCCGTCCGCGGGATTGCCGATCGCGATCGAGCTCACGATCGAGGCCGGGCGCACGGGCGAGACGCGCCGCTCGTCGGCGAAGGCGGAGGCGACCGGCGAGCAGCCCTCCGCCTGGCCGCCGTAGAGGCGCGGCTGCCCGCCGCCGATCAGCCCGAGGCGCTCGAACTGCTGGAATCCCTGCCAGACCTTCGTGAACATCGCGCCGGAGCCGATCGGCATCACGACCGCGCTCGGCGTCTCCCACCCGAGCTGCTCGCTCAGCTCGAACGCGAGCGTCTTCGAGCCCTCCGCGTAGTACGAGCGCAGGTTCACGTTGACGATCCCCCACTCCACCTCGCCCGCGAGCTCGCTGACGAGGCGGCTGCAGTCGTCGTAGCTTCCGCGGACGGAGTAGATCGTCGCGCCGTAGATCGTCGTGGCCTTGAACTTCTCGGCCTCGAGCCCGGCCGGGCAGAAGATGATCGCGCGCATGCCGAGCGCGGCGGCGCGGGCTCCGACGGCGTTCGCGAGGTTGCCGGTCGAGGTCGCCGAGAGCGTGTCGAGGCCGAACTCCTTTGCCTTCGCAGCGGCGACCGCGACCACGCGGTCCTTGAACGAGTGCGTCGGGTTCGCCAGGTCGAGCTTCAGGAACACCTCGCCGATCCCGAGCGCGCTCGCGAGCCGCGGAGCGGGGACGAGCGGGGTCATCCCCGGGGCGTTGGCCGCGTCGGGCGGGGGCACGGCGGGGAGCAGGTCGGCATAGCGCCAGAGCGACTGCGGCCCGGCCTCGATCCGCTCGCGCGTGACCACCGAGGCGAGCTCGTCCCAGTCGTAAACCGGTTCGAGCGGCCCGAAGCAGCGGACGCAGATACCGTTCGCGAGCGCCGGGTAGTCGCTCTCGCAGATGCGGCAGCGGAGGACGTCAACCGGCATGGTCGTACTCCTCTAGGTGGTGGCTCCGATGCAATTCCGGCGAATTCACGATCTCCCCCCTTACGTCTTCGCGACGGTCGACCAGCTGAAGCGCGAGCTTCGGCGGGAAGGCCGCGACGTGATCGATCTCGGCTTCGGCAATCCGGACATCCCCTCTCCTCCGATCGCGGTCGAGAAGCTCGCCGAGGCCGCCGGCAAGCCCGTCAACCACCGCTACTCGGCGAGCCGGGGTCTGCCGAACCTGCGCGAGGCCGTCTGCGAGCGGTACGCGAGCCATTTCGGCGTGACCCTCGACCCCGACGTGCACGTCGTGAGCACGATCGGCGCGAAGGAGGGGCTGGCCCATCTCATGTGGGTGCTGCTCGAGGGCGGCGACAGCGCGGTCGTGCCGAGCCCCGCCTACCCGATTCATCTGGTCGCGCCCCGGCTTGCCGGCGCGACGGTGATCCACGCCAGAATCGAGGACGGCGAGGTGCTTGGCGGGATCGAAGAGGCTGTCCGCGCTGCGCAGCCGGCGCCGCGGGTGGTGATCGTGTCCTTTCCGCACAACCCGACGACGGCAGTTGCGGGCCCCGACACGATGCAGCGGCTCGTCGACCTCGCGCGCGAGCGTGAGTTCGTCCTCGTGCACGACTTCGCCTACGCCGACATCGCCTTCGACGGCCACAAGCCGCCGTCCATCCTCTCTGCCGACGGGGCGCTCGACTGCGCGGTCGAGCTGTACAGCCTCACGAAGTCCTTCTCGATGGCCGGCTGGCGCATGGGCTTCACGCTCGGGCGCCCCGATGTCGTCGCGGCGCTCGCGAAGCTCAAGTCCTACCTCGACTACGGCACCTTCCAGCCGATCCAGATCGCCTCGATCGTGGCGCTGCGCGAGGCTCCCGACTACCCCGAGGAAGTGAACGAGATCTACCTCCGGCGCCGGGACGCGCTGATCTCCGGGCTCGACCGCGCCGGCTGGCCCGTGGAGGCGCCGCGTGGGACGATGTTCGTGTGGGCGCCGATCCCCGAGGCTCACAGGGAGCTCGGCTCGCTCGAGTTCGCGGTGATGCTCGCGCGCGGAGCCGACGTCGCCGTCAGCCCCGGCATCGGCTTCGGCCCGGGCGGGGACGAGCACGTGCGCTTCGCTCTCGTCGAGAACGAGCAGCGGATCAACCAGGCGACACGCTCGATCCGTAAGTTCCTGGCGATTTCCCCCGGCTGACTCTGGGACGCACTCGCGCCGGGGACGGGGCGAAATCGCTAGTGGCTTCACTCCGGAAGCCGGCCGTTCTCCCGAGGAATAACTCATGTGACCGCTCCCTCTGAAGCCGAGGAGACGCCGGCGGCGTACTTGGCGAAGACGCCGTGGCTGTACTTCGGCGCGGGCGCCGTCCACTCCTCGAGACGGCGCTCGATCTCTTCGGCCGGGATGTCGAGGTCGAGGCGGCGGCTCTCGACATCGAGCACGATCGTGTCGCCGTCGCGGACGGCGGCGATCGGGCCGCCGCGTGCGGCCTCGGGTGAGATGTGGCCGACCATGAGGCCGTGGGTCGCGCCGGAGAAGCGCCCGTCGGTGATCAGCGCGACCTCGTCGCCGAGCCCCTCGCCGACGAGCGCGGCAGTCACGTGCAGCATCTCGCGCATTCCGGGGCCGCCGGCCGGGCCTTCGTAGCGGATCACGATCACGTCGCCCGGCTCGATCTTGCGGGCCTTCACCGCGGCGAAGCACGCCTCCTCGGAGTCGAAGACGCGTGCGGGGCCGCTGTGGTGCAGGCGCTCGTGGCCGGCGAGCTTCACGACGGATCCTTCGGGGGAGAGCGAGCCGCGCAGGATCGCGATCCCGCCCGTGGGCTTCAGCGGCTCACGCCACGAGACGACGACGTCCTGGCCCGGTGTCTCCTTGACATTGGCGCCGACCTCGGCGAACGTCTGGCCGTCCACGCCTCTGGCGTCGCCGTGTGCCACTCCGGCGCCGACGAGCTCCCGGGCGACGAGACCGACGCCGCCGGCCTCGTACATGTCGGTCGCGACATAGCGGCCGCCTGGCTTCAGGTCGGCGACGATCGGCGTGCGGCCTGCGATCCGGTCGAAGTCCTCGAGCTCGAGCTCGAGCCCGACCTCGCGGGCGATCGCGAGCAGGTGAAGGACGCCGTTTGTCGAGCCGCCAGAGCCCGCGACCCCGGCGATCGCGTTCTCGAATGCGTCACGGGTGAGGATCTGGGACGGACGGATGTCGTCGCGGACGAGCGTCATCACGAGCTCGCCGGCGGCGCGCGCCGCCTGGGGCTTGGTCTCGTTCGTCGCCGGGATCCCCGAGAGACCGCGCGGCGAGATCCCGAGGAAGTCGATCACCATCGCCATCGTGTTCGCGGTGAACTGGCCGCCGCAGGCGCCGGCGCCGGGGCACGCGGCCGATTCGAGCGCGTGCACCTCCTCGTCGGTCATGCGTCCGGCGGCTCTCGCACCGACGGCCTCGAAGACGTCCTGGATCGTCACGTCGCGGCCTTCGTAGCGACCGGGCGCGATCGAGCCGTTGTAGAAGACGAGGCCCGGGACGTCGAGCCGCGCAAGCGCCATCACGCCGGCGGGAATCGTCTTGTCGCAGCCGACGAGGCAGACGAGACCGTCGAGCAGGTGGCCGGCGACGACGAGCTCGATCGAGTCGGCGATGACCTCGCGGGAGATCAGCGAGGCGCGCATTCCGGTCGTGCCCATCGAGACGCCGTCGGAGACGGAGATCGTGTTGAACTCGATCGGCGTGCCGCCCGCAGCGCGGATCCCATCCTTGACGTGCTTCGCGAGCACCCGCTGGTTGAAGTTGCACGGCATCGTCTCGATCCAGGTCGTGGCGACTCCGACGAGCGGCTTCGCGAGGTCTTCGTCGGTGAAGCCGACGGCTTTCAACATCGCGCGCGCGGGGGCGCGATCGACGCCGTCGGTGAGTGCGGCACTCCGCCGCTTGGCTGGATCCGTGGCCTGCTCGTAGATGCTCATGCGGTTGCTCCTAACCTAGCCGCGACCTCGATCGCGACTTCCGGGGACTCGTCTTGTGCGTGGGTGCCGCGTCCTGCGATTGCCAGCGAGAGCACGAGCGCGCCCTCGAGCCGGGCCTCGAGCGCGGCGGCCGCGGCGGCGGCGGATTCCTTTCGGGCCCAGACGACGACGGACGGGCCGGATCCGGAGAGTGTGACGCCGGCCGAGCCTTCGACCGGGCGCGACCGAAGCTCCTCGAGGAGCGGCGCGTCCGCGGCGCGGAACGGCTCGTGGAGCCGGTCGTGGAAGGCCGCGGCGAGGAGGTCGGCGTTGCCGGAGGCGATCCCGGCGCCGAGCAGGGCCGCCTGGGCGGCTGCCGCGGCGGCCTCGTCGTGCTGGACGAACTCGGGCAGCCGCGAGCGCGACTGCTTCGTGTTCACGCGGGTGTCGGGAACGACGACGATCGGCTGGAACGGCATGTCGACCGCGACCCGCTGCAGCCGGTGGCCTCCCCCGCCCTTCCAGATCAGGCAGACCCCGCCGGCCAGCGCAGGGCCGAGGTTGTCGGCGTGACCTTCGAGCGGAAGCCCGAGCTCGAGGACGTCCTCGAGCGAGGTGTCCCGCCCGGCCACGGCGAGGCCCGCGACCAGGCCCGCGGCGACCGTTGCGGCCGACGAGCCGAGCCCGCGCTCGAGCGGGATCCGGTTCACGAAGTGGAAGCGGTGCCCGTCGACCGGCGCCGCGAGCGCGAAGGCCCGGAGCGCGAGGTGAGTCGCGTCGTGCGGAACCTCGTCGACGCCTTCGCCCTCGAGCGTCACGATCGGCTCGCCGGTTTTTGCGGGCGAGACGTGCAGCTCGTTCCAGAGCTCGAGCGCCGCCCCGGCGCAGTCGAACCCCGGGCCGAGGTTCGCCGTCGTCGCCGGCGCCTTCACCACAAAACGCGGAGGTTCCATTGACGACGGGTGGCTCATCGGGACACCTCGGCGAGGATCGCCTCGACCGTCGGGTCGACCAGGATCGGCACCGACGTGATCAGATCGACGGCTGCCGTGTCCTTCAGGCCGTGTCCGGTGAGGACGCAGACGACCGTGCTTCCGGGCTCGAGCTCGATCTTCTCGAGCCCGGCGAGGCCGGCAGCCGAGGACGGCTCGCAGAAGATGCCCTCGTAGCATGCGAGGTCGCGCCACATTCGCGTGATGTCGTCGTCGGAGACAGGGACAGGCTCGACGCGGGCGTCGGCGACGAGCGCCTCGACCTCGGCGAGATGCGCAGGGGCCGCGATGCGGATCGCAGAGGCCATCGTCGTCGCACGCTCGACGGCGTGCGCGGAGACGATCCGGGAACGCGCCCGCTCCTCGTCGAGGCCCTTGGCGTAGGCGACCGTGTTGCCACCGCCGCCGTACGGGAGCGAGATCACGTCGGGATGGCGGCCGCCGAGCTGTTCGACGATCTCGAACACGGCCGTCTTCTGACCCTCGATCCGGTGCGGGTTGACGGAGTTCACGAGCGCGAAGGCACCCTGGTCGGCGATCTCGAGACAGTTCTCGAGCGCCTGGTCGAAGCTGCCCCTGATCTCGAGCAGCCTTGCGCCGACCGCACGCGTCTGGGCCACCTTGCCGGCCGCGATCGCGCCGGCGGGGCAGAGGACGACCGCCTTCAGGTCGGCACGCGCGGCGTAGGCGGCGGCAGACGAGGCGGTATTGCCCGTCGAGGCGCAGATCACACCGTCGGCGCCGGCCTCGACCGCCTTCGAGACGGCCACGGCCATCCCGCGGTCCTTGAAGCTGCCGGTCGGGTTCATCCCCTCGAACTTGAAGTGGAGGTCGATGCCGAGCTCCGGCCCGATCCGTCGCGACGGGATCAGCGGCGTGCCGCCCTCGCCGAGCGAGATCACCGGCGTGTCGGGGCCGACCGGAAGGCGGCCACGGAAGCTCTCGATCACGCCTAGGCCCATCCGAGCTCAGCCACCCCTCGTTCCGAGACGACCGGGAACGGCAGCGGCGTGCCGCGAACCTCGTCCATCGCCGCGATCGCGCTCAACGCCTCGTCGAGCGAGCCCTGGCTCGTGTCGTGGGTCACGACATGCAGCGCCGCCCCGTCGCCGTTTGCGTGCTGCAGCAGGCGGGCGACCGAGACCTCGCGCTCCGCGAGGGCGGTCGTGACCCGCGCGAGCACGCCCGGCCGGTCGTCCACCGAGAGGTGGAAGTAGAACGGCGAGCGATTCGCGCCGTGCTCGAGCCGGGGCAGCTTGCGCCAGACGGGGTCGTTCTGCAGAAAGCCCGTGCCCATCGTCCCGATCACGCTCGCCATGTCGGCGATCACCGCGGAGGCAGTCTCGACGCCGCCGGCGCCCGGGCCCTCGAGCGTGATCTCGCGGATCGCATCGCCCTGGAGCATGACCGCATTGAACGCGCCCTCGACCGCCGCGAGCGGATGGTGGCGATCGACGAGCGCGGGCGACACTCGAACGTCGACCTTGCCGTCGAGGAGCCGTGCCGCGCCGACGAGCCGGATCACCATGTCGAGCTCGCGAGCAGCGGCCACGTCGAGCGGCGTGATCTTGTCGATCCCGACCACCTCGACGTCGTCGAGGCCGAAGCGCGAGTTGAAGGCAACGGTGGCGAGGATCGCCATCTTCGCCGCCGCATCCGCCCCGGAGACGTCCGCGGTCGGATCGGCCTCGGCGAACCCGCGCGCCTGCGCTTCGGCAAGCGCCTCCTCGTAGGTCGAGCCGCCCTCCATCTCGGTGAGCATGAAGTTGGTCGTGCCGTTCACGATCCCGAGCACGCGATGGACGTTCGTCACGACGAGCGACTCGCGCAGCACCTTGATCACGGGGATCGCCGCGCACACGCTCGCCTCGAAGCGAAGCTGCACGCCCGAGCCGGAGGCAGCGTCGAAGAGCTCCGCCCCGCGCTGGGCGACGAGCTGCTTGTTCGCGGTCACCACGTGCTTCCCGCGCCGGAGGAGCTCGAGCACGTGCTGGCCGGCCGGGTCGACCCCGCCCATCACCTCGGCGACGACCGCGATCTGCGGATCGTCGACGATCTCGCCGACGTCGGTCGTCAGGACGCCGTCGGGAGCCGGGAAGCTCCGCTCCTTGTCGGTCGAGCGGACGAGCGCCTTCACGAGGCGCAGCCGGTGGCCCGTCGCGCGCTCGATGTCGTCCGCCTGCTCGTTCAGCAGACGGTTGACAGCGGCGCCGACGGTGCCGTACCCGAGCAGGGCAACCGGGACGTCAACCGACGCCATGCGCCCCCTGGACCGTCCGCTCCCCGAGCGCGCGGAGCCGCGCACCCACCTGCTCGATCTCGGTCTGCTCCAGTGCCTTGCGGGCCTCGGCGAGGCTCGGGCTGCCCTTGTCCATCTCGGCGATCCACTCCTTCGCGAACGAGCCGTCCTGGATCGCGGTCAGCGCCGTCTTCATGTTCGCCTTGACCTCCGGCGTGATCACGCGCGGGCCGACCGCGATCGAGCCGTACTCGGCGGTGTCGGAGATCGAGTAGTGCATGCGCTCGATCCCGCCCTCGAAGATGAGGTCGACGATCAGCTTCACCTCGTGGACGCACTCGTAGTAGGCCATCTCGGGCGCATATCCGGCCTCGACGAGCGTCTCGAAGCCCGCCTGGATCAGCTGGGTGAGCCCGCCGCAGAGCACGGTCTGCTCGCCGAAGAGGTCCGTCTCGGTCTCCTCCTCGAAGGTCGTCTCGAGGATTCCGGCGCGCGCCCCGCCGATGCCGGTCGCGTAGGCGAGCGCGATGTCCCGCGCATGGCCGGTCGCGTCCTGCGCGACCGCGATCAGCGCCGGTGTGCCGTATCCCTCCTCGTAGAGGCGGCGGACGATGTGCCCCGGGCCCTTCGGCGCGACCATGATGATGTCGACGCCCTCGGGAAAGTCGATGCGCCCGTAGTGGACGGAGAAGCCGTGAGCGAAGAGCACCGCCGCTCCCGCATCGAGGTTCGGCGCGACCTCGTCCCGAAAGAGCGCGGCCTGCGGGCCGTCGGGGACGAGCATGGCGACGACCTGGGCGCCCTTCACGGCATCCGCGACGTCCCGGACCGGAAGCCCCGCGTCCTCGGCGGCGCGCCGCGAGGTGCTCGTCGGCTTGAGCCCGACGACGACCTCGACGCCGGAGTCGGCGAGGTTCAGCGCATGGGCGTGGCCCTGGCTGCCGTAGCCGATGATCGCGACCTTCCCCGTGAGGAGACCGACGTCGCCCGTCTTGATGACTTCTTTCACTTGGATTCCCTTTCGCTTACGAAACGGCCGCGGCTGTCGGCCGCGCTGGACGAGGGCCGGGCCGGCGCAGGCCGATCCGACCGGTGCGGGCGAGCTCGCGGACGCCGTGGGGGCGTACGAGCTCTTCGAAGGCGTCGAGCTCCTCGGGGCGGCCCACGATCTCGAACGTGAGCGCCTCCCGGCCGATGTCGGCGACACGCGCGCCGAAGACGTCGCCGAGCGCGATCAGCTCGGCGCGCTTGTCGGGCGGGGCCCCGACGGTGATCAGCGCGAGCTCGCGCTCGACCGACTCGCCGGGTCGCAGCTCGACCACGCGAAGCACGTTCACGAGCTTGTGCATCTGCTTCTCGATCTGCTCGAGGGAATGCTCGGAACAGTCGACGCGGAGCGTGAGCCGCGAGATGTCCGGCCGCTCGGTCGGCCCCACGGCGAGGCTCTGGATGTTGTAGCCGCGGCGCGCGAACATCTGCGACACGCGGGCGAGCGCACCCGGCCTGTTCTCGAGCTCGACGGAGACGGTGTGATGGCTCATCCCATGATCCTCTCGCCGGACGGCTCCTCGTCGGGAAGCTCGATGATGTCGACCGAAGCGGCGCCGGCCGGGACCATCGGGTAGCAGTTCTCGTTCGGGTCGACCCGCGCGTCGACGACCGCGGTGCGGCCGCAGTCGAGCGCGGCCTCGAGGGTCGCATCGAGGTCGTCCTCCGAGTCGACCATGAACCCGGCGCCGCCGAGCGCCTCGGCGAGCTGGGCGTAGTCGGGCACCTGCTTCGTGAGGTGCGTCTCGGCGTAGCGCTCGGCGTAGAAGAGCTCCTGCCACTGGCGGACCATCCCGAGCCAGCCGTTGTTGATGATCACGACCACGATCGGCAGGCGTTCGAGCGCTGCCGTCGTGAGCTCCTGGCAGGTCATCTGGAAGCAGCCGTCGCCGTCGATGCAGACGACGGTCGCATCGGGCCTCGCCGCCTTCGCGCCGACCGCCGCAGGAACGCCGTATCCCATCGTCCCGAGCCCGCCCGAGGTGATGAACGAGCGCGGCTTCTCGCACTCGAGGTACTGCATCGCCCACATCTGGTGCTGGCCGACGCCGGTCGTCCAGATGTGGTCGCCCTCACGCTGGGCGGTGAGATCGCGGAGCCGCTCGATCACGGTCTGCGGCTTCAGCACGCCGTCTGCCTTGCGGTACTTGTACGGGTAGAGCGTGCGCCATTCCTCGATCTGGGCGTGCCAGGCGGTCCGGTCGGTGCGCTTCTCGGCCTCGAGCGCCTTCACGTCGCGCGTCAGCTGCGAGAGCGCCAGCTTGAGCGGGCCGACGACCGGGATGTCGGCCGTGCGGATCTTCCCGACCTCGGCGGCGTCGATGTCGAAGTGGATGACCTTGGCGCCGGGAGCGAAGGCGGACACCTTGCCGGTGACGCGGTCGTCGAAGCGAACGCCGACGGCGATGATCAGGTCGGACTTGTTCAGCGCCCAGTTCGCGTACTTCGAGCCGTGCATGCCGGGCGCGCCGTAGTTGAGCGGGTGCGAGTCGGGGAGGCAGCCCTTGCCCATCAGCGTCACGACAGCCGGGAGGCGTGCGGCCTCGACCAGGGCGAGCAGCTCCGCCGAGGCTCCGGCGTTGAGCACGCCGCCGCCGGCGTAGATGATCGGCTGGCGCGACTCCGAGATCGCGATTGCAGCCTCGCGCACCTGCCGCTCGTGCACCTTCGTCGGCGGCCGCCAGCCGGGCATGTCCGGCTCGGTCGGATAGGAGAAGTCGAACTCGGCCTCCTGCGCGTCCTTCGCGATGTCCACGAGGACAGGGCCCGGACGGCCGGACGTGGCGACATGGAAGGCGTTCTTCATCGCCTGGGGCAGCTCGCGCGCGTCCTGGACGAGCCACGAATGCTTGACGATCGGCATCGTGATGCCGGTGGCGTCGGTCTCCTGGAACGCGTCGGTCCCGATCAGGCTCGACTTGACCTGGCCGGTGATGCAGACGAGCGGGGTCGAGTCCATCCACGCGTCGGCGATCGCGGTCACGAGGTTCGTCGCGCCCGGGCCCGACGTCGCGATCGCCACCCCGGGCCTACCCGAGGCGCGCGCGTAGCCCTCGGCCATATGGCCCGCGCCCTGCTCGTGGCGGGCGAGGATGTGCCGCACGGTCGTCCCGCGCGCGATCGCGTCGTAGGTCGGCAGGATCGCGCCGCCCGGAATCCCGAACATGACATCGACGCCTTCCGCCTCGAGTGAGCGCAGGATGGCGTCACTGCCGAGCATTCTCGTCATCTCGCGCCCTTTCTCGTTGTTGTCTCGGTGACTCGGTTCACGGTCATTCGCTGCACCCTTCTCGGCTCCTGGTCTGGCGTGACACCCACGAAACGGGCGTCAAACCCGGTCATCGACGCACCTCTTCCGTCTTGAGGTCGGCGTATGCGGCGTCTCTGGCCGCGTGAGCAAAATCTCCCCCCTAGCGGGGGAGAATGAGGATGGTCACCACGAACATGCCCGAAAACGGGGCGAGGGCTGGGTTCGCAGAGACGACCATGACGACAACCAGTCTGCCCAACGCCGATTGCGCTGTCAAACGGTAGAGGATCGATCGGTAGAGCTGATCAATCCTCTAGGAACAAGACCTTGCTCTGACTCGTGCGGCTTCCCGTAACGGCATGTTCCGGGGACAGCGTTCGCAGAAGCCGCACTAGACGCGAGCGGGCCGTTCGCGGTGCACGTGCTCGTGGTCGTGATCGTCGATCAGCCAGTTGTGGCCGAAACCCCGCATCGCCTCGATGATCGGCAGCAGTGCGTCACCCTTGTCGGTGAGGCGGTACTCGACCCGCGGCGGCGACTCGGGGTAGCTGTGACGCTCGACGATTCCCTGGCCCTCGAGCATGTGCAGGCGCTCCGAGAGGGTGCGCGGGCTGATTCCCGGGCACGCATGCTCGAGCTCGGTGAAGCGGCGCGGCCCCTCGGACAGGTCGTGCACGAGGAGGGCCGTCCACTTCGAGCCGATCAGGTCGGACGTCGCGGCGACCGCGCAGCAACTCCCGTCGTGGACCTCGTTCATCCTGCGCGCAGCCATCGCCCTCTAGTCTAGCTGCCCTGTCCGCCGAAAGCTACCCCAAAACCCGTATTTTTCCGCAGAGCTGCGTATTTCTTTCCGATCGGAAAGTAATGGAGCTCTACTTGTGCGACGTCGTGTAGATGAACGCCGCCAGATCCTCGATCTGGGAGGTCGTGAGCGCCTTCTTGTACCCTGTCATCCCGCGGCCGCCCTTCGTGATCTGGGTGACGATCTGCGTGTAGGTCTTCGTGACGTGGTCGAGATCGGGCCCGAGGCCGGAGCCGTCCATCTGGTTCGCGGCGCCCATGAGGTGGCACGACCCGCATTGCTGCGCGATGAAGAGCTTCCGCCCGTTCTTCGCGTTGCCGAGGATCTTCGGCTTCGGCGTCGTCGCAGCCGCGCTCGTACAGGCGATTGCGGCGAGCGCAAGGGCGGTGACCAGGGCAAGGCGTCTCATCGAGGACATTATGCAGGACGGATTCAGCAACTTCTAACCCTCGTCTAACCCTGCTCTAAGAGAGCACCGCCAGGATCAAAGCATTGTGACGCAGGCCACCACGCACCCTCCCACGCGCGGCTTGCATCACCAGCGGCGCCCGGCTCGCCGGGCGCCGCGCTCTCTCCTCACCCGCCCGCGGGCGAGCTGCCGTCCCGCAGCTCGCCCGCACCCTTTTTCGGGCTCGCAGTGCCCTTCAAGCTGGCAGTGGCTGTCCGGGCCGCTCGCCTCCCCGCACGGTGCCGCGGGGGCGG
>DATBBA010000032.1:0-44294 GCA_036271235.1 Gaiellaceae bacterium
GAAGACGATGCATGGCGACGCCTGCTTCGCCTGCTCGAACAGGTCGCGCACGCGCGAGGCGCCGACGCCGACGAACATCTCGACGAAATCGGAGCCGGAGATCGAGAAGAACGGCACACCCGCCTCGCCGGCGACGGCGCGCGCGAGCAGCGTCTTGCCGGTGCCGGGAGGCCCGTAGAGCAGCACACCCTTGGGGATGCGCGCCCCGAGCGCCTGGAACTTCTTCGGGTTCTCGAGGAACTCCTTGATCTCCTGAAGCTCCTCGACGGCCTCGTCGACGCCCGCGACGTCCTTGAAGCCGATCTTCGGCGAGTCCGGCGCCATCCGCTTCGCGCGCGACTTGCCGAAGCTCATCACCTTCGAGCCGCCACCCTGCACCTGGTTCATCAGGAAGATCCAGAACCCGATCAGCAGCAGGAACGGCAGGAACGATCCGATCAGCGCCGTCCACGAGAAGCCGCCGGTGCCCTTCGAGTCGAACTTGATCTCCTTGCCGCGGAGCAGCGTCTCGAACTGGGTCGCCGACTGATCGGTCGGGTAGTGGACGCTGACCGTGGTCTTGCCGTCTGCTTCGGTCGCCGTGATCGAGCGCTTGCTCGGATTGAAGACGATCTCCTCGAACTTGGTCGTGCCGTTCTGGACGGCGCCCCAGAGCTGGGAGTAGGTCGTGATGTCTGCCGAGGCATGCCGCGGCTTCGACATCAGCGTGTTGCTCGCCAACCAGACGACGAGCACGATCGCCAGAAGCGGAATGAAGGCGCTGCGGAAGAGACGACTCACGAGTGTGCGCTCAGGGTACCGGAACCCATTTTGCCACCGCGCGCGATTTACCTCCCGTTAGGAATTTCCGGTCAGATGACTTCCGGCATGAGCTCGTCGTGCAGCACGCACACGAAGGGCAAATTCCGGTACCGCTCGGCGAAATCGAGCCCGTAGCCGATCACAAAGCGGTTCGCGATCTCGAACCCCGTGTAACGGACGTCGACCTCGATCTCGCGGCGCTCCGGCTTCGTCAGGAGCGCGCACACCTCGAGGCTCGCCGGCTCGCGCGACTCCAGGTTCCGCATCAGATAGGACAACGTCAGCCCCGAATCGATGATGTCCTCGATCACGAGCACGTGCCGCCCTTCGATGTTGATGTCGAGATCCTTGAGGATGCGGACGACCCCGGAGGAGTCGGTCGAGGCGCCGTAGGACGAGATCGCCATGAAGTCGATCTCGCACGGCACGCCGATCGAGCGCATCAGGTCGGCCATGAAGAAGACGGCGCCCTTCAGAACGCCGACGAGGAGCAGCTCCCGGCCGGCGTAGTCGTTCGTGATCTCCTCCCCGAGCTCGTGGATGCGCGCCTGGAGTCGATCCGCGTCGATCAGGATCTCACCGACGGCGCGCTCGAGCTCGTCATGACCGGCGGGCAAACCTCCTCTTGGACGGCTCACGCGCGCACGGCCTCCACACCTTCGGCCTCGACCACGCCCGGAACGGCGACGACCTCGTTCCCTCGGACCACGAGGGGCCAGCCTTCGCGGTCGGATCGGGGGATTTTCGCGTCGACGAACACGTCCTGGATCTTCTTCGAGCGGCCGGCGAGGCGATCGCCCGGCCTCCAGCCACGCACGATAAGGCCTGGGAGCTCTGAGCGGATGAGCCACCCGCCCCAGCCGACTTCGCCCCGCAGGGCGACCGGGCTTCGCTCGAGCCAGAGACGGTCGTGCTCGCGGACGGCCTGCACCCCGCCTCCGAGATCGATCCGGCGCGACGCCGCCGGGGCGTCGAGCAGCTCCGCGAGCGCGGGAGGCATCGTGCGGCGGGTCTCGAGCGCGCGTAGGACGTTCTCGCGCGCCGACGGGTGCACTTGAGCGAGCAGCGGCAGGATCTCGTTGCGGATCTTCCCGCGCGTCGTCCCGGGGTTCGAGGAGTCGACGCGAAACGCGATTCCCCGCTCGCGGCAGAAGGCCTCGGTCTCCTCGCGCCAGAGCGGGAGAAGCGGGCGGACGACCCCGTCCTCGCGGCGCGGCTTGATCCCCTTGAGGTTGCCGCTCGTCGCGAGCCGGTAGAGGATCGTCTCGACCTGGTCGCTCGCAGTGTGGCCGGTTGCGCGCAACCGGCCGGCATGGGGCGCGTATCGAAGGTCGCGGAGCTGGGCCTCCGTCAGGTCGCGGCCGTCGGCCCGGACGACCTCGGCGCCGAGCGTCCCGGCACAGAAGCGCGCGTCGGCGTCGGACTCCGCGCCGCGGAGACCGTGATCGACGTGCAGCGCCGAGGCCCGGTAGCCGAGCTCTCGGAGGGCGAGCAACAGACAGGTCGAGTCCGCCCCGCCCGAGACGAGGCACAGCACCTCGCCGCCAGGCTCGATCAGCCCGAGGCTCGAGATGTGCGTCTCGATCCGGGTGAGAACGTCCATCGGCTCATGTTGCCGCATCGCCGCCCTCGACGCTTCGGACGTTCACTCCGCCGGCCGAAGCTAGAACGTCGGCGCCTCGAGCCAGCGCTCGAGCACCGCGACGACCTGCTCGAGCTCGTCGTGTGTGAAGCGGTACGGCGTCGCGTACGCCGCGAACGGCATGCGGGCGGCCGGCTCGAGCCCGGCCTGCGCCTGCAGCGCATAGGCGAGCGGCAGCGAGTGCGCGACCAGGAGGATCGTGTCCTCCGGCCGCCCGAGGAGCCACCGGTAGCCGCGGAGGTACCGCTCGACGATCGCGGCGCGGGTCTCACCTCCCGGCCCGGGGCTCGCCGACGACGACGAGCCGGCGGCCCAGGCCCGGTACTCCTCGAGCCGGCCGCCTTCGTAGGGCCCGTACCGCGGGTCGCCGAGCTCGCCGAGCCTGAGCCGCGGCACCTCACGACCCCGCATCGCCTCGTCCGCCGTGGCCTCGGTACGTGGAAAGCCGGTCGTGACGACGAGGTCGATCGGTGTCTCACGGAGCGCAGCGCCGAGAGCCCGGGCCTGCTCGCGGCCCTCCCCCGTGATCCCGACCGCTACGGACGGGTCGCCGTTCAGCAGTCCGCGGACGCTGAACTCGCTCTCGCCGTGCCGTGCGAGGACCGCCAGCCGCATCTCAGAAGAGGAGCGAGCGGTAGCGGCCGACGAGGCGCATCCCGACCGACTCGTAAAGCGCGATCGCAGCATCGTTCTCGGTACGGACGAAGAGCGTCACGATCGGCGTCGTCTCGAGCAGCAGGCGGAGCAGGTCTCGCATCCCGCGCGCGCCGTTCCCGCAGCCTCGCACCTCGGGATCGACCCAGACCTGCTGCACCTGCACGGCGGCGGGCGTCCACGCGGAGGCCTCCGCCTTGAAGAGCACGACGCCGTCCTCGACCCACAGCCACGAGCGCCCGTCGACGATCTGGGCCTTCGTGCGCCAGCGGAAGCCGTCCGGGTCGCGCGCCATCGGATCGACGCCGAGCTCGTACTCGTGCGACGCGGCGCAGACCGGGACGAGCAGCTCGAGATCGTCGAGGGTCGCCGGGCGAAGACCGGTCGCCCCCGGCGCCGGCGGATCGGCGATCGCGTACACCGGCTGGCCCGGGCGATCGGCGCGCGGGCTCGCCATGAGCCCCTCCGCCTCGCGCCAGAGCTCGCCTACGGCGCGCTCGTCGCCGATCATCATCTTCGAGGTGCAGCCGGCCGCAGCCTCCGCGAACGCACCGCAGCCGTACCCGGACGGGACGAGGTTCGCTCCGAGGTGGCAGAGCGCGACGAGATGCCCTCCTTCGTCGTCGATGCCCACGAATCGCCCGTATCCACGGCGCGCGACGTCCTCGAGAAACACACGCTCGATCGGGTCACGCGAGCAGAACTCGAGCACCTGCTCGGCCGTCGGTTCGATGACGTTTCCGGCCACGACTCGAAAACTCTAGGGATTGGGCATTCGAGCCGACGCTCGAATGGCTAGGGTTCGCGCCGCGATGCCGATTCACGTCCGCGCAGAGCCCGGCGATTACGCCGAGGCCGTCCTCCTTCCGGGCGATCCGCTCCGGGCGAAGTACATCGCCGAGACGTACTTCGACGACCCCGTCCAGCGGAACGCGGAACGCGGGCTTCTGGGCTACAGCGGCACCTGGAAGGGCAAGCCGGTCTCCGTGCAGGGAACCGGGATGGGCTGTCCGGGCGCCACGATCGTCTTCGAGGAGCTCGTCCAGCTCGGATGCACGAAGCTGATCCGCGTCGGCACCTGCGGCGGCCTCCAGCCGACCCACGCCCTGGGCGACCTGATCGTCGCGCTCACCGCCGTCCCTGCCGATTCGACGGCCATGCATCTCGTCGGGAACGAGCCGCATTGCCCCACGGCCTCCTGGTCGCTCGTGCACGAGGCGGTGCACGTCGCGAAGCACAGCGACCTGCCGCTCCACGTCGGGCCGATCGTCTCGAGCGACCTCTTCTACAACCCGGACGGCGGCCAGTACGAACGCTGGTCGTCACGTGGAGTGCTTGCCGTCGAGATGGAGGCCGCCGCGCTCTTCACGGTCGCCGCGTTGAAGAAGATCGAGGCCGCGTGCCTGCTGACCGTCAGCGACATCGTCGTCGAGGGCGAGTTCAAGCGGATCAGCGACGACGAACTGCGCGCCAGCGTCGACAGGATGACAAAGCTCGCGCTAGACGTCGCCGTAGCCTCCTAGCCTTTTCGTGTCAGCGAAAAGGCCAGTCGTCTTCCTGGTGAATCCAGCGTCCGCGAACGGCGCGACGGCCAAGCGCTGGCCGAAGCTCCGAGCGCGGGCGGCCGAGCTCGGGCTCGAGGGCGAGGAGCTCCTCTCGGAGCGGCCCGGCCATCTGACCGAGCTGGCTCGCGACGTCGCGGGCGACGGACGCCTCCTCGTCGTCGTCGGCGGAGACGGGACTCTGAACGAGGTGGCGAACGGGATCGCGGGTACCGGTGCGGAGATCGCGGTGCTACCTAACGGCACGGGCCAGGACTTCGGCCGCACGCATGGGATCCCCACTCGCTTCGACGACGCGGTGGGCGTGGCGCTGACCGGAACAGCTCGTGCGGTCGATCTCGGGCGTGCCGTCTATCGCGCGGCCGGCGGCGAGGAGGCGAGCCGGATCTTCGCGAACGTCGGCTCTGTCGGGATGTCCGGCGCCGTCGCCCGGAGGGCGAACGGGATGTCGAAGGCGCTAGGCGGCAAGACGACCTTCTACTACGCCCTCGTGCGGGAGTTCGCCCGCTGGAAGAACACCGAGGTGACCATCTCCTGCGACGGCGTGGAGCGCACCGGCCCCATGCACGACGTGATCGTGGCGAACGGCCGCTGGCACGGCGGCGGGATGAAGCTCGCGCCCGACGCCGACCCCGGGGACGGCGTGTTCGACGTGGTGCTGATCGGCGACGTGACGAAGCTCGACTTCGTGACGACGTCGCCGAAGCTCTACAGCGGCGGCCACGTCGGCCATCCCCGCGTCGAGGTTCTGCGCGGCTCCGTTCTGACCGTCGACAGCGGCTCGCCCCTCCCGCTCGAGCTCGACGGCGAGGTTGCGGGGACGACACCCGTTCGATTCGAGGTCGTTCCCGGTGCGCTGCGGCTCCGTACGCCGGCGGCGAGCTACCAGGGTCTGTAGAGCGACAAATGACCGGCCCCCGGTTCCTGGAGCTCAGGATGGTCGATCCGTGCATGCCGTGTCCCGCGGAGCGGCCGCACCGGCCGCCCAGTTCTTGCTCTAGAGGTCCTTAGCTCTGGGTTCCGTTCTTCGCCTTGGCCGCGGTCGTGCGCGGCTTGGCGGCCGTCGTGCGCGGCTTGGCCGCGGTCGAGGCGGACGTCTTGCTCGCCGTCGAGCGCGAACGCGTCGTCGTCGCCGGCTTCTTTCCCTTGCCCTCGAGCGCAGCGAGCCGCTTCTCGATCGAGGCGAGCCGCTTGTCGAGCGCCTCGAGCCCCACGAGCATCTTCCCCCCCTTGTCCTTGAGCTGGGAAGCGCCCTGGAGCGCCGAGCGCGTGGCGGGGTTCTTCGTGATCTTGCCGATGGCGTCCTCGCCGACCGACTGGATCTGCTCCATCACCGATTTCTTCTTTTGCGCCATCTCAACCTCTTCCTGTCCGTTGTCGCCGATCGGAAAACCTAACGATACGCGAGCAATGCAATTCCGTACCGTTGACAACTGTCAGCAAAGGCGTAGAGTCCCTGCCATGTCCCGAAGAGACAGAGCCCTTGCCTGGGCGAGGGCGAACTTCGCCCCGCTCATCCTCATTCCGCTCGCGGCAGGTCTGATCTGGATCGCGATCTGGCGGGTATGGCTCCCGCCCGCGGCAGGCGGGGCCGCCGTGACCACCACCGTCACTACGGTGAATGCGAATGCGACGACGGCGCCGACCCACAAGGTCACGACCGTCGTGCGGTCGTCGAGTGGAGGCTCGCCGTCGCGGCGCTCCGAAGCACTGGCACTCGCACTCGTCTTCCTCGGTGCCGGAGCGGCCGTGGTCGCGGTCTTCCACGATCGGATCGGCAGCATCGATCTCGGGAAGGACGGAATCAAGATCGACCTCGATGCAGCAGAGCAGACGGGCGCGGCCGCGCTCGTCGGCCGGCTCGCCGCCGCAGGAGCTCCGGCCAGGGCGTACGGTCGCGGGCTCGACCGCTATCTCCGGACGGTCGCCTCGCGCCGCGGCGTGGGCTCGGCGAGCCCGGTTGCGGGCGCGATCCACGGAGCGCTCGCCTCCGACCAGGCCGTGGCGCTCGCCGACCGGATCGCAGACGAGCTCGTCTGAGGTTCTGCAGCGCACCGATGCGCGGCCGGTGCGGGCGCTCCGCGGCGCCTGGCAGCCACGTCTCAGGCATCCCGACCGGCACGTGTTCGTCTACAGGCCCAACGCCGGGTCTAACCTCGGGGCATGATCGTCGCCCACCTCGACCTCGACGCGTTCTTCGCGGCCGTCGAGGAGCTCGAGAACCCCGAGCTTCGCCGGCTTCCGCTCGTCGTCGGCGGCGACCCGCATGGTCGGGGGGTCGTTGCGACCGCGAACTACGTCGCCCGGCGCTTCGGCGTCGTCTCCGCGATGTCGTGTGCCGAGGCTCTGCGACGCTGCCCCCACGCGGTCTTCGTCCGGCCACGCAGCACGCTCTACCGGGAGTACTCGCGGGAGGTCTGGTCGATCGTGCGTGAGATGGTCCCGACCGTCGAGCAGGCGGGAATCGACGAGGGATACCTCGACCTCGGCGAGCTCGCTCCTGCATTCGACGACGCCCGTGCGCTTGCGGAGGCGGTGCGCGCCGTCGTCAAGGCCCGGACGAGGCTCTCGTGCTCGCTCGGAGTCGCGACGTCGAAGGTCGTTGCCAAGGTCGCTTCGGACCGCCGTAAGCCGGGAGGCCTCACGGTGGTGCGCCCCGGCCGGGAGGCGGCGTTCCTGGCGGCGTTCCCGATCCGCGTGCTACCCGGGATCGGCCCGAGAGCCGGCGCGCGCCTCACCGCCGCCGGGGTCGAGACGATCGGCGCTGTCGCCGCGCTCGGGGACACGGAGCTCGCGGCTCTGCTCCCCGGCAAGGTCGGCCGGGTCATCCGCGAGCGGGCGCGCGGCATCGACCCCCGCGCGCTCGAGGTCTCGACGGAGCGGATCTCGATCTCGAGCGAGGAGACCTTCGAACGTGACATCGCCGACGTCGAGAAGCTCCACGACGAGCTCCGCCGCATGGCCGTCGGGCTCGCACGCCACCTCCAGGAGCACGAGCAGGTCGCGCGCACGGTCGTCACGAAGCTCCGCTACCCGGACTTCGCGATCCGGACCCGCTCGACGTCGCTCGGAGCCGGTACCGACGACGCGGAGCGGATCGGCGAGCTCGCCTGCTCGCTGCTCGACCGCGCCCTCCGCGATCGCCCGGGCCCGCTCCGGCTCGTGGGCGTCGGCCTCTCCGGCTTGACCGATCACGCGCAGCTCGAGCTCGTCCTCTGAGAGAGTGAGGCAGATGGAGGACTTCCAACACGCAGCGGCGGTGAGGGTGCGGTTCGCCGAGACCGACGCTCAGGGCGTCGCGCACAACTCGAACTACCTCGTGTGGTTCGAGGTCGCGCGCGTCGAGTTCCTCGAACGGATCGCCGGCGGCTATCAGCGGCTCCGCGACGAGGGGATCGAGTCGCTCGTGCTCGAAGCGCACGTCCGCTTCCTCGCTCCCGCCGTGTTCGACGACCGGCTGCTGATCCACACCCGCTGCCTCGACGCCCGTGGGGCGCGCTTCAGGTTCGAGTACTCGGTCGAGCGCGACGGAACGGTGATCGCCGACGGCTGGACAGCACACGGCACCGTGGATGCGACGACCCTGCGGCCCACACGGACGCCGCAGTGGCTCCGCGAGGCTATTGCTGGTTGCGAGACGCCTGGGCCGGCGGCGTCGACGTCGTAGTCGTCGTCGTGTCCGTCGTCGTGGGCTTCGTCTTCGGCTTCGGCTTGACCTTCACCGGCGTCGGGCCCACGAGCAGGATCTCCGGGCTCGAGCGGTAGTTCGAGGACCAGGTGTTGTCGGACATCAGCTTCCCGCCGGGCGCGTAGACGAGACGCTCCACGGAGGTCGAGTACGCGCTCTCCCCGGGATCCTGCACCTCGCTCGTCCCGGGCGCGAGCGACGGGTCGAGCGTCTTCTGAACCGGGGGTGGGCCGACCAGCTTGAGGGGCGCCGCGTTCGTCACGACCCGTCGGTGCTGCGGCGTCCCGTAGAGCGAGACGACGAGCGACGAGGAGCCGACGAAGGTGCGGAGCAGCAGCCAGTGGCTCGTGTCGTTCACGAACTTGAGGTCGATGTCCGGGTAATCGACGGTCGCGTCGCGGCCGAGCGGATAGTGGGAGATGTAGAGCGCGTGGTTCGTCCGGTCGGTGATCGGCAGCCCGGCCTCGTACGCGGCGTTGAAGACCGTCGTCGAGACCTGGCAGACACCGCCGCCGAGCCCGGTCTCGAGCTCGCCGTTGATGATCACCGGCGCCGCGACGAATCCCTTCGCGGCGGTTCGGGCGCCGGTCGTCTTGTTGAACGAGAACGTCGCACCGGGGGGGATCAGCTTGTTGTCGACGAGGTGGGCGACGAGCTCCACGTTGTGGATCCGGTTGGCGATCCCGCCGTAGATCGTCTCGTAGCTCGAGACGAGCCCGGTGATGCCCATCGCGTTCGCCTGGGCCGTCGTCCTGCCCGGGATCGAGGTCGCGATCGTGAGATGCGCGACGCGGCTCGTCGACGACTCGGCGGCGGCGAGGACGGCAGCGGCCGATCGTGGCACGTCGAGGCTGAGGCCCGTGACGGCCGGTACGACGACGACGCGGCTGCCGTAGGCCGCGAAGTGGGCGCTCCGTGCGGGGCGGCCGACGAGCCGGTCGAGCTTCGCGAAGTAGGCGGTCGCGGCGGCGCCGCCGAGGATCGGCGTGCCGCCTTTCACGGTCGGGAGCTGCAGCATGCGCGCGATCTGGGCGGGCTCGAGCTGGAAGGTTCGCTTCCCCGCGGTCACCTTGACGGGAGCGGAGATCGCCTGTTCCGCGACGGCGCGCGCTCCGTTCAGGTCGGGGCCCGTGATCGCCGGCTGCTGCACCGCCGTCGGAAGCTCGACAGAGCCGGAGCGGTCGAGGTCGGCGAGCGCGGCGACGACGATCTTCGCGGCGGCGCTCCGGTCGAGCACCTCACCGGGCTGGCCGGGAATGATCTCGATGTTCAGGCCGTTGCGCACGAGCCGCGCGGGCTTGTAGGGGCGGTCGACCTTCCCGGCGATCACGCCGATCTCGTAGTTGACCGCCGCGCGGTAGCTGTTGACCTTGGGGCTGACGTTGGTCGGGAACAGCCGGTGCTCGAGCCGGTTGAAGCCGCGGATCACGGTCATCCCCCCGCCCGCGCCCTGGGCCTGCTCCACCGCCTTTGCCCAGTCCGGGCTGACGCTCAGCTCCTCGGGGCGAATCTTGAACTCGTGGGTGCCCGCGACGAACGTGACGGGGACGTGCGACAGGCTTGCGCTCCGCTGCTCGAGCTTCGTGCGCGCGGCGTCCGCGCTGAGGCCGCCGACGCCGACATCGGCGATCTTCGTCCCGGGCGCGATCGTCCCCGGAGAGCCCGAGAACACGAACCCGACAGCGACGACAGCCACGACGGCGACGGCGATGGCGGCGGCCAGCCGAAGATGGCCGTCGCGGACGGCCGGGGCGCTCCCGCCAACGCGGGCACGAGGCGTGGATGCACGGACGCTCACGGCCGCGAAATCCTATCGGCCGCGTGCCTCGACTCCGGTGAAAGTTTGGTGAGGACGCTTCCTAATCGGTCGCAGCGGATCGAACCGGGCGCTCTGAGGCCATCGCGCGGCCCTCGCCGGCAGCCTCGACGGCGGTCCCGGGCTGCCCGGGCTCACGCCGCGCGACGGCCGCCGCCCCCAGGACGACGCAGCCGAACGCGACGAAACGAAGGGCTCCGAGTACGCCCGGCGGTGTCGACTCGTGGAAGATCGTGACGCCCGCTGCGATCGGGAGCGCGTTCGTCATGAACGACGAGAGCCCGGCGGTCGCAAGTGCCCGTCCGCGCTGGAACGAGAACTGGATCAGAACGAACGCAAGCCCGTGGCACGCCCAGACGGGCGCGGCGAACAGCACAAGGGTGCCGCCGTGCACGGCGGCCTTCGTTCCGACGTCGGCCGCCGCGTAGGTGACGCCGGCGGCGAGGCCGAAGCCCGCGCCCGGGGCGAGCCGGGGCGCGAGCGGGCCGATCGCGAGCCCCACGACCACGAACGAGACGAGGAACCAGGCGGTGACGGCGATCCACGAGCCCGACGTGCCGCCGCTCGACCCGCCGGCCAGAGACGCGGAGAGAAAGACGAGCCCGAGCACGGCGAGGCCGACTCCTGCCCATTCGCGACGCGGAAGCGGGGTGCCTTCCTCGCTCTGGGCGAGCACCGCAAGGAGCGCGAGGCCGCCCGCCGAGACGGCCTGGACGAGCGACAGCGGCGCGAGCCGCAGGGCGACGATGTAGAGGGCCCAGCCTGCGATGCCGATCAGGAACGCGTTGCGCCAGCGGCGGTGCCCGAAGAGGGATCCCAGCGATCGCCACGGGTGCCGCAGGGTCAGGCGCGGCAGTTTCGAGGTGATCGAGTGCTGTGCGACCCACGACCAGTTGAACGCCGCGGCGGTCAGCAGGGCGAGCGTGAGTCCGAGGACGAGGGAAGCGTGGGGAAAGAGGCCCATCTGCAACTAGGCTACGCCGGTGGAGTTCGACCTCACAGCCGAGCAGCGGCTGCTTCAGGACACAGTACGCGGCTTCGTCGACGACCGCATCCTTCCGGTCGCGGTGCAGAACGACATCGACCACAGGCTCGATCTCGACCTGATCGCGGGAATGGCAGAGCTGGGGATCCTCGGGATCGTGATCCCCGAGGAGTACGGCGGGGCAGGTCTCGACTTCGTCGCCGAGGCGCTCGCGTGCGAGGAGATCGAGCGCGGCGAGGCTGCGTTCCGGACGCTCATCTCGGTGCACGTGGGGCTGAACTCGCTCTCGTTGCTGCGCTACGGCTCCGAGGAGCAGAAGCAGCGGTGGCTCGTGCCCCAGGCGCACGGCACGAAGCTCGCGTGCTTCGGGCTGACGGAGCCCGAGGCGGGATCCGACGTCGCGGCCATGCGCTCGACGGCGCGCCGCGAGGGCGACGTGTACGTCCTGAACGGGCAGAAGAACTGGATCTCGTATGCGACCGTCGCCGACCACGCGCTCGTGTTCGCGAAGACCGATTCCGAGGCGGGGCACAAGGGCATCACCGCGTTCCTGCTCGAGAAGGGGACGCCCGGGTTCACCTCCGCCGACACCGAGAACAAGCTCGGAATCTGGGCGGGATCGACCGGCGAGCTCTTCTTCGAGAACGTCGAGGTACCGGTCGAGAACAGGATCGGGGAGGAGGGCCAGGGGTTCGAGATCGCGATGTACTCCCTCGACCAGGGCCGGTTCACGGTCGCCGCGGGCGCGTGCGGCGTCGTTCGCGCGTGCCTCGAGCGCTCGGCGGAATACGCACGCGACCGGGAGACGTTCGGGAGCGAGATCGGCCGGTATCAGTTCGTGCAGGACATGATCGCGAAGATGGTCCTCGGGTACGAGACCTCGAAGCTGCTCGTGATGCAGGCCGCATGGATGAAGAACATCGGGAAGCGCTCGACGCGGGAGACGTCGCTCGCGAAATGGCATGCGACGGAATCCGCATTCGAGGCGTCCCATCTCGCGATCCAGGTGTTCGGGTCGTACGGCTACAGCGCGGAGTTCGGGATCGAGCGGTATTTCCGAAACGCGCGGGCGCCGATCATCTACGAGGGCACCACCCAGATCCACAAGATGATGCAGGCCGAGCATGCCCTCGGATACCGGCAGTTGAACGGCGACCGCGGCGAGGTCTCCCCGATCTGCTCCTGGGCCCCGGCGCTCTCGCCGGTCCACGCGCGCAGCTGAGGAGGGCGGGCCGGGCCACGGCCACTCTTGAGCGTCGCCGCCCAGCCCGACGCGAACGGCACCCGCGGCGAGGCCTCCCCGGCCTGCTCCCGGAGCTCGGCGCGCTAGCCGGTTCGCACGTGTCGCCGAGGAGAGCCGCCCGCTCCACGGCCACTCGTGAGCCTCGCCGCAGAGCCCCACGCGAACGGCACCCGCGACGAAGTCTCCCCGGTCTGCTCCCGAGCCCCCGCGCTCTCGCCGAACCGCACGCGTCGCCGAGGAGAGCCGCCCGCTCCACGGCCACTCGTGAGCCTCGCCGCAGAGCCCCACGCGAACGGGGTTGTTCCAGACGTACTCGCAGGCATTGCCGAGGTGCTCGTCGTCGCGGATCTCGCGGGCGTCGAACCGCCCCTGGAACAGGTGCCCGACCCGATCGTGCCGCTCGTTGAATCCCTGCGCGTAGAGGCCGTTGAGGCGATGCTCCCCGGCCGAGAGGCTCGCCAATTCCGTCTCGACGACGAAGTGGTAGTGATTCCCCATCAGACAATATGCGTGGCATTTCCACCCGAATCGCCGGACGATCTGCCGAAACAAGCGCATGAACTTCCGCCGATCGTCGTCGTCCATGTAGATCCAGCGTTTCTCTACGCCTCGTGCAGTGACGTGGTAGACGCCCGAAGGCGAGAGCATCGATCGCGGCCGGCGCGGCATGGATCCGAAGCTAGCCGAGCAATCTCGATCCGTCATCGGCGCTTTTGGCCAACACCAAGGGACAGTCCCCTGGACGTGGCGCAAACGGCTAACCCCCGGGGACAGTCCCTCGGACATGATCCCTCGGACATGGCCATTTGCGCCAAGCGGTCGACGGTCCCCTGGAAACGGCTGTCCGCGCCATGGCGGAGGCGCACATGGCCATCCGCGCCATGGCCGAGGGACAGTCCCCTGGACATGGCGGAAAACGCCGCGTCCGGAGTGGACGGTAGTGGCCTCTTACGGCAGGCTTAGAGCTCGCCGTGCCAGTAGTCGACCGCGGCAGATCGGAAGAAGAGAAGCTTGACGTCCCCGTCGCCCGACCAGACGCCGACCTTGTCGCTGTCGGGATACACCGCGACCGCTGTCGCCTGCTTCGTCGAGAGCATCGCGACGAGCACCCGCTCTGCAGCCTGGTTCGTGATCTTGTGGGCGCCCTCGGGACCAGACGGGAAACAGACACAATCGCCGGGCTCGAGCACCGACTCGCACTCGGGATCACGCAAGGTCGGAGTGCCTTCGAGCACGAGCAGCCACTCTTCACACGGATATTCGTAGTGATAGGGACAGATGCTCTGTCCCTCCGCGAGCTCGTACACCGTCATCCCGAGCGCCGAGCCACCGACCATCGGGCCAATGCGGGCGTACGGCACCTCGTAGCCCGCGGGATCGCCCTCGTCACGCGCCCGCGGCGCGTCGAAGAGATTCGCAGCCTCCGTCACTCGCCCTCCCAGTAGTCGACCGCGTCCGTAACGCGGAACACCTTCCGCGGGTGGGAAACGTCCACCTTCCCGCTGTCCGGATACTCCGCGACCTCGAGCGCCGCACTCGCGGAGACGATCAGCACGGTGCCGGGTCCGCGCACCTGGTGCGCTCCCTGAGGCCCGATCGGGAAGCAGACGACATCGCCCGCCCGGAGAGTTCGTTCGCCGCTCGGATCCCGCAGCACAGGAGTCCCCGCGACGACGACGAGCCATTCCTCGATCGCATGATGGAAGTGGAACGGATGGGTGCGCTCGCCGTCGCCGAGCTCGTAGAGCGTGGCTCCCATCTGCTTGCCTCCGATCGCCCGGCCGATCCGGGCAGAGCGCGAGCGATACCCCTCCCGTTCCGATGTGTGCATGAACTCCGGCTTGAAGACGTTCGCGCGGCGCATGCATCGAGACTATTCAAGACCGAGCGCGGCCGAAAGCCCGTGAAGATCCCGGAGCGCATCTGGGACCTCTGGATGACGCCCGTCCCGATCGATCAACAGAGCGCGCATCCCGACGGCACGCGCGCCCTCGATGTCGTCGTGGATGGTGTCCCCGACCATCACGGCCTCCTCCGGCGCAACGCCGAGGAGGGCGAGCAGCGCGAGGAAGATCGACTCGTGGGGCTTCGTCTTGCCGTGCGCGAACGATGTCAGCACCGCGTCCGCATCAAGCCCGTGATGGCCCACGAAGTCGGTGAGGTTCCGCGAGGAGTTCGAGAGCAACCCGATCGAGAGCCCGTGCGAACGAATCGCAGCGAGCCCGGACACCACATCGTCGTACAGCTCGAAGTGATGCGAGTGGGCCCAGCGGCGCTCCATCTCGACCGCCGCGGCGTACGTCTCGCCTCTGCCCCCCATCCCCACGATGATCCGCTCGGTGAAGAGCACCCAGATCTCCTCGTCGTGGTCGAGCTCGGGATGTCGCTCGACCTCGGCGAACGCCGCAGCCCGAGCCTGCTCGTATCGTGAAGGATCGAGCTCGAAGCCGTACCTCAGCCCGAGGCGGTGGTAGCCCTCGGCTCCGAGATCCGGTCCCGGGCGGGCAAGTGTGAAATCGACGTCGAAGACGACGGCGCGTAGCGTGGGCCCGGGCATGTGAACCAGGATAGAAGCGGCTAGGAGTGCAGGCTTGAGAAGGCCCACGGGGGAACCGCATTCGGTTCCCCCGTGACAATCGGGGTGCCCAGATTTGAACTGGGGGCCTCTCCGACCCGAACGGAGCGCGCTACCAGGCTGCGCCACACCCCGAGCGCGAGAATGGTACCCGTAGCGCCGCCCCGGACCGGCCGCTCTCGCTTGCTTCACAGCCGCCGGATGAACTATCGTATGGATGGTGAACAGGCTCCTGACAGAGCGGGTAGCGCAGTAATGCCTGCTCCCGGATACCTGCGGAAGATCCAGCCCGCCTGCGCCTCGAGCGCGGCGGGCTGTTTTTTTGGTGCACGGCCTATCGCCGCACCACGTTTCGCTGTCACGACGAGGATTCTTTCTGTCACGACGAGAGGAGCATGATGGCCAACCATCTGACACCCGAGGAGCTCTCCAAGGAAGTCGGAATCGAGCGCGCGGAAGTCATCCGGATCTGCATCGAAGAGGCTGTGCCGATCTACCAGGGCAAGATCGACAAGACGCTCTTTGCGGCGGTGTATAGCTCCGAGAACGCTCTAGCCGAGCACGCCCCGGCCCAGTTCCACTAAGCGCGATTCCCGCGCCGGGCGCTATTTGGCGCCCGGCGGTTGGTCGGCGAGGGGCATTTGTCGAGAGCCGCGCCATTCTCGAGGGCTAGGCTAGCTCCGAGTCCAGCACGAACCCTTCGCGAAGTTGCAGGGGGCGCACATTAGCCGCATATTTGAGCGGCAGTTACTACCGCCTCGCGGTAGCGGGACGATGTGGTCTATGGTCAAGTTGCCAAGCTTGAACCGTCGGCGGCAGCCCGCGCAGATCGGCCGCGTCTGCTTCGCAAGCCCGTTCTTATGGCGTCGAGTGATGTCGCGAGGTCGACGCAGACGATCGCCACGCTTTATCCTCGCCCTCCGAATCGCGTTGCCTAGAGCGACGCGACTAACGCCGACGACCTCGGCAAAGGCGTCGATGTCCCCGCCAGCCTCGACGGCCTTGAGAAGGCGCATATCTACAGGGGCCCGTAGGTTGGCCTCCTGGAGGGATTTCTGGCCCGGCCCGTACATGTAGCGGAACTCGTCAAGGTTCCGGACGCCGCGCGTGAGTAGCGTCTCTAGTTGCATGGAGCGCTTGCCGGGCCATTTATGTGGAGGGAACGCTACAGGACCTTTATCAGTTGTCAAATCTGCTGACAAGGCGACTTGTCGGTCGGGACGGGCTCTCCGTAGGGGTCCTACACCACCTATTCTGACAACACGAACGGCCTATTTTTGGCTTGAATAGGTGCTTTGCGCCGCATGTTGCTGTAGCATCCGACCATCAAACGGGAGGTTGCGACGGTGCTAGGGGCAGTCGAGTTCGTAATCTCGGAGGTCGGAGCTCTCGGGAAGGCTCGTCGAGCCGAGCGCGGCGGGCGCCGCGTCGTGCGCGAGCAGCATTCGTTGATCCTGAGGGGAATGTTCGAGAAGACCGACGACCGGCTCGTGGCTGAGTGGTGCCGTGACGAGCTCGGTAGCCGCGTCGTGGTACTCACGGCCGGCAGCTGCGGGTTCTGCTCCTCGAGGCTGCGAAGTGGCGAATGCCACAATCCCGTGTGACGCGCCGCGCTACGGCGCTAGCTCGTAGGATCGCCGGCACGTCCGCTGGCCTCAACGAAAGGAGAGCGTTGTGAAGAACCGGCTGCCCCTGATCCTGTCAGCGACCGCCATCGTCGTCGCTGTATTCGGAGCGACCCCGCTCGGAAACGCTGCGGCGCGCGTCGTCCGTTCGATCCCGCCGCTCGCGGCCAAGTCGAACTATGCGACCGTCGCAGGCAACGCGCAGCATTTGAACGGGCACGCGGCGTCGGCTTCCGGGGCTCCGGGCACGATCCCGATCCTGAACAAGGCCGGGAAACTACCCGCCTCGATCGGAGCGGTTGGACCGCGAGGCCCGGCTGGGCCGGCGGGCTCTGCCGGTCAAACCGGGGCTGCTGGCTCCGGGAGTTCGGGTTCGCAGGTCAACCTCTCGAAACTTCTGAGCAGCAGCGTCGACATTGTCGCGACGTCCCATCTCGAAAACGGCGCGGGAGATACCGAAGCTGTGATGTGCCCGTCCGCCCAATGGGTAGCGATCGGTGGAGGGGCCCTAACCGGCGATGACACCGTTCTCACCTCAGGCTCCTGGCCGGTCGTGCCGGGCAGAACGTTTGTGGAGGGCCCCCCTGACACAGAGTCCGGCCCTCCGACCGGTTGGGTGACCCGCGTCGCAACGTGGAACGAGTTGCCGGCGAAGAACGTACTCGTTCGCTGGTACGCGGTCTGCGTTCGGGTAGGTGGGTAGCGGACCCCGGAGGCGCGGCGGTGGGACGACTCGAGCGACCCTAAGCCGCGCCTCCCGACTGGCACGGACCGATGGGGCCGCCGTCCCATGAGGGAGGCTTCGGCCTTGGGACTGGCTCGCGGTGCTCTGCGTGCTCTGCGCGCTTGATCACGCGATTTTGCTCCAGATCCGCCAAGGCGTCGTCGAGCAGAGGGAGGATCGCCACCCGAATCCACTCGGGGTATTTGGGGCTGATGGCGAGGTCGCGAAGGCGGCCCTGGACTTCGAAAATCTTCTCGAGCGCCCCGGTGAGGAGCTCCCTATCTGCGTCTTCGGGCATTCCGGCTGTCCGATCTGGTTGAGCCGACACTGCGGCGTCGTTGAGGATTGAGATCGCTGTCCGGATCCGATCGGGGCGAGCGATCGGGTCAAGAATCGAACTCCGTACTAGCGCCGGCGCCTCGAAGAGCTTCGCTCTCGCGCCGACGACGAGGGCACTGTTCCAGGCGCACCTGGCCGCGCTCGATGCGCTGCCGCAGCAGCACTGAGCGAGTCCGGCTTCGAAGTCGCAGTTCGGTCCCGCTCCCGGAGCGGAACCGTGGAGCCTAGCCCGCAGCTGCGCGCTTCTTGCGCGCGGCGGGCTTCTTCTCGGTGGAGCCGCCCTTCGAGGCTGCGACCGATGCCCGCAGCGCCTCCATCAGGTCGATGACCGGGGCGTCTTCGACCTTCTCCGGCTCCTCGGCGAGCTCGCGCCCGTCGAGCTTCGCTTCGAGCAGTTCACGCAGCCGCGTGCGGTAGTCGCTCCGAAGCGCGTTCGGATCGAACTCGCCTTCGAGACCGGAAATGATCTGCCGGGCCAGAGCGAGCTCCTCCTTCTTCACTCCGGTCGCGGCGACGGGCTCGTCGATCTCCTCCTGGCTCTTGACGTCCTCGGCCAGAAAGAGCGTCTCGAGTGCGAGCGCATGCCCCTTCGGACGGATCAGACAGAGCTTCTCCTTCCCGGCGAGCACGAACGACCCGAGGCCGACGACGCCTGCCTCCGCCATCGCCTCGATCAGGAGCGCATACGGACGGCGTTGCGCCTCGGTCGCAGCCGGCACGAGGAAGTACGTCCGGTCGAAGAAGATCGGGTCGACCTCGCCCGCGGGAACGAACTGCCGGATCTCGATCGCGCGCGAGGTGTCGAAGCTCTCGAGCGCCTCGAGCTCCTCATCCTCCACCGGGACGAACTGCCCCTTGGCCGCCTCCCATCCCTTGACGATCTCGTCGGGCGAGAGCTCGACATCGTGGAACGGGCACCACCGCTTCTGCTTGATCGGCGTCAGGCAGGTGCGGTGCAGCATCTTGAACTGCACGTCCGATTGCCGGGCCGACGAGGCCGTGGCCGGCGAGAGCCCGACAGGGATGCTGACGAGCCCGAAGCTGATCGATCCGTTCCAAGTTGTGCGCATGAGCAGGTAAGAAGTCTAGTGAGGGTTCCCGTTCTTCGCCTCCCCTACACCGGGTTCCTGCTCCGCGGTAGGAGCTACTGGACGCGCCGCGCGCCGTCGTACCCGGCTGCGTATGACCCGCTGTCCAGGCTCGAGACCTGAACGACCGTGCCCGTGTGCGGCGCGTGGACGAACTCACCGCCGCCGATGTAGATCCCCACGTGTCCGTCCCCGTCGAAGAAGACGATGTCTCCGGGCTGGAGCTGGTCCTTCGGCACCGGAGTCCCTACGCCGGCCATCGCGTACGAGGAATGCGGAAGCGATACGCCGACCTGGGAGTAGGCGTACATCACGAGCCCGGAGCAGTCGAAGCCACCCGGCGAGGAACCGGCCCAGACGTACGGCGTCCCGAGATATTGCAGGGCGACACCGACGACGCCTGAGTGGCTCGACGGCGGAACCACGGTCGCGCCCTCCGGCGTCGACGCCGTCGCGCCGACCGCGTCGGTGGCAAACGTCTGCGAGGCCTGGACCTGCGCGCCGACGACCCGAGCCTGAGCGGCCTGCGATGCCCGCAGCTCGGCGGCCTGCTGGGCGGCGAGCAGCCGCTGTACCTGGCCGTTCAGCGACGTCAGCAGTGCCTGGCGCTCGCCGAGGCGCACCTCGATCGCCTGGCGCTCCTGGGACCGCTGGGCTACGAGCCGCCCGACCTGGATCCGCTCGGTCGCGAGCGCGGCGCGGCTCGCGATGACGGCAGACTTGAAGTGGATGACCTGCGTCGCAACCTGGACGTCGAGCGACGAGACCTGATTGGCGGTGTCGATCCGCGTCATGACCTGTGCGAGGTTCTGGGAGCCCAGGATCACCTCGAGGGTCGAGGTCTGTCCGGTCGTGTAGAGCTTGACCAGCCTGATCGCGATCGTGCGGCGGCTCCGCGCAAGGTTGTGCTTCGCGATCACAAGCTCGTGACGGTTCGTCGCGATCTGTTGGCGAACTCGCGTCAGCTTGAGGTTCGCCAGGTTGACGAGCTCGTCCGAGCGGTCGAGGCTCGCGTTCAGGTCGTTGATCTGACCGACGACCTGTTGCGCCTCGGCCTGCGTCGCGGTGATCGACGGGGAGGGCGCACCGGCGGCCTGAGAGGCCACGAGAAGAGCTGCAACAAGCATGAGCAGCACGTACGGCGCCAACCCCCAACCCGCAGCGGACGACGCCTGCGAAACCTCTGAGGATGGGCGCACCGGGTGGGGCCGGCACGTCACGAACGGGGGAGGTTAGCAATCCGTCCGGGCGGGAGCAACCGTGAACCGTCCGTAAAACTACCGAAATCTATACATAACTTCGCAACCTGCGAGGAAATCATGCGTCAACTGTGGTACGGTCCCGCCCTTGCTCGGGCGCTTCAAGGGTGAGAGGGGGATGCTTCTGGGGGCAGTGGCGTGCCTTGGCCTGCTCGCGGTTTCGCCGGCAGGAGGTGCCTCCCCCGCGCCCACGGTCGGAAGCCTGCGCGCCGACGACGCCGCGCTCGCGGCCAAGTCCAGGGCAGCCGTTCTCGACCTCTATTCGCTCGACGAGCGACTGGCGACCGCGCAGCAGCGGCTCTCGACGCTCGACCGCGCAGGACGGCAGCTCGTCGCCGAGCGCGGCTCACTTCGCCACGAGCTCCGGCTTGCCCGCCTCGACGTTCATCTTTCGCAGGTTCGCCTCGCGACGCGTCTCCGCTTCATCTACGACCACGGCGCAACGACCACACTCGACGTCTTCATGGGCGCGAAGTCGCTCCAGGACGCGATGACCCAGGTCGACGACTTCAACCGGGTGGCGGCCGCAAACGCGGATGTCGTGATCCAGGTCCACTCGGCCCAGGCGCAGATGATCCACCTCAGGCACCGGCTCGGGATCCGGGAGCGCACGCTGTCGGCGACAAAAGCCGCCGCCGGCCGCACGGTGGCCGAGCTCGAGCAGCTTCACGCCGGTCGCGTCGCCTATCTCGGGCAGCTCGTGAGCGAGCGCTCGGAGGACGCGGCACGCATCTCGGAGCTCAACGCCCAGGCGGATGCTGCCGTCGTCCGGTCAGAGACGCTCGTCACGCCTCGTGTGCAGCAGGATCTCGTCGAGCAGCCCGTGGCTCCGGTCGCCGCCGCGATCTCGTCCTCGGCGCCCCGGACGCTCACGGTGAGTGCGACTGCCTACGATCTTCCGGGCAGAACGTCGACCGGGCTACCCGTCGGCTGGGGGATCGCAGCCGTCGACCCCTCGGTGATCCCGCTCGGAACGCACATCGTCGTCCCCGGCTACGGCGTTGCAGTTGCCGCCGACACGGGCTCCGCGGTCGTCGGCGCGACGATCGACCTCTGGTTCCCCACCGCCGCTCAAGCGGATGCCTGGGGGCGAAGAACTGTCACAATCGACGTCCAGTAGATGACAACCATCAGGGGGGAGGCTTCGAGGTTGAGCTCCGCAGCCCGACATGCGGTGGAATCCTCGCCGCGCGTTTTGCTCGTAGACGACCACGACCTCTTCCGGCGCGGGCTGCGGACGCTGCTCGAGGCGGAGGGGATCGACGTCGTCGGGGAGGCGGACACGGGCCGCGACGCGCTCGCCCAGATCAGCGTGCTCGCTCCCGACGTGGTCGTGATGGATCTCAACATGCCCGGGATCAGCGGTGCCGAGGCGACCGCGAAGATGTCGATGACCGCGCCCACGACCCGCGTCCTCGTGCTCTCGGCGTCCAACCAGGATGCCGACGTGATGGACGCAATCATGGCCGGCGCGTGCGGCTACCTGTTGAAGGACTCCTCGATCCACGATCTCGTGGCCGGAATCCAGGCTGCGGCGAACGGCGAGTCGCTGATCTCTCCCGCGATCGCCTCGAAGGTGCTCGGCCGGCTGCGTGCAGCGAATCCCACTGCGCGTGAGGAGGCCGCGGCGGGGCTTTCCGATCGCGAGATGCAGGTGCTGAGGCTGATCGCGAACGGCAACGACAACGGCCGGATCGCGGCGGAGCTCCACATCAGCCCGAAGACCGTGAAGAACCACATCTCGAACATCCTGATGAAACTTCAGATCGAGAACCGTATTCAGGCCGCGGTGTTCGCCGTCCGTACCGGCCTGGCCTGAGGCGTCGGAGGCGACAGGTCGGTCGCCGGCTCGGGGGTTTGCCGGCTCGCGGCTCGCGGCTCGCGGCGCAAGCCCGCCCCTTTTGGCCACGGCTGGTCGAGCCGCGCCCGGGGGACAGGCCCCGAGCCATGGCCGCGAAGGACACGCACCGTCCATTCCAGACACGTCTGCTCGAGCCATGACCAGGGGACTGTCCCTGGGCGCTGGCGGTTCGGGCACGGCCGCGCGAGACATGACCCGGGGACTGTCCCTGGGTGTTGACGGTTCAGGGCACTGGGTGTTGACGGTTCAGGGCACTGGGTGTTGACGGTTCAGGGCACCTTGGTGTCGGCGGTTCGGGGCACGGCTCGAATGGCGAGGGGGCGGCGGAAAACGCTCTGGCTGTCCGGACGAGCCAGGAGTCCGGAGCCTCGGGCAGAATCTCGGCTACATGCGGACCCTCGCCGCCTTCGTCCTCGCGCTTGCGATCGCTGCCGGCGCGGCGGGCGCCGATTCGGGAACACTCCACAGCCGGCTCGCGGGCACGTTCCGCGTCCCCGGAGTGGTTCCCGGCGACTCGACCGCAATGGTCGTCGCGCTTCCGAGTGGCCGGGTCGTCTTCGCACGCAACGCCGACCTCTCGCTCGAGCCTGCATCGAACGAGAAGCTCTCCGTCACCTACGCCGCACTCGTCGAGCTCGGGGCGGGCTACCGCTTCCCGACCTCCCTGCTGGGACAGGGTCACCGCGTCGGCGACACATGGGAGGGCCGCCTGATCCTGAAGGGCTCCGGCGATCCGAGCCTCACCTCGAGCAGCCTGAAGCGGCTCGCGAACATCCTCTGGCGCGAAGGAATCCGCCACGTCACGGGTGGCATCGCCGGCGACGAGACGTCGTTCGACGCCAAGCGAACAGCGCCGGGCTGGCTCGCCTCCTTCGCCGGGAACGAATCCCCGCCGCTCTCGGCCCTCATCGTCGACCGCGGCGCCGTCGGCAACCGGCTCGTCGCCGATCCGGCGCTCGCAGCCGCGAGACGCTTCGACCAGCTCCTCCACAAGCGCGGCATCACGGCTCGCGGCGCCATTCTCCACAGGGCCGGCCCGCAAGCCGTCACCCTCGCGACGATCTACTCCGACCCGCTCTCGCAGATCCTCCAGTTCATGGATCACTGGAGCGACAACTTCACCGCCGAGATGGTCCTCAAGGCGATCGGGCTCCACGCCGTGGGGCACGGCACGACCGTCGCCGGAGCCGATGTCGTCAAACGAGATCTGCGCGAGGCTGGGATCCCGGTCGCGGGTGTGCACATCGCAGACGGATCGGGGCTCTCCCGCGACGACCGTGTCACCGCGCGCGAGCTCACCTCCCTGCTCGTGCGGATCTGGAACAACCCCGTCATGCGAAAGGTCGTCTGGAACGCGCTCGCCGTCGCGGGCCAGCCGGGGACGCTCCAGAACCGGCTGCTCGACAACCCGAAGCACCGGCTCGTCCGAGGCAAGACGGGGACCACCGACATCTCCTCCGCGCTTTCGGGCTACGTCGGAACCCGGTATGCGTTCGTGACGATCGAGAACGGCAACCCGGTGAACTACTGGGCCGCCCACTCGGCCGAGGACGGCGTCGCCGACGCTCTACTGGACGATCTCGATGGTTGATGGCACGCATCGTCTGTTCGCGGCGTGAGCTGACCGGCGCCACCGCAGGCCCTCACCCGGCTTGACTCCGAGTGAGCCTGCCCATGAGTCGGACAGCCCCGGGACCCCGGGTCCGCCGCCAACCATCGGTGGGACGATCGCGGATCCGGACACGCGAGACGGAGGCGGCAACAACCTAAGCCAGTAGCGCCTTCAGGTCGTCCTCGCCAAGGACGGGGACGCCGGCCGCCGCCGCCTTCGCCGCCTTGCTGCCTGGGCTCTCGCCGACGATCACCCCGGTCGTCTTCTTCGAGACGCTGTCCGAGACCTTCGCCCCGAGTGCCTCGAGCGCGGCCTTCGCCTCCTCGCGCGTGAAGTCCTCGAGCGTGCCTGTGATCACGTACTGGTTGCCCGTGAGCGGGCCCTCGATGCGCACGTCGCCCTCGTCGGCCCGGAAGGTCAGCCCGAGAGCTCGCAGCTCCTCGACGAGCTTGCGATTGTCCTCGTCGGCGAACCAGTCGGCGATCGCCTCGGCACGCTCCGGCCCGATCCCCTCGCATTCGACGAGATCCTCCGGCGTGGCGGCGATCAGCGCATCGACCGAGCCGAAGTGCCGCGCGAGATTCTGCGCCGTGACATAGCCGACATCCGGGATGTTCAGCCCGAAGAGCACGTTGCGGAACGGCATCGTGAGCCGCGAGGCCTCGATCGCGTCGATCGCGTTCCGAGCCGAGATCTCTCCGTAGCCATCCTGCTCCATCAACTCCTCGACGGTGAGCCGGTAGAGATCCGGCATCGAGCGAAGCAGCCCCTCCTTCCAGAGCCGGCGGACGAACTGTTCCCCCACCCCGTCGATGTCCGCCGCCGCGCCGACCCAGTTGATCAGCGTCTCGAGCCCGCGCGAGGGACAGGCGCGGTTGGGGCAGCGGTGCATCACCTCGCCCTCCGGCTTCACAATCTTCGTGTCGCAGAGCGGGCAGTGCGTCGGCATCCGGAACTCGTGCGTCCCGGGCGCGTGCGCTCCCGCGGGCCCGACGACCTGGGGGATCACGTCCCCCGCCCGCTGGACGATCACGCGATCGCCCTCGCGGATCTCCTTGCGGTTGATGTCCTCCTCGTTGTGGAGCGTCGCCCGGGAGACCGTCACGCCTCCGACCTGTACCGGCTCGAGGATCGCCCAGGGATTGAGCGCGCCCGTCCGGCCGACCCGGATCGCGATCTGATGCAGCGTCGTCTCGGCGGTCGCGGGCGCCCACTTGTACGCGCGAGCCCAGCGGGGCCGCGAGTGAAGCGAACCGAGGACGGCCTGCTGTGCGAGCGAGTCGACCTTCACGACGATCCCGTCGATCTCGTAGTCGAGCTGCGCCCGTTTCGTCTCCCAGTCGCGGCAGGCCTTGGCCACGGCCTCGATCGTGTCGAGCCGCTCAGCGTGCGGATTCGTGCGGAAACCGTGCTCGCGGAGCCAGGTGAGCGTCTGCCAGTGCGACTCGAGCTCTAGGCCCTCCCGACGTCCGACCCCGTAGGCCCATGTCGCGAGCGGCCGTGAGGCGGTGATCGCGGAATCCTTCTGCCGGAGCGAGCCGGCCGCGGCATTGCGAGGGTTCGGCGCGAGCTTCTGCGCCGTGCCGGCGAGCCGGGCGTTCAGCTCCTTGAAGCCCGAGATCGGCAGGTACACCTCTCCGCGCACCTCGAGCAGCGCCGGTGGATCGTCGCCGAGCATCCGCAGCGGCACCGTGTCGATTGTCCGGATGTTGACCGTGACATCCTCGCCCTCGATCCCATCGCCGCGAGTCGCGCCGCGGACGAGCACGCCATCCTCGTAGGTGAGGTTGATCGCGAGCCCGTCGATCTTCGGCTCGATCACGTAGACGACCGGCTCGTCCCCGGAATCGGAGGCAGCTGCGAGGCGCTTACGGACATCTGCGGCCCACTTCTCGAGCGCCTCGGTGGTCGTAACCTTCTCGAGCGAGCCCATCGGTTCGAGGTGCCGTACCTTCGTGAACCTGTCGGACACCGCTGCCCCGACACGCTGCGTCGGAGAGTCGGGACGGACGAGCTCCGGATGCTCCGACTCGAGCGCAACGAGCTCGTCGTAGCTCCGGTCGTAGACGGCGTCCTCGACGCTCGGATCGTCGAGCACGTTGTACTCGTACGTCCAGCGGGCCAGGCGCTCGCGAAGCTCTGCTGCCCGTGCCTCGAGCTCAGAGGGCGGCAAGGAGCTCCTCGGGCGTCTCGACGATCGTGTCCGCCTCGTGCAGCGCGGAGCGCTCGTGCACTCCTCCCCATGTCACCCCGATCGCCTCGAGCCCGGCCGCCTTCGCCGCTTCCATGTCGAACGGCGAGTCCCCGACGTAGACGGCACGGTCCGCGGTCTCGTCGAGACGCTCGAGCGCAAGCAGCAGCGGGTCGGGCGCGGGCTTGTTGCGCGCGGCCTCGTCCCCGCCGACGACCACCTCGAAAAGGTGCCCGATCTCCGTGGCGGCGAAGGCCAGCTCGACGGTCGAGCGCCGCTTGGCCGAGACGAGCCCGAGCCGCCGGCCCTCCGCCCGGAGCCGCAGGAGCACGTCGTCCATCCCGAAGCACATCTGCAGCTCGCTGTGGAGCGGCTCGTTGTGGGCGCGGTAGACCCGCACGAGCTCATGGAGGTTCTCCGGGCCGCCGAGCCCCTCCATCTGCGCCTCGAGTCCAGGCCCGCCGACGGCCGCCATCAGCGCGTCGTCGGAAATCTCTCGTCCGAGCACGGTCTGAGTCGCGTGCCGCATCGAGGCCAGGATGATCCCGCCGGAGTCGACGACGGTGCCGTCGAGATCGAAGAGGACGACCGGAAAGCGCACGGGCCGATCGTAGCCATGCACCTCCGCCCGGAGGGGCTTGCAACTTGCAACACAAGCGGCATTGCGCTCCGGGCCACGGGACGCTTGTGTTGTACGTCACGAGCTTGGCTTGTCGTATCCGATCTCGACGAGATAGAGACCGCACGCGGCGGCGGTCGATCCGCTTTCGGCTCTTGGCGCGCCCTGCAGCAGGTCGACGATCCTGTCGGGCTCCACCTCGAGCATGGTTCCGACGAGGGTTCGCACCATGTGACGCAGGAAGGAATCGGCCGTGATCTCGAGTTCCACGGTGTCGCCGCGATCGTGCCAGCGGGCGTCCTCGACCGTCCGGGTGAACACCTTGTGCTGGGTTTCGGTCGGGGTGAAGGCACGGAAGTCGTGCCTACCGACGAACATCGCGGCCGAGGCGTGGAGCCGCTGGAGCTCGAGAGGCTGCGGGTGCCACAGCGAGCGGTTCGCCTCGAAGGGGGAGCGCGTCCGGCCGCGCCAGATCCGGTAGCGGTAGGAGCGCGAGCGGGCCGAGTGGCGTGCGTGGAACTCGGGTGGTGCCCCTTCGGCGCGGACGATCGCGACGTCCACGGGCAGCACCGCGTTCATCGCCTCGGCGGCACGCTCCGGGGGCGGGCCACCCGAAACATGGACGGACGCCACGTTTGCGATCGCATGCACGCCCGTGTCCGTCCGCCCGCCGATCACGAGGCCCTCGTACGAGCCATAGGTCGTCTCGAGCGCCGCGCCGAGGACCCCCTCCACCGTCCGCTCTCCGGGCTGCCTCGACCAGCCGCGGAAGGCGGTGCCGTCGTAGGCGAGCGTTAGCTTCAGATTCACGTCAGCCCGCCCTGACAGCCGTTGTCAGGCTTGCCTTATAATATAGTAGTTTGCAATACTTTTGATACACTATACTTAATGTCCGATCAGCAGGAATTTCTCCTTCAGCGCGTCCAGCCGGCGATGGTCGGGCTGATCGACGGCTCCCTCTCGACACTCGCGCCGATCTTCTCCGTTGCGATCGTCAGCCACAACACCTTCTACGCGTTTGTCGGGGGCCTCGCCACCTCGATCGGCGCCGGAATCTCGATGGCGTTCTCCGAAGGCCTGTCCGACACCGGGGAGTTCACAGGTCGAGGTAATCCGCTCATCCGCGGCGGAATCACCGGCGTCGGCACGTTCGTCGGCGGCGTCCTGCACTCGCTGCCCTTTCTGATTCCCGACTACCGGGCGGCGCTGATCACCGCACTCGTGGTGGTCGCCTTCGAACTGGTTGCGCTTGCAGCGCTGCGCGCGCGGTTCTTCTCGACGAAGTTCACCACGTCGCTTGGAGCCGTCTCGCTCGCCGGCGCCGTGATCGTCGCCGTCAGCGCGGCGCTCGGCGCCGCGGCCTAGCTCAGGCGGACGGAGCTTCGCCGGTAGCTTCCGCCGCCGGCTCCGACTCGGACGGCTCGGACTCGGCCGGCTCGGTGTCGGCGGCTCCCTCGGCCTCCGGCTCAGCCTCGGCCTCTTCAGCCTCGGCCTCTTCAGCCTCGGCCTCTTCAGCCGGCTCGGCCTCGGCCTCTTCGGTCGCCTCGGCCTCGTCAGCCGGCTCAGCCTCGTCAGCCGGCTCAGCGACGGCCTCGGCCTCACCGTCACCGTCAGGCTCGAGCTCCTCGGAAGCCTCGTCGTGCTCCTCGGTCTCGTCCAGCTCGCCGGCTGCAGCCGCCTCGGCCTCGACGTCCGACAGGTTCCGCTTGAAGACGAGTGGGGTGTCGACGAGCTCCAGGTAGACCATCTCGGCCGCATCGCCCGGGCGCGGCCCGAGGCGGACGATCCGCGCGTAGCCGCCGGGGCGGTCCGCGAAGCGCGGGCCGAGGTCGGAGAAGAGCTTGTGGACGATGTCCTTGGAGCGCAGGAAGGCCACCGCCTGGCGGCGGGCGTGGATGTCGCCGCGCCGCCCGAGGGTGATCATCTGCTCGGCGATCGGCTTGACCGCCTTCGCCTTCGTGACCGTCGTCTTGATCCGCTCGTGCTCGATCAGCTCCGAGGTGAGGTTCGCGTAGAGGGCCCGGCGGTGAGCCGAGTCGCGACCGAGCTTCTTGCCTGAGCGCTGGTGCCGCATCCCTAGATCTCGGAAGGCCCGCCGTTGTCGCCGCGAAGGCGCAGGCCGTGCTGGCCGAGTGTCTCCTTGACCTCTTCGATCGACTTCTTGCCGAAGTTCGGGATCGAGGCGAGCTCGTTCTCCGTCTTCGTGACCAGGTCGCCGATCGTTTCGATGCCGACCCGCTTGAGGCAGTTGTACGAGCGCACGCCGAGCTCGAGCTCCTCGATCGGGAAGTTCTCCATCCCGTGAGCGAGCGAGACGTCGACCATCGCACCACCGTCGAGCTGGGGTGCGTCGACGCCAAAGCCCTCCATCTTCTCGAGATCGGTGAAGATCGCGAGCTGGCGAATCAGGATCTCGGCGGCCTCGGCGATCGCGTCCTTCGGGTCGACCGACCCGTTGGTGGTGACGTCGAGGATGAGCTTGTCGTAGTCGGTGCGCTGACCGACACGGGCGGCCTCGACGTCGTAGGCGACGCGCCGGATCGGCGAGAACATCGAGTCGACCGGGATCACGCCGATCGTGTGGGCGTGACCGCGGTTCCCCTCGGCCGGCACGTAGCCGCGGCCGCGACCGATCGTGAGGGTGATCTCGAGGCGGCCCTTGGAGGAGATGTTCGCGATCTCGAGCTCCGGGTTCAGGATCTCGAGGTCTGCGGGACACTCGATGTCTGCAGCGGTCACGGTGCCCTCGCCCTTCGCGGTCAGGCGAACCTCGACCTCGGGGGAGTCGCCATGCAGGACGCAGACGAGCTGCTTCAGGTTGAGGAGGATGTCCGTGACGTCCTCGCGGACGCCGGGAAGCGTCGTGAACTCGTGCGCGACACCTTCGAGCTTGACGGAGGTGACAGCGGCACCCTCGAGCGAGGAGAGCAGCACGCGGCGAAGCGAGTTGCCGAACGTGTAGCCGAAGCCGCGCTCGAGCGGCTCGATCACGAAGACCCCGCGATGCTCCTTGACGTCCTCGTGGGTGATCTTCGGGTCTAGAAACGGCATTACAGCGGAGCGACTAGCCAATTTGAATCCTTTCTCTGGTTTCTAGAGCAGTAACCGGGCGGCGGTTACTTGCTGTAGAGCTCGACGATGAGCTGTTCCTGCACCGGCGTGTCGATCTCGTCGCGCTCCGGCCACTTCAGTACCTTGCCGGTGAGCCCCTCGTGGTCAGCCTGGAGCCACGGAGCTACGGCAGCGGTGAGGTCGGTCGCGTCGCGGATGACCTGCTCGGCGGTGGAGCCGGACTTCAGCGTGACGACATCGTCCGGACGAACACCGTAGCTCGGGATGTTGACCCGGCGGCCGTTGATCGAGAAGTGGCCGTGCCGGACGAGCTGGCGTGCCTGGGCGCGCGAGGCCGCGAACCCGAGGCGGTAGACGACGTTGTCGAGGCGCGTCTCGAGGATGCGGAGCAGGTTCTCACCCGTGACTCCACCCTGACGGCTCGCCTTCACGTAGTAGGTGCGGAACTGGGTCTCGAGCAGGCCGTAGTACCGGCGAGCCTTCTGCTTCTCGCGCAGCTGGAGCAGGTACTCGGACTGCTTGATGCGGCCGCGGCCGTGCTCACCCGGTGGGTAGCTGCGGCGCTCGACGGCGCACTTCTCGGTGAGGCACCGCTCGCCCTTGAGGAACAGCTTCATCCCCTCGCGGCGGCATTGCTTGCACTTCGGTGAGGTATCGCGGGCCATTAGACGCGCCTCCGCTTCTTGGCGCGGACGCCGTTGTGGGCCTGCGGGGAGACGTCCTTGACGCCGAGAATCTCGAGGCCGGCGGCCTGGAGCGAGCGGATCGCGGTGTCGCGGCCGGAACCGGGGCCCTTGACGAACACCTCGACCTTCTGGAGGCCGTGATCCATGCCCTTGCGGGCGGCGGCGTCGGCGGTGACCTGCGCGGCGAACGGGGTCGACTTGCGCGAGCCCTTGAACCCGGCAGAGCCGGCGGACTCCCAGACGATCACGTTGCCCTGCGGATCGGTGAGCGCGACGATCGTGTTGTTGAACGACGTCTTGATGTGCGCCTGGCCGATCGCGATGTTCTTGCGGACGCGGCGGCGCGCGCGACCCTTGGCCGCCGAGGCCTTACGAGGAGGCGCCATTACTTCGCCTTCTTCCCGCGGCCGACGGTCTTCTTCGGGCCCTTGCGCGTGCGGGCGTTCGTCTTCGTCCGCTGGCCGTTCACCGGCAGCCCGCGACGGTGGCGGATCCCGCGGTAGGCGCCGATCTCGGACAGGCGCTTGATCGCCTGCGTGCGCTCGCGGCGCAGATCGCCCTCGACCTGGTAGTGCTCGTCGATGTAGTCACGGAGCTTCGCCACCTCTTCCTCTGTCAGGTCGCGCACCTTGGTGTCGGGCGAGAGCCCGAGTGCGGCGCAGATCTCGCCCGAGGTCGGGCGCCCGATACCGAAGATGTAGGTCAGCCCGATCTCGAGCCGCTTCTGGTTGGGAAGGTTGACGCCGGCGATTCTTGCCACGCGAACCTAGCCCTGCCGCTGCTTGTGACGGGGATTGTTCTTGCAGATGACCATCACGCGGCCGTGACGCTTGATCACGCGGCAGTGGTCACACATAGCTTTGACTGACGGGCGTACTTTCATGAAATCCTTCTCTCTCTACGAGCGATGGCGATATGTGATGCGACCGCGGGTCAGGTCGTAAGGGCTGAGCTCGACCTTGACCTTGTCGCCCGGAAGGATGCGGATGTAGTGCTTGCGCATCTTCCCGGAGATCGTTGTGAGGACATCGTGGCCGCCGTCGAGCTTGACGCGGAACATCGTGCTCGGGAGCGCCTCGGTGACTTCGCCTTCGACCTCGATCTTCTCTTCCTTGCTTGCCAATCGCCCTCTCTGTTCGGTTTACAAACACCTGTCGCGCGGGGCGGACTTCAAAGAAAGCGCCCGCCGCAGACAGAAACACGGCTCTCGCCGCGCATGGGTCATGGTACCAGGACCGACGCGGCCCTCGTGAGCACCCTCGGGCCGGCCGGGGTGATCGCAACGGTGTGCTCGAAGTGCGCCGTGAGCGAGCCGTCCACCGTCGAGATCGACCATTCGTCGTCGTGTGCGTAGACGTCGGGGCCGCCCGCCGTGATCATCGGCTCGATCGCGATCGTCATCCCCTCGACCAGGGCGGAGCCACGGTGGCCCGAGACGAAGTTCGGGATCTGGGGGTCCTCGTGGTAGGCCTTGCCGACGCCGTGGCCGACGAGACTCCGCACGACCGAGAAGCCGGCGTCCTCGACGACCGGCTGGATCGCGGCCGAGATGTCCTCGACGAACGCTCCGACCTGCGCCGCCTCGATCCCGGCGAGGAGCGCCGCGTGGCAGACGTCGAGCAGGCGCTGGGCCTCGTCCGAGATCTCGCCGACGCCGAAGGTGGCCGCGGAGTCCGCGATCAGCCCGTCTTTCGTGACGCCGACGTCGAACGAGATGATGTCGCCGTCGGCGGCCCGGTAGTCCGACGGGATCCCGTGGACGATCATGTCGTTCGGCGAGATGCAGGTCGCTGCAGGGAAGCCCTTGTAGCCCTTGGAGGTCGGAGTCGCGCCGCGGGAGTGGATGTGCGCGTCGGCGATCGCGTCGAGCTCGATCATCGACATCCCCGGCTCGAGCCGGTCTTCGAGGAGCGCCAGCGTCTCGGCGACGACGGCGCCGGCGGCGGCCATCAGTTCGATCTCGCGCGCAGACTTGCGGATGATCATGCTCCGTCCTCCAGCTCGCCGAGTGCCGACTGCACCTGCGCGTAGACCTCCGGGATCGTCCCTCCGGCATTCACCGGGAGGAGCGTGCCGGCCACCCTGTAGTGCTCGACGATGGGCTCGGTCTCGGAGTGGTAGGTGGCGAGGCGCCTCGCCATGACCTCGGGCGTGTCGTCGGCCCGGTTCTCCTCGGCCGCGCGCGCGACCATCCGCTCGGTTGCGATCTCGTCGGGAAGGTCGAAGAAGATCACGCCGTCGAGGCGCCGCCCGATTGCCGTGAGCATCTCGTCGAGAGCGTCGGCCTGTGCTTCGTTCCGCGGAAAGCCGTCCAGCACGAAGCCGCCGCTCGCATCGGCCTGGCCCAGTCGCTCCCGGATCAGCGCGACCGTGACTTCGTCGGGCACGAGCGCTCCGCTCGCAAGGATCGGCTCGACCTGGCGCCCGAGTTCGCTCCCGGCTGCGATCGCAGCCCGGAACATGTCGCCGGTCGAGATGTGCGGGATCGCGTAGTCGGTCGCGATCCGCTTGGCCTGCGTCCCTTTCCCCGCCCCCTGCGGGCCCAGCACCAGCAGATTCATCGCTATCGCAGGAACCCCTCGTAGGAGCGCATCATCATCTGCGACTCCATCTGGCGCATCGTGTCGAGGGCAACGCCGACGACGATCAGCACGGACGTGCCGCCGAGCGCACGCGACGTCGCCTGCGAGAAGTTGAACTCGTTGATGAAGATCGAGGGGAGCACGGCGACCGTCGCCAGGAACAGCGAACCAGGCAGCGTCAGGCGAGCGAGCACGCGATCGAGGTAGATCGCGGTCGGCGGCCCCGGACGGATGCCAGGGATGTAGCCGCCGTACTTGCGCAGCTCGTCGGCCTGGTCGACCGGGTTGAACGTCACCGAGGTGTAGAAGAACGTGAAGAGGATGATCAGCACCGCCTCGACGAGCAGATAGGTCCACGAGGTCGGCGAGAAGTTGCGGTTGATGAAGTTCGTGGTGCTGGGAAGGAACTCGCCGAGCGTCTGCGGCAGGGCGAGCAGCGTGGCGGCGAAGATCACCGGGATCACGCCTGCCATGTTCACGCGGAGAGGCATGTAGGTCGACTGGCCGCCCGTCTGGCGCCGGCCCACCATCTTCTTCGCGTACTGGATCGGGATCCGCCGCTGGCCTTCCTGCACGAAGACGACCGAGACGACCACGAGGATCGCGACGATCGGGAAGAAGAGCTTCTCCACCGGGCCGCCGTTGACCCAGGCATGGATCCCCGCAGGTGCGGAGGTGAGGATCGAGGCGAAGATCAGCAGCGAGATGCCGTTGCCGACACCGCGCTTCGTGATCTGCTCGCCCATCCACATCAGGAGCGTCGTGCCGGCGGCGAGCGTGATCATGATCAGGACGAGGCGGCCGGTGTCGAGCTTCAGCCCGCCGCTTCGATGGAAGAGGTAGGCGTAGCCGCCGGCCTGGGCGGCCGCGATGATCACGGTGAAGTACCGCGTGTACTGGGTGATCTTCGCCTGGCCGGATTCGCCTTCGCGCTTCAGCTCCTCGAGCCGCGGCACGGCGGCGGTGAGGAGCTGGATCACGATCGAGGCCGTGACGTACGGCATGATCCCGAGCGCGAAGATCGAGAAGCGCGCGAGCGCGCCGCCGCTGAAGAGGCTGAGCAGCCCCAGCACACCGCCGCCGAAGAGGCTCTGGATCGCCGAGGCGTTGACGCCAGGCGCGGGAATCCACGAGCCGAGCCGGTAGGCGGCGAGGACGAAAGCGGTGAACAGAACCCGGCGCCGAAGCTCCGGAACCCGCCAGGCGTTGGCGAGCCAGGCCAGCAACGCTAGCTCTCGCTCTCCGGCTCGACTTCGGCCTCCGCAACCTCTGCGGCGGGCTCTGCCGCAGGCGTCGCGTCCTCGTCGTCGGCACCCGCACGCTCGGAGGCGGCGCGATGCTTCTTGGCCTTCTTGACCTTCGGCTCCTTGAGGAGCGTGAGCGTGCCGCCGGCGGCCTCGATCTTCTCGCGTGCGGTCGCCGAGGCGCCGTGCACGCTGACGATCAGCTTCTTCGTGAGCTCGCCGACGCCGAGCAGCTTCACGTCCTTGCGGACGGAGCGGATCAGGCCCTTGGCCTTCAGCGTCTCGGGTGTGACCTCCTCGCCCGCCTCGAAGCGGTCGAGATCGCGAATGTTCACCGGCTGGCTGTAGGTGCGGAACGGGCCGACCGGCATCGCGTCGCGCGAGGTGTTGCCGCGAAGCTTGGGGAGGCGCATCGCGAGCGGCATCTGGCCGCCCTCGAACCCGGCGCGCATGTAGTGCGAGCCGGCGCGCGACTTCTGGCCCTTGATCCCGCGGCCGGAGTAGCGCCCCTTGCCGGAGCCGAGGCCGCGTCCGACGCGCTTGCGGTCCTTGCGCGGCTGGGCAGGGCTCAGGTTCGAAAGGTTGAGTTCTTCAGTCATGTCTAGATCTCTTCGACTTTCACGAGGTGACGGACCTTCCTAAGCATGCCGTCGATGACGGGGCTCGGGTCGTGCTCCCGGGTCTTTCCGATCTTGCCGAGGCCGAGCGCGCGCAGGGTGCCGCGGTGCCGCGGCGACTGGCCGATCGCGCTTCCTGTCTGGGTGAGCCTAAGCTTCGGCATCCTCGGACTCCTCGTTCGTCGCGGCATCCTCAGAAACCTCTTCGGCCGGCGCGGACTCGACTTCAGCGACAGCGACCGGCGCCGCCGGTGCCTCGGCCGCGGCCTCCAGCTCCTCGGGCTTGATCATCTGCAGCGGGAGCACGTCGCGGATCGCCTTGCCGCGTGCAAGTGCAACCTCCTCCGGGCGACGGAGATCGCGAAGCGCGGCCTCGGCTGCCTTCAGCATGTTGATCGGATTCGTCGTGCCGAGCGACTTCGCGAGCACGTCGCGGATGCCGCCGAGCTCGAGTACCGCGCGCACGCCGCCGCCGGCGATGACGCCGGTTCCGGGCGAGGCCGGCCGCAGCAGGACGCGCGCGGCGCCGAAACGGCCGAGCACCTCGTGCGTGATCGTCTGCCCGTGCTTGGGCACCGTGAAGAGATTCTTCTTCGCGTCGTCGACGGCCTTCGAGATCGCGAGCGGGACCTCGCGCGCCTTGCCGTAGCCGACGCCGACGCGGTCGACCTCGTCCCCGATCACGACGAGCGCGGTGAACGAGAACCGCCGTCCGCCCTTGACGACCTTGGCGACGCGATTGATCTCGACGACGCGCTCCTTCAGCTCTCTGGATTCGGCGATATCGACTGCCATCAGCGTTCACCTTCCGTATGAATCGTGGTCTCGGGCCGCGAAAAGCAAGCCAGACTAGGACGCAGGGAGCGTTCGTAGCCGGAGGCTACGGGCGCGACTGAGGACGACGTATGGCGCCGCTTTGCAGCGAGCACGAGGCCGCGAGACATGCGGAAGGGGGACGTCAAAAGACCAATCCTCCCTCGCGCGCACCCTCGGCGAGAGCCTTCACGCGTCCGTGATACAGGTAGCCGGCACGATCGAAGACGACGGTCTCGACGCCCGCTTTCTTGGCGGACACCGCCAGGGCCTTGCCGACTTCGCGGGCCTGGCTCGTCTTGTCGCCCTTGTGCTCGACCCCGACCCAGCTGGCCGACGCGAGCGTCTTGCCGGTCGAGTCGTCGACGATCTGCGCGAACATGCCGCGGTTCGAGCGGAAGACCATGAGGCGCGGCCGCTCGGACGAGCCCGAGACCTTGCCGCGCACGCGGCGGTGCCGGCGAAGGCGCGCTTCGCGGGTGGTGAGACTGCTCATGCTCTCTTCCCGGCGGCGAAGCCGCCTGTCCGCGCCAGCGGACCAGTGGAGGGGGTCTGGGGGAACCGGGAGGTGCCCCCAGCGTGACTCGCTGCCAGCTGGATCGTCATGCGCGCTTGCCAACCTTTCTCCTGACGAACTCGCCCTCGTAGCGGATGCCCTTGCCCTTGTACGGCTCCGGCGGGCGCACCTTGCGGATCTCGGCTGCGGTCTGACCGACGGCCTGCTTGTCGATTCCGCGCACGATCACCTGGGTCGGGATCGGCACCTCGAACTCGATGCCCTGGCGAGGCGTGATCCGGACCGGATGCGAGTAGCCGACCTGGAGCTCGAGATTCGAGCCGGACATCGCGGCGCGATAGCCGACGCCCTGGATCTCGAGGCGCTTCTCGAAGCCGTTCGTGACGCCCTCGACCATGTTCGCGACGAGAGTGCGCGTGAGCCCGTGGAGCGAGCGGTCGGGGCCGCGGTCGGTCGGGCGGGTGACGTTGATCGTCCCCTCGTTCTGCTCGATCGAGATCCGGGCCGGGACGACCTGGTGCAGCTCGCCCTTGGGGCCGTTCACGGTGACACGACCGGGATCGACCTTCACGATCACTCCCGCGGGCACTTCAATCGGTTGTCTTCCAATCCGGCTCACAAGCTGCTCCTACTAAGTTCGATGCCTTTGCCTTTACTCGCCATTTCCTGTCAGGGAAATGGCCCTTACCAGACGAAACAGATCACTTCGCCGCCGATGCCTTCGCGCTGGGCGGTGCGGCTCGTGATCACGCCGCGGGACGTGGACAGGATTGCAGTTCCCATGCCCCCGAGGACGCGGGGAAGGCGGTCCTTCCCGGCATAGATGCGCCGGCCGGGCTTGGAGATGCGCTTCAGGCCGGTGAGCACGCGCTCGCGGCCGCGGCCGTACTTGAGCTCGACGACGAGCACCTTGTACGGAAGCTCGCCCGCGGGCTCGACGTGGTAGTCGCGCACGTAGCCCTCCTCCTTGAGGATCCGGGCGATCTGCTCTTTCAGATTCGAGCTCGGCATCTCGACGCGGTCGTGCAGCGCCTTGTTGGCGTTGCGGATGCGCGTGAGCATGTCGGCTACGGGGTCGGTCAGCATTCGTTCCCTCCTACCAGGAGCTCTTGGTCATCCCGGGGATCACGCCCTGATGGGCGAGCTCACGCAGGCAGATCCGGCAGAGCCCGAACTTCTTGTACACGGCCCGGGGCCGGCCGCACTTGTTGCAGCGGCTGTAGTTCCGCACCTTGTACTTCGCCGGGCGGGCGGCCTTTGCGATCATCGATTTCTTCGCCATTTAGTCGTTTCGCTCCTCGGTGGCGAGCGGCATCCCGAGGCCGCGCAGAAGCGCTTCGGCCTGCTCGTCCGTCTCGGCAGTGGTGGTGATCGCGACGTCGAGGCCGCGGATTTCCTTGATCGAGTCGTAGTCGATTTCCGGGAAGATGATCTGCTCGCGCAGTCCGAGCGAGTAGTTGCCCCGCCCGTCGAACGACTTCGGCGAGAGCCCGCGGAAGTCGCGGATCCGCGGAAGCGCGATCGAGACGAGCCGGTCGAGGAACTCCCACATCCGGTCGCCGCGAAGCGTGACGCGGCAGCCGATCGGCATGCCCTCGCGGATCTTGAACTGCGCGACCGACTTGCGAGCGCGGCGCATCTGCACGCGCTGGCCGGCGATGATCGTGAGCTCCTCCATCGCGGCGTCGAGCACCTTCGCATCGGTCTTCGCCTCGCCGACACCCATGTTCAGGGTGATCTTCGAGATCGTGGGGGCCTGCATGATCGACGAGAGGCCGAACTGCTCCTTCAGCGACTCGCGGAGCTCGTCGTTGTACTGCTGCTTCAAGCGCGGCACGTACGGCTCTTCGGTAGCGGCAGCCATCAGTCGATCTCCTGGCCGCAGCCCTCGCGCTTGCAGACGCGAATCTTGACGAGGCCGCCCTTGACCTCTTTGAACGAGTGGCCGACCCGGGTCGGCAGCTTGCAGACCGGGCACACGAGCATCACGTTGTCGACCGGCACTGCAGAGGGTCTCTCGACCCGGCCTCCCGGGGTCATCTGCTGGCCGCCCATCTGGCCGCTGTTGCGGACGGGGCGGGGCTTCGTGTGCCGTGTCATCACGTTCAGGTTCTCGACGATCACCCGGCCGGTGCGCGGCTGGGCGTCGACGACGCGGCCCTGCTTACCGCGGTCCTTGCCTGAAAGCATCTGGACGAGGTCACCCTTCCGGACGTTCACGGCTTCGCCTCGGCCTTTTCGCTGTGCGAAACGGCTAGTAGGTGTGTATGAGGGCTCTTATGCATGCGAATCTCCATCGTGGTTTTTCCTATGACTTTCGGCCTAGGCCGAAAGTCACAGCACCTCCGGTGCCAACGAAACGATCTTCATGAAGTTCTTCTCCCGCAACTCGCGGGCGACGGGGCCGAAGATCCGCGTTCCACGCGGGTTCTTCTGGGCGTCGATGATCACGGCCGCGTTCTCGTCGAACGCGATCAGCGTTCCGTCGTCGCGGCCGAACGGCTTCTTCGTCCGTACGACGACCGCCTTGACGACTTCGCCCTTCTTGATCGCGCCCTGCGGCGAGGCCGCCTTCACCGTAGCCGTGATGATGTCCCCGACGCGGGCGTAGCGGCGGCGTGAGCCACCGGCGACGCGGATGCACAGGATCTCACGCGCTCCCGTGTTGTCTGCGACCTTGAGTCTTGTCTCTTGTTGGATCATTACTTGGCCTTCTGGACGATCTCGGCGAGACGCCAGCGCTTGGTCTTCGAGAGCGGGCGCGTCTCGACGATCCGAACGACATCGCCGATGCCGGCGGTGTTGGCCTCGTCATGCGCGTGCAGCTTGTTGCTGCGCCGGACGACCTTCTTGTACCGCGGATGTGCGCGAACCATCTCGACCTTCACGATGATCGTCTTGTCCCCCTTGTCGGAGACGACGACGCCGCGCCGTTCCTGGCGGCGGCCGGGCTCGGATTCGGGCTTCGGCGCACGCGTGATGGGCTTGCGCTCCGTCGACGGCTTGCGCTCGGGCTTCGAGTGCTTGTGGCGAAGGGCACGCGGCAGGCGCTTGCGCTTCTTCTTCGGTCCGCTGACCGCAGGAGGCGCGGCGGCTTCAGGCTCGGCGGGCTCGTCGGCGGTCGCCGAATCGGGGGCAGCCGCTTCGGTCACGTCCTCGTCGGGCGCGCTTTCGGGCTCTGCCTCGGCAGCCGGCTCAGCCTCTGCCTCGGGCGCGGCAGCGGGCTCAGGCTCCTCGGCGGCAGCCTCGGGGTCGGCCGTCTCGGCCTCGACCTCGGGTGCGGCCGGCTCCGGCTCTGCCTCGGTTGCTGCAGCCTCCGGCTCGGCCTCGGCGGCAGCCTCGGGCTTCACAGCCTCGGGCGCCTCGGCCTCGTCGGTGGTCTTCTCGTCTTTTTCGTCGTCTGCCATGTCCTCTTCTCTCCTAGGCCTGCGACCGGGCGGCTGCGGCCTGCTCTTGCTGGACGGTCATGATCCGTGCGATCTCCCGGCGCGTCAGGCGCAGCCGCGTCGTGTTCTCGAGCGCTCCTGTCGCTTCCTGGAAGCGGATGTTGAACAGCTCCTTGCGCGTCTCGGCGAGCTTCTCGACGAGCTCGTCCTCGCTCATGTTGCGCAGTTCCCTAGCCCGCAAAGAGATCACCGCCTTCGCGGCGAACGAACTTCGTCTTGATCGGAAGCTTCTGGCCCGCGAGGCGGAGTGCCTCCTTGGCGAGCGGCTCGGGGACGCCGGCGAGCTCGAACATGACCCGGCCCGGCTTGACCACGGCAACCCAGCCCTCGGGAGAGCCCTTGCCCTTGCCCATGCGGGTCTCGGCCGGCTTCTTCGTGAACGGCTTGTCCGGGAACAGGTTGATCCAGACCTTTCCGCCGCGGCGGATCTTGCGGGTCATCGCGATCCGGGCGGCCTCGATCTGCCGGTTGGTGACCCAGCCGTTCTCGAGCGCCTTGATTCCGTACTCGCCGAACTGGACCGTGTACTGGCCCTTGGCCTCGCCGCGACGGCGGCCGCGATGCTGCTTGCGGAACTTGGTTCTCCTCGGGAGCAGCATCAGGCGTCGTCCTCACTTTCAACGGACTCGTCGGAGGCTTCCTCGGCCTCGGGGTCTTCGGGTTTGCTCGAGCGCTTGCCGCGCGAGCTCGGCTTGACAGCCGAGACGATGACGGTCTCGTACCCCGTGTCCTCTTCGGCTGCGGGCTCCGGCTCGGTTGCGGGGGCCGGCTCTTCGACGGCTGCGGGCTCTTCGGCCGCTGCAGGTTCCTCGACGGCCGGCTCTGCGACGGCCTCCGGGGCCTCGGCGGGCTCCGGCTCCGATGCCTTCGGCTTACGCGAGCGGCTCGGCGCCGGTGTCGGCGAGGGAACGGCCGAGGCGATCACCGTCTCGTAGCCCGTGTCCTCGTCGGCAGCCTCCGGCTCGGCAGCGGCTGCGGGCTCCGCGACGGTCTCGGGCTCGGCCGCGGCCGGCTCGGCGACGGCAGCGGGCTCTTCGGTAGCAGGCGCTTCGACCGCGGCGGGCTCCTCGACGGCCGCGGGCGCCGCGACAGCAGGAGGTGCCTCGACGGCGGGTGGCTCGACGGCCGCAGGCGGCTCGACCGGGGCGGGCGCCTCGACCGGGGCCGGTGCCTGTGCGGTCTCGACCGCTGCAGGCTCCTGGGTCGCAGCCGGCTCCTGGGTCGCAGCCGGCTCCGGGGTCGAAACGGGCTCCGGGGTCGAGGCAGGCTTCGGGGTCGAGACAGGCTCGGTGACCGCAGGGGTCTCGGCGACGACGGCCTCTTCGGTGACCGGCTCCTGGGGAGCTGCCTGGTCACGGCGGGAATCGCGGCGCGGGCCTCCCGGCCTCGAACCGCCGCCTGGCCCTCCGCCACCGGGTCCGCCACGCTGGCCGGGACGGCCGCGGCGCACGGGGCCGAGGCCCTCGCGGTCCTGACTGCGGTTGCGACCGGCCTCGCGCGAGGCTCCTAGGCCTTCGCTGGCTCCGCCGCGGCGGCGCGCGGTGTCCTGATCGCCCAGGCGGGTCTCCTTGCCGCCGCCCGGGACGCCGCCGTAGCCGGCAGGCATGATCTCGCCCTTGTTGATCCAGACCTTGACGCCGATGCGTCCGGTCGGGGTGCGGGCTTCGGTGAAGCCGTAGTCGATGTCGGCGCGAATCGTGTGCAGCGGGACACGGCCCTCGGAGTACTGCTCCGAGCGGCTCATCTCCGACCCTCCGAGGCGGCCCGAGCACTGCACCTTGACCCCGGCGGCACCCGAGCGGATGGCCGAGGCGAGGGAGCGCTTCATGGCGCGGCGGAACGAGACGCGGTTCTGCAGCTGTTCGGCGATCGACTGCGCGACGAGCTTCGCATCGAGCTCGGGGCGCTTGATCTCGTTGATGTTGATGTGGACGTTCTTCTTGGTGAGCGCGTGCACTTCCTTACGCAACGCGTCGACCTCGACGCCCGACTTGCCGATCACGATGCCGGGGCGCGCGGTGTAGATGTCGATCGTGATCCGCTGCTTGTCCTTGCGGATCAGGATGTCCGACAGCCCCGCGTGCGAGAGCTTCTTGATGATGTGCTCGCGGATCTTGATGTCCTCGAGCAGCGCTCCGGCAAACTCCTTGTCCGGGACCATCCAGTTGGACTTCCAGTCGTGGATGACGCCGACCCGAAGGCCGCCAGGATGAACTTTCTGGCCCACTACGCGACCGCCTCCTTCTTCTTGCGCCGGCGGGGCCTGGCCGAAGCCGAGGCGGGACCGCTGCCACGTGAGCTCTTCTCGTTGGCGGGCTTCTGGGCCTGCTCGAGCTTGATCGTGATGTGCGAGGTGCGCTTCAAGATCTGGCTGACACGGCCGCGCGCGCGCTGCTGCCAGCGCTTCAGCGTCGGGCCTTCGTCGACGTACACGGCGGAGATCACGAGGTCGTCGCCGTCCCAGCCGTGCGCCGACTCGGCGTTCGCGACGGCGCTCTTCAGCACCTTCTCGACGTCTGCAGCAGCAGCCCGCGGCATGAACGCGAGGATCGTACGGGCCTCCTGTACGTGACGGCCGCGGATGTGGTCGACGACGAGACGCGCCTTGCGGGGCGTCACCTTGACGTGCTTCGCGGTCGCGCCGACCCAGGGACGGGAAGCGGTCAACGTTTCACCTGCGTTTTCGAGTCGCCCGCGTGGCCGCGGAAATGGCGCGTCGGCGCGAACTCGCCGAGCTTGTGACCGACCATCTGCTCCGAGATGAAGACCGGCACGTGCTTGCGTCCGTCGTGAACGGCGATCGTGTGCCCGACCATGTCGGGGAACACCGTGGACGAGCGCGACCAGGTGCGGATCATCTGCTTCTTGCCGGCGTCGTTCATCGCGACGATCCGCGCCAGCAGGCGCTCCTCGACGAACGGGCCCTTCTTGCTCGAACGGGACACTTAGCGCTTCTCCTTCCCGCGGCGCCTGCCGCGGACGATGAGCTTGTCGGATTCCTTGTGCTTGCCGCGGGTGCGCTTGCCGAGCGTCGGCACGCCCCACGGGGTGACCGGATGCCGGCCGCCCTTCGACTTGCCTTCGCCGCCGCCGTGCGGATGGTCGACCGGGTTCATCGCCGAGCCGCGGACGGTCGGGCGCTTCCCGAGCCAGCGCGAGCGGCCGGCCTTACCGCCGGTGATGTTGCCGTGGTCGACGTTCCCGACCTGGCCCACCGTGGCGCGGCAGGTGAGCAGCACGCGGCGCATCTCCCCCGAGGGAAGACGCAGCGTCGCATAGCCCTGATCCTTCGCGACGAGCTGGATCCCGGAGCCGGCGGAGCGCGCCATCTGGCCGCCCTTGCCCGGCTTGAGCTCGACGTTGTGGACGAGCGTGCCGGTGGGGATGTTCTCGAGCGGAAGGGCGTTTCCAGGCTTGATGTCCGAGCCCGGGCCCGACTGCACCTCGGAGCCGACGCGGAGCCCGGCCGGGGCGATGATGTAGGCCTTGAAGCCATCGACGTAATGAAGCAGCGCGATGCGGGCCGACCGGTTCGGGTCGTACTCGATCGCGGCCACCTTGGCGGGCACGCCGTCCTTGATGCGCTTGAAGTCGACGAGCCGGTAACGGCGCTTGTGACCGCCGCCCTGATGGCGCGTCGTGATCCGGCCGTTGTTGTTGCGGCCGCCCTTCTTCGTCAACTTCTCGGTCAGCGCCTTCTCGGGCTTCGACTTCGTCACCTCGGCGAAGTCGGAGACCGTCATGAAGCGGCGGCCGGGACTTGTGGGCTTGAATCGGCGAACTGGCATGGCTAGATCTGCGCTCCCTGGAAGATTTCGATCGTCTCTCCGGGCTTCAGCTGCACGACCGCCTTCTTCCAGCCGGGCTTGATGCCCTTGATCTGGCCGCGGCGCTTCGGCTTCGCCTGAACCTTGGAGACGTTGACGCTGACGACGTGGACGTCGAAGAGCTCCTCGACCGCCTGGCGGATCTGGGTCTTGTGGGCGTCGTCGTGCACGCGGAAGGTGTACTTGCCGTAGACGCTCCCGTGGTAGCTCTTCTCGGACACGATCGGCGCGAGGATGATCTGGTGTGCGTGCATCGGTGACTAGGTCGCTCTCGTCTCGACGAGGGGCAGCGCGCCTTCGCTGACGATCAGCGAGCGCGCCCAGACGACCGCTGTGACCTCGAGCTCGGACGGGTCGACGACGACGACGCGCTGCAGGTTTCTGAAGGACTTGGCGGCGTTCAGCTCGGCCTCGGTGAGGACGACGACGACCGGCATCACGAGACCCGAAGTCTCGAGCAGCGCCTTCGCCGCCTTCGTCGAGGGCTCCTCGAACGCGGTCGCGTCGAGCAGCGCCAGGGAGTCGCCCTGGACGTGCGCTGCGAGGGCGGAGCGGAGCGCGGCCTTCGCGGCCTTGCGGTTGACCTTGAGCTCGAAGTCACGCGGGACCTTGGCGAAGACGTGACCGCCGCCCGTGAACTGCGCGGCACGTGTCGTGCCGGCGCGGGCGCGGCCGGTTCCCTTCTGGCGCCACGGCTTGGCGCGACCGCCGGAGACGAGCCCGCGGCTCTTCGAGGCGAAGGTTCCCGCGCGGTGCGCGTTCTGCTCGGCGCGGACCGCCTCGTGGACGAGATGCGGCTTCACCTCGCCGCCGAAGACAGCAGCCTCGAGCGACTAGTCCTTCGACTTCGCTCCTTTGACATCGAGCACGGGTGCCTTCGGGGCCGCCATCAGCCGCGCACCTCGACGAGACCGTTCTTGTGGCCCGGGACCGAGCCCTTGACGAGGAGCAGGTTCTGCTCGACGTCGATGCTGTGCACCTTCAGCCCGAGCTGGGTGACGCGACGGTTGCCCATCTGGCCGGCCATCTTGATCCCCTTGAAGACGCGGGACGGGGTCGCCGATGCGCCGATCGAGCCCGGTGCACGGACGTTGTGCGAGCCGTGGGCGCGCGGGCCGCTCGAGAAGTTGTGGCGCTTGATGGTTCCGGCGAACCCCTTGCCGACGCTCTTGGCGGCGACCTTGACCTTGTCGCCCGGCTGGAAGG
>DATBBA010000033.1:0-31441 GCA_036271235.1 Gaiellaceae bacterium
CGAGCCGAAGACCGGCTATGACCGCGAGTACGAACAGGAGCCGCCGACCGATACCCAGCCGGCGCTCGTTCCGACGCTCCTGCGCCAGGGCGGAGAGGCGGGATCGTTCGAGTTCACGGCGACGCTCTTCGACCTGATCCGCCGCGGTGTCTACACCTCCAAGCCGATCACGACGGAGCGCGCGACGTGGGGCGGCCTGCGGAAGGAGGAGATGTCCGACCTCGAGATCTCTGCGGGCACGCCGGATGCGATGACGAACTACGAGCAGGATGTCGCCCAGGTGGTGAACGGGGTGATCGGCAGCGGCTCCGAGCGGCTCTCGAACTTCCGCGAGCAGATCACTTCGCAGCGGGCGTCGATGGCCCCACGCTTCACGTCGTTCAAGTCGGATGTCGCCGCAGAGGTGAAGCGGCGGGCTTGGTTCCTCGGCGCCGGGATCGTCCCGCTCGTCTTCGTGGGGCTCGTCTTCATCGGGGTCGCGATTGCCTGTTTCCTCATCGCGACGTCCCGCTGGCGACCCGTGTACGTGCGCTGGAGCGACGTGGCTCTGATCGGGCTCGGGGTGGCGGCTGCAATCAACATCGTGATCGTCGCGCTCGCCGTCGGCCACCGGCGGCTCTGGAAGCGCTGTACCGCGACCGCTGCCGTCGAGGCCGAGCGCTGGGAGGCATTCCGGCGCTACCTCACCGACTTCCCGCGGCTCAAGGACGCGCCGCCCGCCACGCTCGCCCTCTGGGAGCGCTATCTCGTCTACGGGATCACGTTCGGGATCGCCGAACGGGTGCTACAGGCTGCACACGTCGCGATGCCCGAGGCGATGGCACAGCAGTCGTCGATCTTCTGGATCGATCCGGGCGGGAACCTCGGCGGCGGGGCCACCTCGCTCGGCATCGGCGACCTCGCCTCCGGCTTCGGCTCGGCGCTGGCGCCTCCGTCCTCCGGGTCGGGTGGTTTCGGCGGAGGCTTCTCCGGCGGCGGAGGCGGCGGTGGCGGGGGCGGTGGCGGGGGCGCCTGGTAGACCGGCTACGGCTTCTCCACGACGACGTCGCGGTTCTCCGCATCGGGCGCCAGGAACGAGAGCAGCTGTGACCCTTCTTCTGTGACGGCAGCAGCATCCGCGCGGGACAGGCGGACGTAAGGCGCCAACACGATCTCGGCTCGGGCCTCGGTTCGTGCCAGCTTCCAGCCGGCGCGCATGAAGCCGCCGATCAGCACCGTTCCCTGCGACCCGCCGTTGCCGGGCGGGATCGGCGGTTTGCGCGTGCCCTCGATCACCCGGGTGCGATCGGCGTGGGAGAGCAGGATGTTGTCGAACTCCGCAAGGAAGCGTGGCGGCGCGGGGGTATCGGGGTCGGGAAGCGGGCCCTCCTCGACGTCGAAGAGCTCGCGGCCGTTCTCGTCGCGGAACGTGCGAAGAGCGGGCCGCAGCCTCTCGAACAGCTCGCGTGCACCGGGGAGCCCCGACCACGTGGTGAAGTCTCGCGCCGAAGCGGGACCGAAGGCGCGGAGGTAACGGACTGCCGCTGTCTCCGGTGCGGGGTCGGCGGTCGTATCGGTGTCGAGCCAGACGTCGTGCGCGAGCCAGGTCGCCTGTCCGCGCTCTCCCCAGATCCCGCGCGGCAGTACCTGCACGGCGGGCACGAGATACGTGACGGCGTATGCGAGCGGCATCGGATCCCGGTCGGGCCAACGTTCGGCGAGCCGCCGGCCGAGCTCGACCCGGGTGAGCGGCTCGACGAGTAGCCCGCGTCCCGCGGACGTCAGTTCTCCGAGGTCGACGCCTTCGAGCCTGCGGGCCCAGACACTCGAACGGAACAGACGCTCGAGCACGGGCTGGATCAAGGCGCGGAGCGCCATCGAATCCCTCGCGGTCGCGAGATGGACGGTGCCGCGCATCACGGGCATCCGGACCGCGCGCCGTGCCTGGAGGAGCTCTGCGAGCTCCCGGGGCTCGAATCCCTCGAGCCGCGACCAGAGTGCGACGTACGGTGCATCCGGCGCCTGTCCCTGCATTCCGACGAGGTGCTCGATCGCGTCGTCCGCCGAAAGCTTGTGCCGCCGAAGTAGCAGCTGCCGCTCGAGGAGAGCGCGATTCAAGGCGGCGGGCGAGAGCGTCATCTGTCGCGAAGCAAATCAGCCGCGGCCCGGGTTGCGGCCGGAACGATTTTCCCGCACGTTCCGGCCAGAATCGTTTCGCGGATCCTTGCGGAGTTGTCCCACCGGTCGTAATCTGCGGCTCTCACCGAGTACGGAGCGCGAGTAAGTCGATGTCGCCCCAGAGATCGGACGCGGAAGGCCGCAAGGCCCAGGGCGGTCGGTCAGTGGGACGGCGGATGAAAGCGCCACCGGCTCGGTGTTCCTTTTTCTTTTGAAGGTCGGCGTACTTCGCTGAGTGATCAGCGGACAGTCGAAGCGTCGGCGCCGACCCGGCCGTCTGCCCGAACCACGCGGCTTGCTCGCACGTCCCCTCTCTGTCCATCCAGGCCATCCGAGTGCGGTCCAACAGCACGGGGAGTAGACCCTTGCGACGCAAGGTACTTCGCGCTATCATGCGACGCATGGTAGTTGCTCTCCAGCGCCGGACAGAGCTCCTTCGGGGGGTGCTCGATCTCTGTCTGCTGGCAGTCATGGACGAGGGGCCCGCGTATGGGTACGAGATGACGAAGAGGCTGCGCGCCCGCGGCCTTGCAAACGTCGGCGAGGGCTCGATCTACCCGCTGCTCGGACGTTTGGAACGTGAAGGGCTGGTCGACACGTACCTCGCTGCCAGTAAGGGAGGGCCGCCGCGCAAGTACTACCGCCCCTCGGACGCCGGGCGGCTGGCGCTGGCGATGGGCGTATCCGAATGGCGAGCTGCACGCGATGCTGTCGACGCGGTGCTCGCCCCTGTCAAGATCGAGGTGATGCATGACTGATTTCGTCGAGCAATGCCGTGCGGAGTGGAAACGGCTCGGTGTCGCTGATCCGCTTGCCGAGGAGATGGCCCGAGACCTCGCCGCCGACCTTCGCGAAGCAGAAGCCGAGGGCGTCTCGGCCGAGGAGCTCCTCGGAAGCGACCTCTACGACCCAGCCTCGTTTGCGGCTACCTGGGCGGCGGAGCGAGGGGTCGTTCCGGAAGCGCCGGGCCGGCGGAACGCCCGCCGCACGCCGATCGTGCTTCTGGCATTCACCGTCGTCGCAGCAATCACGCTGATCGTTGCGGCGCTCCTGCTTGCGACCGGCGAGCCGAAGCTGTCACTCGTCGCGTCCAAGGCGAGATCACCTCACCTCGCTCCCTTGCCGCCGGGTGCGGTCTCGCCACCCCGAATCGAGCACACCGTCGCGACGGCGAGTGCCGCCACTCCGATCGAGTGGATCCTGCTGATCCTCGCGCTCCTCGCGGTCTGCTTCGCCGGATGGCTGTGGTCGAGCTGGGCTCGCTCACGACCGTCTATCGCTCACGCCTAGCAGTCCGTTCGCGCATCTCTGACCGCGGCAGCCTGTATGGGGGGCGGATCGGCTATAGAAAAGCCCCACCGAAGCAGGGCTTTTCCTTAGCAGGCCTGTAAGCCGGAGACCACTCATGTTCGCCCCAGCGGGGGCCGGAAGGCTGCCCAAAGGAGGATCGATGAGTGAACTGGCAAGGATGGAACTGGCCGATTTCCTGCGCTTTTGCCGCTCGGAACGCCGACTTGCCCCGATGACTTGCTCGGCGTACGAGCGCGACGTTTCGGCGTGTCTGGGTTATCTGCAGGGTGAGGGGATCGAGGCCCTCGCCGAGGTGAAGGTGACGCACCTGCGCGCCTTCCTCGCGAGCGAGCAGAACACGCGCCCGGCGGCCTCGAGCCAGGCACGGACGACGGCGGCGCTCAAGTGCTTTTTCCGCTTCCTCGTCGAGGAGGAGCGGCTCCTTCGCGACCCGGCGCTACCGCTGCGAACGCCGAAGAAGAGCGAGGCGCTGCCGGACGTTCTGACGATGGGCGAGCTCGAGCGGCTGCTCGCGGCGACGAGCCGCGCCGAGATCTGGGAGCGGCACTTCGCCGGCAAACCGCAGCGCGACCGTCTCTTGCTCGCGCTGATGGCGTACGGCGGCCTACGCCGGAGCGAACTGCTCGGGCTCGACTGGGACGACGTCGACCTCTCCCGCCGCCTGCTGCGGATCCGCAAGGCGAAGGGCGGACGTCAGCGGACGATTCCGATCCATCCCGCGCTCGCCCCGCTCTTCGCCGAGTACTACGCGACGCGGGTCCCGCTCACCGAGCAGGCCGTCTTCGTGGGCGTGCAGGGCAACCGTCTCCACTACACCCAGCTCGGACAGGTGTTCCGCCACTACGTCGAGGCGAGCGGCGTCAACGAGCGCAAGCACGTCACGCCCCATACGCTCCGTCACGTCTTCGCCTCCGAGCTCCTCCACGCCGGCGCGAACCTGCGGCAGATCCAGGAGCTGCTCGGCCACGAGCACCTCGACTCGACCCAGCGCTACACGCGGGTGAACGCACACGAGCTGCGCGGCGCGGTCAAACGGCTCCGCTGGGTCGGGTGACCATAGAATCCACGATGAGGACGATATACACGATAAGCGTGTAGATCACACCAGAGAGCATGATCAATGTAGCGGTGATTACACAGAAAACGTGTAAAATACGACAACCATGGCCACTGCAACTCACTACCTCGAACTTCTAGACGAGCTGGCAACCGACGGGAAGGACGCTTTCACGACACGCGACGTCGCCGAGCGTGGTCGGCTCTCGCCCCAGGCTGCCTCGAACCTCGTCACGCGCCTGGTCGACCGGGGCCTGGTCGATCGCGTCGCTCGCGGCCACTTCGTCATGCGGCCTTTTGGTGCGCTCGGCACTCGTGCCGCGTCCGAGGACATCACCCTCGCGGTCGGCGCGGTGTTCGCGGGTAAGCCGCACCGGATCGCCTATCGCTCCGCACTCGACTGGCACGGCCTCCTCGAGCACCCATCGAGGCGAATCGTGCTCGCAGTGGTCAAGAGACCCGGGCTCCGTGAGTTGAGCGGCCGGCAGGTGCGGTTCGTGGTCGAGCGAGCGGAGCGTCTCGGAGTCGGTACGACAGACGCCGGCCATGGGGCGCGCGTCTCATCGCTCGAGCGCGCGCTCGTTGAATCGGCGGCGCGTCCGTCGCTCGCGGGCGGGATCCAGGTCGTCGCGACCGCACTCGCGAGAGCGCAACCCGATCCCGAACTCCTCGAGGAGATCGCCCGGACGCTCGGAGTCCGGAGCGCGCTCCACCGGCTCGGTTCGATCGCAGACACGCTCGACCTTCGCCCTCTCGCCGAGCAGCTCGAACCGATCTCGAGCATAGGTCGACCGATCCCACTAGACCCGCAGCACACCGATCCCCGTGAAGGCTGGCGCAACGAGAAATGGGGCGTCGACTGGCCGTTCCCGGCGTCTGAGCTCGAGGAGACGGTGCGGCGCTGATCACACGCGGCGCCATCACGCGCATCGCCGACCGCGACGGGGTGAGCGCACCCGTCGTCGAGCGGGATTACGTGCTGACGCACGTGATCGAGTCGCTCGTCCGAAACGATCCACCGTCAGGGTTGGTCTTCAAGGGCGGGACGGCGCTCCGGCTGTGCTTCTACGACGACTTCCGCTACTCGGCCGACCTCGACTTCAGCCTCGTCGGACTCGATCGCGCGGACGCCCTTGCGGCACTTCGTGAGGCGCTCGGTCTTTGCGCCGAGACGATCGGGCTCCCGATGGTCGAGCTCCCTGACGCCGACTCGGTCTCGATCCACTACCTCGGTCCTCTCGGCCGCGAGCGCCAGATCAAGGTCGATCTCGCCGACGACGAGTTGGTCGTAGCGACGACGGATCGCGCGGTCATCGCTCGCTATTCGGATCAACTGACCGATCGTCCGGCTCTCCGCGCATACACGCTCGAGGAGGTCGCCGGAGAGAAACTGCGCTGCGTCCTCCAGCGGCTCCTTTGCCGCGACATCTCCGATCTCCACCGGCTCCTTGTACGCGAGGGCGTCGACGTCGACGAATCCTGGGCACGGTTCGTCGAGAAGGCCCGTTTCAAGAGCCTTCAGCCGGCCGCATTCGCCGAGCGGCTGGATGCCCGCGAGCCTCAGTACCGCCGACGCTGGGAACAGGAGCTCGCCGACCTCGAGCGGGACCTGCGCCCGTTCGACGAGGTCGTCCGTCAACTACGCCGCGCGCTCCGAGGTCATCTCTAGCGGGGCGACGGGGCGAGTTCATATCTCAAACGAGATATCATCGGCGCTATAGTGTGGTCGTGCCCGAAGCCGATTTCCTGACGAAGATCATCGCCGAGCGAACCGCACGCAACCCCGAGTTCCCGGGCCTCGTCGAGGCGGCTATCCACCGGCGCGCGCTTCTCCGAGAACTCGGCGCTCGACGCGAGAAGCTCGGTCTCACTCAGACTGCGGTCGCAGCCGTGATGGGCACCTCACAGTCGGCGGTTGCCCGGCTCGAGAGCGGCGATGTCGATGCCAAGCTCTCGACCGTCGAGCGCTACGCCGCTGCGCTCGGCCAGAGGGTCGAGTGGCGCATCGCCAAGGCGAGATCCTGACGCGACAGGCCAACGCTCGCGGCCGAGTTATCCGGATCTGTTTCATGTAGTCAGTTCGCACCGCCGAGGCTGACGTGCCAAACGAGGCAGACTTATCGCGTGTTCGAGGATGTCGATCCGCGCACTGCGGCTGAAGCCTCCTTTCTCCAAGCCCTCTACGTGTGCCGTCCCGACCTCGACGTCTGGCCAAGGGGAACTGAGTCCGAGCCGTGGCTCTGCGTATCGTCGGACTTCATCTACCAGGGGCGCGTTTGCGACACCCTCCGGCTCGATTTCGACGGGACAAGCATCGCCGGCGGATGGAGCCTGTATTTCCTCAACGGAGATGACGGGGTGCGGGCGCACGACGCCGGCGTTGACACACGGCCCCCCGACGGCATCGAGGTCGAAGATGGGAGCCCTTCCGACTTGGCTCGGACCGCTTCCGAGTGGTTCAAGAGGCACAGCATGGAGTATTGGACGAGCGAGCGCCATGCTCGTCATCACCGCCAGGGTCTTCCGGACGTGGTCGTCGGAGATCCCAACGGTGTCTGGTACGCGACGGTCAGGCGGGTGATCCGCGACACCTCGAGGGACAGGGAACGGCTCCGGCTCTGGCAGGGCAACGACGATGAGGGGATTGCCGTCGAGTGGCTCGGCCAAGCGGGACACCCGTCTTCATACGGCCTGCTCGGCGGACGGATTCCTCAGGGAGCACGCTTGCATGGTCCGCAGTCGCTCGGGCCATGGAGTCGAAGCCTCGCCGGCACTGCAGACGAGGTCGAGTTCGGGCTTCCGGACGAATACAGCGGGGCCGCCAGAGAAGGTCTCGGTGAAGGGGTCGAACTCACGGTTGCCGCGTACGCGCGGATCGGCTCATCCCAGCAAGTATTCCGCAGGCTTGCTGGGTGTCTAACCGACCTCATCCCGAAGATCCCATCCGACGATGAGGCGCTGTGGGCCGCCTGGGACTCCCAGGCGTAGTTCAGAGTGCGTCTAGGCTCATCCAATGGCGCTGATCCTTCGTGGAAAGAGCAAGTGCGCCGTATGTGGTCAGACCATCCAGGCCGACGATGAAGCGACCGGCTTGCCGCATTTCGCGGACGGGCCCGCTGATGTTCACTGGCGCTTCAGCGACGCTCCATTCCACCTGTCCTGCTACCTGAATCTGCCCGAGCAAGCCGAAATCGAGGCTCGGGTAGCCGGACTTCATCAGCGATCGGCCGAGTCAAAACAGGCGACGCAGAACGCCCTTCTGGATGCGTGGTGCAACGCAACGGATGTGGGTGATGAACGGGTCCCGCGGACCTCGGACTGGATCGAGGAGTTCGCCTGGTACGCCCTGGGGCGAAAGTCAGAGGACGGCTGGCGGTTCACGCAGTTCGGTATTGAACAGGCGCTTGCGCTGGATGCCTCCGATCATCAAGGCACCGGTGGCTGAATCCGTCTACATCGTGGCGTTGAGTATTTTCAGACGTCCGTCAGCTTCGTGCCTCGCGCGGCGTCGCTTCGCGTGCAGCGAGAGGAATCCGAGCACCTTCGGGCTTTGGCTATCGGCAGCAAGACGCTCTTCCAACCAGCCTGACGCGTCGGCGAGCTCAGACTCGAACCCTTGGGCCCCGAACGGCACGAGCCGCTCGTAGATCGCCAGCTCTGAGGATCGTTGCCGAACCCACGCGGAGTCGGAGACGGCCCGTTCGGTCGCCGCGGCGAGCTCAGCGGCGGCACCTGGCAGAAGAATCAACCCCGCGACTCCAGAAGCCATCGATCGATCAGGGTCATTTGCCAGTGCGGCTACGAATGCCACGAGAACATCTTCGCGATGGAGATGCGGAAGAGCGTCCTCGAAGACGCGGTAGCGAACGTGCTCGTCGTTGCGATCACCAGGCGCAGGCAATCCGAGAGCATCTTCGAGCGTTCTCAGTTCCTGCCAGTCGCCGTTGGACACAACGGGATTCTATGAGGGCGTTCATGGCGGCTTCCGAACTCGCGCTGGCCGTCTCCGTAACTACCGACGCCGGCGCCGCCGACCGCGAACCCTTCGTCGGCGTGGCTTCTCAGCCGGAGTGGCCACGGAGTGCGTTTGAGATGACGCTGGGTCGCCCGGACCTGTCGTTTCCGTCTCCGGCTGCGGGTTCTTTGGTCCCAGCGAGGAATTGGCGAGCCGCTCAAGTCGCCCTGCGGCTTCGAAGAGTTCGGTGCGCTCGACGTGGGCGTATCGGGAGATGGTCGAGATGTCGGCGTGGCCGAGGTACTCGGCGGCGAGTCGAGTGTCGCCCATCTCCTGCCGCAGCCATGTCGCCGCGGTGTGGCGGAGGGTGTGGGCGGTGACGTGCTTGTCGATCCCGGCGCGAGTCGCGGCACGCCGGATGATGTCGGCGAGGATCGTCTCCTGCAGCCTTCGGCCCGCGAGACCGCAGAAAACCGGGTCAGTCGCTTCGGGCTGTCGCGCGTCGCGAACGTTCCGGAGCTCTCGTGCGAGACCGGCAGGCACCGGCTGACGCCTCGGCTTTCCGCCCTTGCCGCAGCGGACGAGGAGCGAACGCCTCCGTCCGTCGAGGTCGAGATCGCGCCACTCGAGGGCGCAGAGCTCGGAGCGGCGGAGACCGGTCGTCACAAGGGCGAGTAGCGCGAGCCGGTCGCGCTCGGCAAGGCCCGGCAGATTCCGTTGGGGGTGAGCTGCAGCGTCGAGCAGCCTGCGAAACTCGAGTGGTGTCAGCCAGTCGCGCTCCTGGCGTGGCTTCGGCGGCGGCTCGAGGTCGAGGAACGGGTCGGGGACGCCCTCCCGCCTCGTCGCCCAGCGGAGAAACCGGCGGATGAGCAGGAATCGCCGGTAGTACGTCGCCGGCGCCGGGTGGGCCCGCTGCTCGTAGGCGCTCAGGTAGTCGACGATTGTTTGCTCGTCCAACACGTTGCGGTGTTGCAGTTCGCACCAGTCGAGCAGGTCGTCGATCGCGACGCGATACGCGACGAGCGCGCTCTCGCTCTTGTGTGCGGTTTCAAGCCGGCGGAGCCAGTCGTCGCGAGCCTGCCGAAGCGAGGCGGCCGAGACCACGCTCGGTGTGGGAGGCGAGCCGAGCTGCCCGAGGCAGGCTGCGAGGACGACGAGGGGCGGTCGATCGTCCGCGGCGTCGCGGGCTTCGACGAGCGCCGCCTCAAGTGCCGCGAGCGCCGCGTGGTCAGCCAGCCGCTTTGACGTTGCGTCCCTTGTCGCGTGCGCCGCGTGCGCCGGCGAGGCCTCCATCGGTCCAGCTGTCTCTGCCGTCCCAAGATCGGCGAAGGAGAGCTGAACGCTCGTCGCCATTCCGAGCAATGTAGCAAATACGGGTCAAAGCATCTAAGTGGGTCTAGCGACCTATACTCCGGCCGCATGTGGGCCGCGATCCTCATTCGCGAGGCGCGGCTCCGCGCTGGGCTCACGCAGCAGCAGCTCGCCGACCTCAGCGGCCGCAAGCGCTCCGTCATCGCTCGTTGGGAGCGTGGCGTGATCGAGCCGGGTCTCGAGACGTTCCTCGAGATCATCGGCGTCTGCGGCTTCGACCTGCCGCTCGAGCTCGTCCCTCGAGACGACGTTGCTCGCGAGCGACTCCGGAAGAACTCACTTCTCTCGCCCGAACGGCGGCTCCGCCGGCTTGTCCCTCCAACCGATCGGTTCGATCCCTATGCGATGCTCGCCGCGCTGGAGCGTCGACGCATCGCCTACGTGGTCATCGGGGCCTTCGCCCGGATCGCTCATGGAGCAGAGGAGACGGCCGACGTCCTCGAAGTCGTCCCGTCGACGCATGGAGACAACCCTCACCGGCTGCAGTTGGCGCTTGCCGACATCGGGGCAGCGCCGGGGTCATCCTCGGCAGGAGCGGGACGCGGGTCGGCTTCGCTGCCCGCGGGCGAGTTCGATAGCGCCCACGGCAGGGTGTTCGTCGTACCCGAGCCCCCCGGCACCCGCGGCGGCTACGACGACCTCAGACGCGCAGCAGCTCGCGAGCCCATCGGTCGAGGCCTACGCGTCCCCGTCGCATCGAACCCAGACCTCGCCCGCATGCTCGCCGAGCTCGGCCGAGAGGACGATCTACCGAAGCTGTTCGATCTCCGTCGCCTCCAGGCACTCGAGCGCAGACCCGCCGAAGACGCCGGCGGCTGATGGCGGAGCGCGCAATCGCGACGAGCTGCCAACGTCGGATAATCAGCGGGACACAGATGCATTTTGATGCTCACCATCTGAGCTCGACGAGTTGCCGACGACTCGTCACGCTAGCCACACTCGTGAGCTGCCATCGTCTCGCCCTCTGTTTGGGTTAGACGCGCCGGGGGCTTTCGGAGCACTTAGAGTCACCGTGGCGTGTAACGCATTCGGCGTGATGCTCACTCAGCGCCGGTTTACGGCCACGTAGCCGGTGTTCCTTGAGTTCAAGCTATGTGCTGGTCGGGCAGCTTCTCGTTGGTGAGCGTGGCGAGCTTCAGCCCGAAGAGCAGCAGGTCGGGCAGGCGACGTTCGAAGAAGTCGAAGTCATCACCTGTGGCGGCTTCCGCTACCGCCCCTGCGAGCTTCGCCAGATGGAAGGCGTAGTGCCGGATCTGCTCATAACGTGAAAGGCCCAACACGTCAACGTGGTAGTGCCGGTCGTGCTCCCACTGCACGCGCTGGAGTTGCCGCCACGTCAGATTCTGCTCGGAGATCTCCTGGGCGCCGTCGAAGCCACCGGCCGGGTACAGCGGGTGTCTTTGTTCGACGGATTCGAGTCGCGCGCGATAAGCCTCAATGAGGTCGATCTGCTTCGCGGCGGCCAAGTCCACAGCGAGCCTGCGGAGCATGGCGCCAGCGGCGCGGATAACACTTGGATCTGTTGGCTCGAGATGCTCGGCACGGTCGCAATAAGCGGCGACGGCCGCACTCGTTCTTGCGAGTTCGAGGGCTACTACTCCGAGCTCAGGCACGTGACGACGATTTCATCCCGAGAGACACCTGTCAACAACAATTCAGTGGATCCTAGTGAAGACGCCGGTGCCGTAGAGGTGGAAGAATCCGCTGTCGGCGAGCATCTCATAAGCGGCCATCCGCTCGCCGAGGGTGTAGCGGAATTCGTTAGATGAGTAGACGTGGTCGAAGACGATCGAACCACCGGGGATGGTGCGCTCAATGCACAGCGGTAGTGCTGCCTTCGTTGGGCTGTAGTTGTCGGTGTCGAAGAAGCTGAGCATCAGATGCTCGCTTTCCAGGCGTCGGTAGGTTTCGCTGATGTCGCCCGCGACGATCTCGATGCCGTATGGCGCGCAGTAGCGTTGGACCTCGTCGACGTTGGTGAACTCGCAGACAGGATCGGCGTACAGGTCGAGCAACGAGCGACGCATCGGGAAACCTGTGAAGGCGTCGAAACCAATCACGCGGGTCTCAAGGCCGAGTGTGGACGCCATCTTGGCCAACATGACTGTCGTGCCGCCCTTGTACATACCGAACTCGACGATGGCACCGCGGGCACCGAGCCTGGCTGCATTGCGTAGGCACTCGTAGAGGTGAATGAGCGTGTGCGGCGAGCCGGTGGCGGTTGATCTGACGAGTTTTTTCTCGGTGAGCGAGGCGAAGAGCGGGTCGCGGAAAGTGAAATGGCTATCACCTGCAAGTACAACGTCAGGCAGCGTCCCAGGGATGAGCTCAACATAAGCGCGGAGCAAGTCTTCTTTGTCGGCGTCAGCGCAGACGCAGACGAGGTCGATCACTACATCGCGCGCTGCCTGAAGAGATGCAACCGCGAAGCCTCCAATGTTGGCACCCTGTCGGTCGGGACGCGGATCGTAGACGCCGGTAATCAGACCTTCGCAGCCATGGGCGGCCATTGCGGCAAAGAACTGATGGCAGAGCTCTGTATAGCCGAGCAGCGCGATCGAGCGCCGGTTTCGGAGCGTGATCGCCGCAAGTGTGTCGGCGAGCAGGCTGTCAGCCAGACTACTAGGCGGGGTTGGCAACATAGGCGGTGAAGCGCTCCCAGGAGGCTGGTTCGTCCAAGGCGAGTCGCCACAGGTAGGCGAGCGAAGCGCCGGAGAGATCCCAGGCGAGCGCTGCTTTCTCGCGCAAGGATGTGTGCTGCTGTTCGACCAGGATCCGCTCAAGACTGGTGAATGGGGAGGCGACTGCGGCGAACGCCTCGCCGAGGTTAAGCGGCGGAGTTCGCTGCGCGTCCGCGAGCCGCTGCAGTGCCATGGTGACAGCGCTGTGGCCGCGTGTACCCGACCACTCATCGCGGTCGGCGCCATCGATCGCGGCCGCCGCGTTCGGGTCGTGTTCGATAAGCCAGGTGACGTATTTGATTGAGTAGACGCAAAGGTCCGCGGCGGTGTCGGCTTGCGCCTCCCCTTTTTCTGACTTGTTCTCGCCCCTCGCAACGACCAGGCGGTCATATTTCCGGGCAATATTGGAGAAGATGCCGATCAGCTCGCCACGTTTGCGCCACGCGTCCTTGTAGTCGGCGTCTTTGAATTCGTGCAACATGATGAGCTCCGCTGAGATCTCAGCAGGAGTCGGATGTTGGGTCATGCGCTGATGAGCAGCGACTGTTGCGCTGAGGCGGCTATTTTTTCGAGAGGCGGCGGATCATCCAGCAGCGACTGTTGCGCCGATGCGACTGCGCTGTTCGGGAGCCGGCCGTTGAGTCCCCACTTGGGCGGGCAGAAGAGCTGGAGCGGCTCGTTGGTTGGCGTGAAAGTCGCTTTGATGCGTTGGCGGTCGCTGCGTAGCTCAGGGAACGCCACGCGCGCGTATTTATCTAATTCGCAGAAGAGGCCCTGGCAGTCGATCGCGTGAAGCGGTCGGCCGTACAAGGTTGGCGGGGCGAGTCCAAGGCGTTCGCACTCTTGGCGCTGGTGGTCGACCATCCAAGCGATCACCTCCTCCGGTTTGCGGCCGTCGGTGTCGACGAAACACTTGCGGATTCCGCGTTCGGCGCCCGGCCCGGCGACTGTGAACTCGTTCTCGTCAAAGTTGGTCAGCTCGCTGTAGTTGATGTCGATCGCGAGCTGGTAGGCCATGAAGCGGCCGAGCAGCGGATAGTCGATAAGCGCGTCGTAGACATCGCGTAGGCCTCGTGCCCGAGCGATTAACTCAGCGAGACGCTTCGAGCGCATGGCGCGGATCAATGCAAGATGGTTTCGATGCTTGCGTGCGTGCCCGTAGGCCTTGTTTGCGCAGAGGATGAACGCGGCCGTGTAGATCGTCTCGCCACGGGCGTGCAGATCGTCGAGCATGACGTCGATCCGTTCGTCGTCGAACGTCTCGCGTGTGATGTCACCGAGGCTGTGCTCGAGCGTGCGCCAAGTCGAGGGTTTGCTGAACAGGCGGAAGAGGATGATCCGAAGCAATGTGCTTTCCGAGCTGCGCCCCTTCCCGTCGTAGATCACGTTTCGGATCAGGTACTGGGAGACGCGGTCGCTGGCTCGGAAGGCGTTGCAGAACTTGTATCGCTCAAGGATCGGGTCGCTTGTCCAGGGGGCGGGATCGCCTGCCATTCGCTGCTCGAAGATGTGCTGGCGGCGTACCGCGAGAGTCCAGTACGCGCGATAGACGTCGGGGCGGGCGCATGCCTGCATGCCTAGAGCCTCGCAGATGCCGCCGACGACGATCTCCACAACGGAGATCACAGGTTGTCCACACCCTGGAGGGAACCAAGGCAGCAGCGCAGCGGGAACTTCGCGCCGGCGAGGGCGAATCGAGCCGGCCCGGCCTCGGCGCTGGCCGGGCCAAGCAGGCACGCATGTGTCGGCGTTCCTGTGCTCGCCAAGTCGGCGGTTAGTCATCCGCCACATCGAATTGCCGAACCAGGGCGCGGATCGGCGTCTTGGGGGCATCGAGTTCGGCGTGGCCGATTGTCATCAGCAGCTCGCCGACCTGAAGGTCGACAGCTTGTGCCATGTACCGCTGCAGTTCGGCAAGGCCAAGGAAGTTGCCGTAGCCGCGAGCGAGGAGGTACTCGTTGCGGTAGACCGCCTGCATCTGAAGCTTTCTTTCGTGCAGGTGAACCGAGACATGCGCGAGGCACGGGAAGCTCATCGCGCCGCGATCAAGGCGTTCGCTGTAGATATTGATTTCGTAGCGGGAGCTCTTGGGCTGGCCGCCCTTGAGTTCGACGCGCAGCTTGCGCACCGTCTCGCCTAGCTGATCAGCTGACTCATCGACCGTGTCTGCATCGCTCCGCGGATAGCTCACGATGCGACCGAAGTACGTGCCCTCGCCGTTCCCCGGAAAGCCGCGAAGACCGTCTTTCGTGTAATGGCTGCGGTAGTGGGCCGCGAGATCACCAGGATCAGGATGCCGGCTGGCCCAGCGCGCGGGAAAGATGGTGTTGCGAGTTGTTTCGATGTCGGGCATCCGCTTCGATTCAGGGCGGCCACGGTTTCGCTTGCTAATCAGTTCCTGGACGGCCTGGCGGACCGCGGGATCTTCGCTCGTCGGATCAAGGATCCGAACGAGCATATGAACGGCCTTCTTCTCGGGCTGGTCAACGAGGAAGGCGGCCGCCCCGAGCCACCCGCTCGAGAGATCGGCTGCGAGAATGCTTCTCGGATCGTTGCTCACGGCGTTTCCAATCGGTGCGCGGCGATTGTGTAGTGGTCGAGGTAGCGGCGGCTGAGTGTTCCATAGCCGCGGTCGGCCCAGCCGGGACCCCAGGAGTTCTTGACCAGGACCAGCTGAGGGTCTTCGTGAGCCTCGCTGATCGCGACCGCCAACACCGCGTGGTTCCCGTGCGTCTTGCGTCCGGGCTCGGCGTCGATTAACGGTCCGGGTGTCTGCCACAGTGGCTGCACGACCCCAATTGTGAGGATGACAGGATCGCCCGTACCGAGCGAATCACGGACAGCCTCAAACCACGGTCCCGACAACCGTTGCACGGGCGGAAGCGCGCGCGAGTTGGCATCATCGCGAACCGCGTCTGGCGGTCCTGCCGTCCAATGTGGTACGCCGTAGGGCCACGCGGCTTCGGTCGCGTGTCGATGTAGGCCGAGGCCCTCGAGGCTCCACGCAATGGCCGTTTCTTCTCGGCCAGGGATGCTCTGGATCTGGTGTCCGGCCCAGATCGCATGCTCTGGCGAGCGAAGCTCACCGTCATCGGCTGCCCATTCATGCGCAGCACTGACGGCGAAGCCGGCGCAGGTTGGGCGGTCTCCCTGGTTTCTGACCGGTGTTTGTGCAGCGCGGTGATCGATCATCACTTCGGCTAGCCGCTGGCGATTGCGAACTCGGCCTCTTTGAGCTGCAACCCGTGCAGGCTGGGCTTGATCGAGACGACGAGTCGGTAGCGGCCGCTCGGGCGCCCCGGATCCCAGGTTTGCTCTTTCACGAGCGCGACCTGGTGGACTCCGGCGGCCGCGTGTGGGTCGACCTCGAGTACGAACGAACGCTGACTCCCGCTGCCGACGAGTTCGCCGTCGCCGTCGAGGCCGTCCTGCTGCACCCCGAGCTGAGGCTCCCACTCGTCCTCCACGGAGTCAGCAAGGAGACGTACGTCTTCTGGAAGCTCGGCAAAATGCCAGGAGAAGCCGGTGGTTGCGTTCTCGGGGAGCGTGAGTACGACACGGTCGCCTGGTCGCGCTTCGACCGGAAATTTGTGATGGCGCGCGTCGAGCCACCAGACGTCGTTGCGCAGGTCGTCGGGGACGAGGTCGCCCGCGAGAGCGCGCTTGAGTTGCGCTGGTGCTACCTGTGCCCACTGCTCAGATACCGCGCGGTCGACGATACGAGTCGTCGCAAGCTGCCGTGCCGTAGCGGTATAGCTGGTGCCAAGCCAAAGTGAGAGTGCGTAGACATCGAACGCATCCCGTGGCGTATCGATCCCTAGTTCGACGAGCCCGGTGCGAACGAGGCGACGCGGCATCAGGAACCAGGCCCCGAAGGCCTCGGCTTCCTTTTCATGGTCGGGCCAGCGATCGACATCCTCGCGGCGGAGGGCCGACTCGAGGTCGAGGTCCTGCGTGGCGGCGTGACGGAAGACGTGGTGGCCAAGCTCGTGCCCAGCCGTGTAGCGCTGGCGCGTGCGCGGGTGACCCTGATGAAGCAGGATTCCGCTCGAGTTCCCGGCGGGGACATAGACGCCAGAGACTCTGTCGAGCGGCGCAAAGGCGAGCACAACTCCGAGTTGGTCGATCGCGGCGAACACGTCCACCGGTCGGTCGAGTTGGATCCCCAGCTCAGCATGAAGCTCACTCGCCATCACCGCGGCGCGCGCGTGCGCATCGGCCCAAGTGGTCACTTCTCGGGACCGCCACGACGTTCGAAGTTCCGAAGGAAAAGAGCGAAGCGCAGAACCTCCCCGCGTTCCTTCTCGCCCATCTCGGAAGCCGTTCGCGTGAGGGCCTCCACGGTCGGATCAGGAGCCGGCATGCCGGTAAGGTCGTCGTCGGTCGGTGCGACGTCACCGAGTAGATAACCAACCGGCATCCGGTATAGCTCCGCGAGTCGTTTCAGCTCAAGACTCTCGACGCGGCGGGTACCGCGCTCGATGTCTGAGATTGCCGACCTGGGAATCCCAGTCTGTTCGGATACGAACTGCTGGGGGAGATTTGTGAACTCCCGTGCCTCGCGAAGACGGCGAGCGAGTTGTTGAGCTTCGTCGGGCTCCAACGCATCCACGGTGTCATGATCGCTCACGGTTTGGCCTCCTTGGCGACGAACTCGGCGAAGACGCTCACCGAGCGCAGCGTCTGGCGCCGCACTTTCTTCTTCGGAATCGTCAGACCCGTGCGCTCGTGGAATTCCTTCAGGATGTCGAACATGTCGAGCGAGTCAACCGGCATAGCAGCTCCTTTCGCGAGCAGTTCTCCGCGCAGCGCCGCGGGCGTCTTGCCGAGCAGCTTGCCGAGCAGCTCTAGCGTCAGTTCCTCAACATCTCCTTTCGTCCACTGCGTCTGCACCACGGCGACCATCGCTACCCGCCTTGTCGGATTCCCAGACAACATAGTGGTATTTTCAGACATTGTCAAGTTGACGGTCGGATTATCCGACACGGCGTTCGGTGGCTAGTCCCGCCCCGCTGATCGGCATCGATCTGATCGAGCCCGACCGCCTGCGCGAAAGGCTCGATCGCACCCGAGGGCTTGATCTCGAGCTCTTTCGTGAGGGTGAGCTGGACTACTGCAAGCGGCAAGCCGACCCCGTTCAGCACCTCGCTGCACGCTTCGCAGCCAAGGAGGCGGTGATCAAGGCCCTCGGAATCGACGGCTGGGACCCGCTTGAGATCGAGGTCGTCAGCGGCGGCGAGCGGACGCGCGTCCTCCTGCATGGCGACGTTGCAGCACGGGCGGCTGCCCTCGGCGTCGTAGTGACGATCTCGCTCACGCACTTGCCCACGCTTGCCGGCGCGGTCGCGCTTGCAATGCCGCGCACGGGCGAAACCCGCTAGCCGCCACTATTTTCGGCGACGCGGGCCGATCGTGCGCTTCTCGAGGAAGTCGTGTCTGTCGCCCGGGCATCTCGCAGGACAGCCTTGATAGTTTTCGTCTAGCGGTGCGACTCGTGGCCGATACGTCCTTGCGGATACGTCGGGCGAGCGCGCCGGGCGGTTCCACGGAGACCGCAGTCAGCCCGCCATGGAGCGAGCCTGACGAGTCGCTGGCGAATCGGGTCCATAGAAAAAGCCCCGTTTCCAGGGCTTTTCCCGTAGCAGGCCTGTAAGCCGGATTCTGTCTTGGGTGACCATCCCTCTTGGCAGCTACCCGGGCCCTGGGCGGGTCGCTTCATGCGGGCCCTGTTCGCCTTGCACCGGACGGGGTTTGGCTAGCCGCCGCGTCGCCGCGGTCGCTGGTGGGCTCTTACCCCACCTTTTCACCCTTACCGCCGGCGTTTCCGGAAGAACAACGTTACGCCGGTGGCGGTTTGTTTTCTGTGCCACTTTCCGTCGGCTTTCGCCCCCTGGCTTGCGCCAGCGTCCTACCCTGCGGTGTCCGGACTTTCCTCGAGCCCGGCTTGCGCCGAACCCGCGGTCACCCGGCCTGCGCTGCGAATTCTACCTCCGGCGCGTCGGAAAGGGCCGATTCCAGGCCGACCTGCGTCCCGCATTCAGGACAGAAGACGACACCGGCGCGGGCGTGCATCACGAACTCGCCGCAGACCAGGCATTCGAGCGACGCGCCGCGGAGGAGCGAGGCGAGCTCCTGGTCGAGCGTGCGGGCGAATGGCTCCACATTCGTGTTCATTCCCGAACCGTCGTTATTCCGAACCATGGTCACAGCTCCCGGAAGACCCCAACCACCCGCCCGAGGATCTGGACGTAGTCGGCATAGATCGGCTCGAGCGCGGCGTTCTCGGGCTGGAGGCGGACACGGCCGTCCTCGCGGTAGAACGTCTTGACCGTGGCCTCGTCGGCGGATTCGTCGCCGCCCGCGAGCGCGACGACGATCTCGCCGTTCCGCGCATCCTGGGCCTGCTGGACGATCACGAGGTCGCCGTCGAGAATGCCCGCCTCGATCATCGACTCGCCGCGGACCCGGAGCAGGAAGTCGCCGCGGGTGGAGCGCGGGAAGCTCATGTACTCCTGGATGTTCTGGTCGGCGAGGAGCGGGGAACCGGCGGCGATCTCGCCGACGAGCGGGAGGCTGATCGACTCCTCGGGGGTCACCGGGATCTCGGCGGGCCGTTCGCGGCCGATCAGCTCGAGCGCACGCGGCTTGGTCGGGTCGCGGCGCAGAAGACCGGCGCGCTCCAGGTTCGCGAGGTGCGCATGCACGGTCGACGGCGAGGCGAGCCCGACCTCCTCGCCGATCTCGCGGACGGTGGGTGGGTAGCCGTGGCGGTCGACGTACTCGACGAGGAAGTTCCAGATCTGTTGCTGGCGGTCGGTGAGCATCGGCCTCCGTCTTTCACGTAACTCGGTGGGCGGGGAAAAATCGTGGTGGTCGAACGTGTGTTCGTCATGAGAGTAGAGAGTCCTGCGGACGGCGTCAACTGCCGGGCAAGGGCGCCACCAGCGGCGGGTGCGCGTACGATCGAGCCGTGGCGAGCTCAGGCGCATCAAGACGTCCGCGTCCCCGCCGGCTCGAGCGACTCCCCGAGCAGTACTTCGGCGCGCTCGTGGGACGCGTCGCGGCGGCGGCCGCCGACGGTGGGCCTGCGGTCGTCGATCTCGGCCGGGGGAACCCCGAGGTCGGGCCGCCCGCCCACGTCGAGCGCGCCCTCGCCGAGGCGGTCGCCGAGCCCGAGATCCACGGCTACGCGCCGTTCCGCGGCCTGCCCAGCCTTCGGCGGGCGATCGCCGAGCGCTACCGCGTGCACTACGGCGTCGAGCTCGACCCCGAGCGCGAGGTGGCCGTCGTTCCCGGCACCAAGACGGCGATCGTCGAGCTCGCGCTCGCACTGGCAGAGGAAGGCGACCGGATCCTGCTCCCGGATCCGCACTATCCCGACTACACCTCGGGTGTCGCGCTCGTGGGCGCCGAGCTCGGCCTCGTGCCGCTCGATCCGGCGGCAGGGTGGCAGCCCGATCTCGAGGGCGCCCCGCCCGCCGCGGCGCTCTTTCTCAACTTCCCCTCGAATCCATGCGCCGTCTGCGCGGCGCCCGGCACCTTCGAGTCGGCGGTCGACTATGCGGAGCGCACCGGTACGGCCATCATCCACGACGCGGCCTACATGGACCTCGTGTTCGACGGGCGCAGGCCCGAGAGCTTCCTCGCGACCCCTGGGGCCAGGGACGTGGGCGTCGAGCTTTGGTCGATGTCCAAGTCCTACGGAATGGCGGGCTGGCGGATCGGGTTCGTCCTCGGCAATGTCGAGATCGTCGAGCGCGTCAACCTGCTGAACGACCACTCGCGGGTGGGGATCTTCGCCGGGCTCCAGCGTGCTGCGACCGCAGCGCTCGTGGGGCCGCAGGAGAGCGTCGAGGAGCGCCGGGCTGCATACGAGCGGCGCCGGGACCGCCTGGTCGCGATCCTCCCGGAGCCGCCGCTCTGCGAAGGCACGTTCTTCGTCTGGGTCAGGCTGCCCGAGGGGATCACGCCGGACCGGCTGCTCTACGAGCACCGGGTCGGGGTCGCCCCAGGCGAGGGATTCGGGCCGGCCGGCGAGGGCTGGGTGCGCCTCTCGCTCGCCGTCAGCGACGAGGTGCTCGACGAGGGGATCGAACGTCTCGCGCCCGTCTTCGCGGCGGCGCGCGCGTGAAGATCGGAATCGTCGTGCCGTTCTCGTGGTCCTACTGGGGCGGCGTCGTCGAGCATGCCGAGAACCAGGCCGCCGCGCTCCGCGATCGTGGGCACGACGTCCAGATCCTCATGGGGCACGACCCGCCCGGCCGCCTCACGCGGCTCCTGCACCCCCGGACCGGCCGGCATGGCGATCTGCCCGCGGGGATCATCCCCATCGGCCGCTCGGTCGTCGTCCCGGCGAACGGCTCCCTGCCGAACATCGTGCTGTCGCCGCGCGCCATGCTCCGGATCCGCGACACGCTTGCCGAAGAGCGCTTCGACGTGCTCCACCTCCACGAGCCGATGACCCCCGTCGTCTGCGTCTCGACGCTCGCCTACGCGAAGTGCCCGGTCGTCGCGACGTGGCACGCAGCGGGCGACCTCGGCTGGATGCGCGGCGGGCTGAAGGTCTGGGGCTTCCTGATCGACCGCATCGATGCTCGGATCGCGGTCTCGCGGAGCGCCGCCGAGTCGGCCGAGCGCTGGCTCGGGATGGGCTTCGAGATCGTCCCGAACGGCGTCGTCGTGCCCCCGACCGCCGACCCGGAGAACCGGCTTCATCACGTGGTCTTCATCGGCCGCCACGACGCGCGCAAGGGGCTGCCGGTCCTGCTCCAGGCATGGCCCGAGATCCGGCGCCGCACGGGCGCGCGCCTACGCCTGATCGGCACCGATCCGCTCCAGTACCGTCTGCTTCACTCCCGCATGCGCTTCGACGAGGATGGGATCGACGTGCTCGGGATCATCCCGAACTCCGAGCGCGACCACGAGCTCGCGACGGCCAAGGTCTTCGTTTCTCCCGCGCTCGGCGGGGAAAGCTTCGGGATGGTGCTCGTCGAGGCTTTTGCGATGGCGACCCCGGTGGTTGCTTCGAACATCCAGGGCTTCGCCGACGTCGCGGGGCCCGACGCGGCGACGCTCGTCCCTCCGGGAGATACGAGGGCGCTCGCGGACGCCGTCGTCGAGCTCGTCGGAGACGACGCCCGCCGCGTGGCGATGGGACGGGCAGGCCGGGCGCTCGCCGAGGAGCGCTATGCCTGGCCCGACGTCGCGAGGCGGCTCGACGAGATCTACGAGCGGGTCGCCGCGTGAAGAACGGCCGCTGGCGCATACTCGTGCCGTTCGGCCTGATCGCGCTCGCGATCTCCCTCATCTGGTGGCGCGGGCCCGACTGGCACCTCGTGCGAAGGACGTTCGCGGCCGCGAGCTGGCCGTGGATCGTGTTCGCCGTCGTGCTAAACCTCATCTCCGTCGGCGTCCGCGCGGGGGCCTGGAACACAGTGATTCGCGAGGCCGTCCCGGCGCCGCGGCCCGGGTTCAGATACGTCTTCTCCGCGTTCTGCGTCGGCCTGTTCGCGAACGCCGTGCTGCCAGGCCGGGTCGGCGAGCTCGGCCGTGTCGCGGTGCTCGCGCGGCGGTTTCCCGGGCGGAAGGGCATCTTCGCCACGCTCGTCGGCACCGTCTTCGCCCACCGCCTGTTCGATCTCCTGCCGACGATCGCCCTCGTGGTCTGGGTGATCAACAATGCCGAGCTGCCGCACTGGGCGGTGATGACGATCCTCGTCGTGATCGGGGTGGGGATGGCGCTCTTCGCCTTCGCCATCGTCGGCGCGCGCAGCGATCGCGGGACGATGCTCGACGACGGCATCGGGCGGATGCGCGGGCTGCTCGTCCGGGCCCGGATCGGCCTCGCCGTGATGTACCGCCCCGTGCCTGCGGCGATCGCCGGGAGCCTCCAGTTCGCCGGCTGGATCTGCCAGCTGTTCGCGGTCTACGCCGCGATGCGGGGCTTCGGGATCGACGAGCCCCTGATCGCTGCGGGGCTCGTGCTGCTGATGATGAACGTCGTCACCGTGGTTCCGTTCTGGCCGGGCAACATCGGGCTCGTGCAGGCGGCCGTCGCCGTCTCTCTCGCCCAGTACGGCGTCCCCTACGCGAGCGGCTTTGCCTTCGGGATCGGGCTCCAGCTGATCGAGGCCTCGGTCGGGATCGGGGTCGGGACGATCTTCCTCGCGCGCGAGGGCCTGTCGTTCGCCTCCCTCCGCGACATCGAGACCGAGTCCGAGGAAGGCTTCGATCCGAGTGCCGCCGACACCCCGTCGCAACCGGCCAGAGTCTCGTAAGCGCGGTTTACCGCTAGCCATTCCCCCGGAGATCGTCCCGGGCTCGGTAACCCAGGAGGGGAACTGGCCGCCTACATGTTCGGGACGAAGTAGAACCAGCGGGAGCGCTTCGGAGCACCCTCCCAGGCCATCTCGCCGCCCGGCTCCACGGTGAACTCGGCTCCCGCCGGCGCCTCGCCGCGCAGGCGGGTCACGAGCGCATTCGCGTCGTCCTCGTCGTCGGCGCCGACGATCACGTGCTTCCAGCGGCGCGAAACCGGAATCCCCTCGGACTCGAGACGCTCGGCCAGCTCCACGGCGTCGCCGTGGCTCGGGAGGGCGATCTGGACCTCCCACTCGGCGAAGCCCGAGGCGAGCGAGTCGGCCGTGTCCTGCGCCTCGAGGCGTTCGTGCTCGGCCTCGCGCTCGGCGTCGCTCTTGGGCATCGGCGCGTCCGCCCGTTGCCATTCTTCGGCGAGGGGATGCCAGCGGTCCAGGGTGATCGTGGCCTTCGCGCCCTCCTTTTCGAGGATCGCAGCGACGATGCCCTTTGCGCCTTCGGCCGCCTCCCGCGTGTCTGCGTAGAGGAAGACGTTGGGGCCGTCGGCCGAGACCGAGATGCCCGCGCCGAGCTGCTTGCGGGCATCCTCTTCGAGGTCGTGCTCCTGGACCTTCGCGGCGAGGTCGGCCGCGGAATCGTCCGGGAACGTGACGGTGACTCTGAAGTCGTCGGCCATGGCGCTACTGGATCGGAGGCCCGCCGACGGCGGCGGGGATCTCGGGCTTCCAGCCCTGCAGGGTCGGGTCGCGCGAGAGTGCGAGGTCGGTGAGCTTCGCACAGACCGCGGCGAAGGCGTCGACCGCCTCCTTCGGGGTCTCGTGGCGTTTTTCTGCGATCTCGAACACCTGCTCCTGGATCGTGTACGGCCGTCCGGCGACGCGTGTCTTGAATCGCACCGCGACCTCCCCGCCGACATCCCAGGCGTCGGTCGACATCACCATCGGCGGCCTGCCGGGCTGCCAGGGGTGATCCTCGCTGCCGTAGAAGTTGGACGGCCGGAGCTCGGCGCTGAAGCTGACCGCGCCCTTCGCGTCCTCGACGAGGATCTTGATCAGCGCCTGACCCGACAGCTCGGTCTCGAGGATGACGCCGTCGGAATGGAAGCCGTTGCCACCGCGCTCGTTCATCGTCTCGACGACGCCGGTGAGCTTCTCGTCGGCGGAGGCGAGCTCCTCGGTCAGCGCGTCGGCGTCGGCGCCGAGATCGCCGAGGACGGGCGCGAGGTCGGGCTTGTCTGTGGAGATGCGTGCGGTTGCCATCACTGCATTCTACGGCGTCGGCTCCTCGCCGAGCCGCTTTGCGAGCTCCTCGATCTTCCCCTGGGCTCCGGAGAGCTGCTCGGCGCACCGGCGGTAGAGCTCCTCGCCTCGCTCCCAGAGCCGGGTCAGCTCCTCGAGCTCGACGTCGCCGCGCTCCAGCCGCTCGACGATCCGCTCGAGCTCGGCCTGGCTCTCCTCGAAGGTCGGTTCTGCGTTCACTCGGCGCGTGCCCCGAACGAGCCGCCGGCTACCTCGACGCCGAGGGCCGTGCCCGACGTGGGTGGATCGCGGACGACGGCCTCGCCGGCTCTGACGATCGCATAGCCACGCTCGAGCGTGGCTCTCGGCGAGAGGGCGCGCAGCCGGCCGTGGGTTGCGGCGAGGCGGGCGCCACGGCGCTCCAGTGCGAGGAGTGGGGCCCGGCTAAGGCGCCCATGGGTCGCCTCCAGGCGTTCGGTGCGGCGCTCGAGGATGAGCCGGGCGCCCCGTCCGAGCCCGTCGTGGGAACGGGCGAGAGCCGAGCGGAGCTCGGCGAGATCCGGCACGACGAGCCTGCCCGCGACCGACGGCGTCGAGGCGCGCAGGTCGGCGGCGAGGTCGACGAGCGGGGTGTCCTGCTCGTGCCCGACGGCGGTCACGACCGGCACCGCACACGCTGCGACCGCCCGCACGAGGCGCTCGTCCGAGAACGGGAGCAGATCCTCGAAGCTGCCTCCACCGCGGGCGACGACGATCACGTCGGCACCATGCCGGCAGAGAGCCCCGATCGCAGCTGCGATCTCGGACGCAGCCCTCGGTCCCTGCACCATCGTCTCGGCAACCACGACATGCGCCGGCGGGAACCGGGTCGTGATCGCGGTGAGAACGTCGCGCTTCGCGGCGGCGTCGTTGCCCGTGACGAGCCCGATCAGGCGCGGGATGCGCGGTAGTGGGCGCTTCCGCTCCGCAGCGAACAGACCCTCGGCGGCCAGCTTCGTCTTCAGCCGCTCGAGCTCGGCAAGGTGAGCACCGAGCCCATACCGCTCGATACTGAGCGCGCGGAGGTGGAAGTCGCCGCGCTGCTCGTAGAGTCCGGGACGTCCGTAGACGTGCACGCGCTCACCGTCGGCGAGCCCGAGCCGCAGCCCGTCGAACTGGCCGCGGGGCATCTGTACGGCCACGCAGGCGCCGTTCTCGGGATCCTTCAGCGTGAAGAACACGGATGCCCACCGATCCTGGCGGCGCAGCTCGGTCACCTCGCCCTCGACCCAGACCGTCGGCAGCCGGTCGAGCCAGGAAGAGATCCCCTCGTTGAACGCGCGTACCGAAAAGACCTTGCGGCCGTCGACGATCATGGACGGGACCTTCACAGCGCGATCCTATTGGCCAATCGAGCCGCAGCTCAGCTCGATCGGCAAGCCCTACAGCAGGATCTCGGCGGCGGTCTCGTGTGAGCAGCCGGCCGTGATCAGCTCGACCGCATGGTGAAGATCGGCCTCCGAGTTCGCGATCTGCTTCGCGAGCTCAGCCGGGTACCCGGCCTCGATGAGCACATGCAAACGCCACGAAACGACTTTTTCGTGCTCTGACGGTGGGATCTCGGTCGTCTGGGGCATCGTGACGGGCTGTTCGCTTTCGTAGAGACGAACCCTGCCTCCGAAAGTTTGGGACCCGGAAGGCACAGGTGTCGCACCTCGCACTCTAACCCGAAAACTCAGGTTCGGGTCGAGAGAGAGTCGAGGCGACGCGCGAGCTCGTTCAGCCGTGCCTCGGCAGACCGCAGCTCGGAGTCGACCCGCTCGGCGAGAACCGTCTCTGCCTCGCGGGCGAATCGCTCGACCGACAGGTCGAGCTCCCTGGCGAGGCGTCTCGCAGCATCCTCGCGGGCCGCGCGGATCGTCCCGTCGAAATGCGTTCCCGCGGCCTCCGTGGCGTGCGCGGCCTCTCGGGCGACGGCCCGGCGCACCTGCTCGACTTGCCGGCGCTCGACCTCGGCGAGCTGACCCGCCACGCGCTGGCTTGCCTCGGTGTGCTCGCGATCGATCTGCTCCTGGAGCTCGCGTTCCCGTTTCCTCAGGCGGTCGGCCACCTCCTGGAGCGCCCTGCGGCGCTCGGCGGAGTGGCTCTCGAGCTCGGCGGTGACGGCGCCTGCGACGTCCTGCATCGCCCGCTCGAGGTCGCCGCGCACCTTCGCAAGACGGGTCCGGTGCTCCTCGAACGTCGCCTCGAGCCGGTCGGCCTCCTTGGTCAGCTTCGCCTCGAGCGTCGCAACGAGCTGCTGCTGCCGCGTGCCGACCCGCTCGAACTCTCCCATCAGCGCCTGCTGGAGGGAGGTGAGCCCGGAGCCCCAGTCGGCGAACCTCGCCTCCACCGAGCGCTGTGCCTCCGTGAGTGCGGCGACGAGCTTCACGGTTGCCTCCCGCTCGCGGTCGACGACCTCGCGGCGGCGTTCCTCGGTGATCCGGCGCTCCTCGTCGGCAAGCTGCGAGATCGCCTCGGAGCGCGTCAGCGCGAGCGTCTCCGCCAGTTCGGCGGCGCGAAGCTCTGCCTCCTTCGCGATCACCTCCTCGAACAGGGCCTTGCCGCGCTCGATCTCACGGTCGAGCACACCCGCCGTGGCGCGCGTCCGCTTCAGTGCCGTGAAGGCGAGGCCGGCCGCGACGCACGCCGCAACCGCGGCGACGATCGCGACGATGACGGCGAAGGTCACCTCACTAGGTTAGGCGTGCGGTCACGAGCGCGGCGGCGAGCATGATGTTCGCCCACGGCAGGACGCGCAGCGCGTACTCCATCGGCTCGACGCCCTCGAGCGCGCCGAGCTCGCGGCGGGCATGCCTGACCGGCGTCGAGAGAGCGCGCTGGACGAGGATCAGCGCGGTCGCGAACCCCGCCGCCAGGATCGCGTCGATGCGCAGCCTGCCGGCCTGGGCGAAGTACGCCGTCAGGACGGGGAACGCGCCCCAAGCGAGTGCGAGCCCCCAGCGGTTGTGGAAGCGCCCGCCGAACCATTCGAGGTTGTACGCCGGCACGAGGAAGGCGCCGGTCGCGACGAAGAGGAGCAGCCACCATCCCCAGCTCGCGGCCGCCCAGATCCCGATCGCGCAGGCTCCGGCGAGAGCTGCGACCGCGAGCCCGACGAGCACACGGTCCGGGATCCGGGTGCGCAGGGGACGGCCGTTCAACTCGTCGAGGGTGTGCGCGGCGACGCCGAGGGCGAGCCCGAAGGCGGCCATCGTCCACACCATCCGGTCGGTGCGGAACACGGGCGCGAGCGAGGCGCCGAGGGCGACATACGCGAGGTTCCACGCCGTGTAGGGCAGGTGCAGCACGGTCACGTAGTCGCGCCAGCCACCCGTCCGTAGGGCGTAGAACGACGGTCTTACGTCTTCTTCCGTCCCCATATCACGATCCCCGCGCCGAAGGACATCGGGAGCGACGCGACCTCGCTGAGCCCGGCGTCCCGCCACGCCTGAAGCTGGTCGGCGAGCGGCCAGCGCTCGTAGTGGTTGCGGATCGAGGGGCCGAGGAACGATCCAGCCTCCCGCCAGCCGCGGCCGTAGGCGAGCCCGGCGCCCGGAAGCACAGCGCGTACGTGTACCTCCCACGGCAGCCGCCACACGCCTCCGGGAAGCCCGAACTCGAGCCCGGCAATCGTCCCGCCGGGCTTGACGACCCTGACGAGCTCCTGAAGCGTCCCGGCCGGATCGTCGACGTAGCGCATCAGGTAGGTGAAGGTCAGGCCGTCGAACTCGCCGTCGGCGAAGGGAAGGCTCTCGGCGCTCGCCTCGATCAGCTCGATCCGGCCGTCGGCCAGGCGGTGGGCCTCGGCCAGCATCTCGCGGCTCTGGTCGACGCCGACGACCGCACAGGCCTTCTGGCGGACGAGCTCGCGCGCCACGGCGCCGGTCCCCGTCGCGACATCGAGCACGCGATCGCCGGGCCCGGCATCGATCCGCGAGACGAGGAATCGACGCCATCGGGGATCCTGGCCGTAGGAGAGCGCCGAGGCGTAGCGCTCGTAGCTCGGGCCGAGCGGGGCGAACAGCTCCTTTGCGTGGTCTGTCCGATCCACGGTTGCGAGTGTACGGTGGCGCGCGATGACGCTCGCAGACGAGCTCGAGCGCGCGGCGGCGGCGGCCGCCGGCTACGGCGAGGTGAGCGCGGTGCTCGCCGCCGAACCGGCGCCGGAACGGCGCGCCTACCTCGTTGCGCTCGGGACCGGCGAGGCGCGCGCATGGCTCGCCCTCGACGGCGGGCTCCGGCCGGTGGCGGAGCGCGACCGAGCCCGCGAGATCGCCTCGATCGTCGTCCTCTGCGAGCTCGCGGGCGAGCTCGCAGGCGGCGATCAGCTCGAGGAGCTCCGTGAGCAGCTCGCACAGGTCCGGCTCACCGAGCAGCCGCCCGGGATCGAAGAGGCCGACGAGGCTGCGCTCGCGCTGGAGCGCGCGATCGGAGCGCCGCCGATCGTCGCGTCACCCGCTTACCTCGACGCCGTCGGTGCGGCGGCGTCTGCGCTCGAGCGCTCGCTCGGCGACCATGCCTCACCCTTCGCGACTGCCCTCGCAGCCTCGGCGGGCACCGTCGAGGCCTTCGTGGCCGAAGTCGAGGGGCGGCACGTGCTGCCGCTGCGCTAGGGTCTTTTCCATGGAAGGCAGCGAGGGCTTCGGGTTCCCCTTCGGCGGAGATCCAGAGGATCTGCTCCGCGGCTTGAGGGAGTTCGCCGAGCAGCAGGCGGAGTCTGTCCAGGAGACCCAGCGCGAGCAGTTCGCAACGCTCACGCTGAACACTGCGGTCGAGCTGAGCACCGCCGCGCTGGCGCAGATCGCGGTTGCCGGCACCTCCGACGAGCAGGCGATCGCACTGCGCGACGCGATGCGAGTGCTCTTTCCGGAGGCGGTTGCGCTCGTGAGCGCGGCGCGTCAGGGTTTCATGCGCGAACAGCATTGACGAGCGCTCGGTACCGCTGAGCGATTCTCGAGGGAGCGGCTCGTAGTTCGTGACGCGCCTGGACTCGACCATCTCCCGCCTCCTCCCGGCGATTCCACGGCCGGTCGTCCGCAGGCTTGCCGCTCCCTACATCGCAGGTCCGACGCTCGACGACGCGGTTCGGGTCGTCCGTCGGCTGAACTCGGAAGGAAAGCTCGCAACCGTCGACGTCCTCGGCGAGGAGGTCTCGAGCTCGGCTGAGGCGGAGCGGATCACCGTCGCCTACTTCCGGGTGCTCGAGCGGGTCGAGAACGAGCGGCTCGACGCGAACATCTCGGTGAAGCTCACGGGCCTCGGTCTCGAGCTCGGCGAGGACGTGTGCAGGGCGAACCTCCGCGCGCTCGTCGACGACGCGAAGGCGCGCGGCAACTTCGTGCGGATCGACATGGAGGACTCCTCGACGACCGATGCGACACTCGGCCTCTACTCGGAGCTCCGGGCGGACGGGCACGAGAACCTCGGCGTCGTGCTCCAGGCCTACATGCGCCGCACGGCCACGGATCTCGACGGCCTCGAGAACGTCCGGCTCTGCAAGGGCATCTACGTGGAGCCGCTCGAGGTGGCGTTCCAGGATCCGGACGAGGTTCGCGGCAGCTATCTGGGCGCTCTCGACGCGCTCCTCGACCAGGGCGCCTACGTCGGGATCGCGACCCACGACGAGTTGCTCATCTCGGAGGCGCTCCGACGGATCGGCGCGCGCGGTCTCGGCCGCGATCGCTACGAGTTCCAGATGCTCCTCGGCGTGCGAGCCGCCCGGGGGGACGAGCTCGTCGCCGCCGGGCACCAGCTTCGCGTGTACGTCCCGTTCGGGACGCACTGGTATGAGTACTCGATCCGGCGGCTCCAGGAGAACCCGAAGCTCGCGGGGTACGCCGCCGGCGACACCGTCCGAAGGTTGGCTAGTTGGCGACCTTGACGCTCGGAGGGTGGTAGAAGCGGTAGAGGATGCCGTTGCGGCACCCGTCCGCGCCGGCGGCAGTCTCCGGAGTGGTGTTGTAGAGCAGGTAGACCGCGCGCTTCGAGAGCTTCTTCGCGGCCTGCTGGGGCGTCATTCCCGACCTCACCGGGATGTGCAGCGTCTTCGAGATCGCTCCGAGCGGGATGTGCCAGCATGCGCTCCACTCGGTCATCCAGATTGCCTGGAAGTCGCTCGTCAGCCTCGTGGGCGGCCGGTTCTTGCCCCTGTCGATGCTCGCCGCCGAGACGATCGCCGCCCCGGCGAGGGCGCAGGCGCAGAGCGCCGCGACGATGACCACCCCGAACCTCACTGCGATCCAGTATGCCCGCGTCCCGGGCAAATCGCTGACCTCTTTCGCCGGGGGGTGCGGTGCCTAGGCCGGCAGCGAGAAGCCGCCGTCGACCACGAGTACATGGCCTCGGATCATCTCGGCGCCCGGTGAGCAGAGGAACGCCACGGCGGCGGCGACGTCGTCGGGCTCGACGAGCCGGCCCGCCGGGTTCGCCCGGCCGGCGGCGATCATCTCTTCGCGGTTGGGAAAGTGCTCGAGCGCACCCGTCTCGACGACGCCCGCAGAGACTGCATTGACCCGGATGCCCTTCGGGGCCAGCTCGACCGCGAGATACCGGATCAGCGCCTCGAGCGCTGCCTTCGACACGCCGATCAGCGTGTAGCCCGAGAGCACCCGCTGGGCGCCGAGCGAGGAGATCCCGACGATCGAGGAGCCGGCGGGCATGTGCGGCGCGGCCGCTTTCGCAAGCGCCAGCAGGGCGCGGGCGTTGGCTCCGAGCGTCCAGTCCCAGTGCTTCTCGTCGGTGTCGAGCGCATCACGGACGACGCCCGAGGCGGCGTTGTGCACGAGGACGTCGAGCGGGCCGAGAGCGGCCACCTCGTCGAGCACCCGGCTCGAGGTGATGTTCCCGCGCACGAGGACAGGCTCGGCACCGAGCTCGCGGAGCTCTTCGGCGGTTGCCTCCGCCGCCGTGTCGTTGCGCATGTAGCCGATCGCGACGCGGGCGGCACCATCGCGCGCGAAGCGCAGTGCGATCGCGCGGCCGATCCCGCGGGAGCCACCCGTGACGAGGACGTTCATGGCCTTGAGGCCTGGGGCCTCAAGGCTAGGAAGAGCTCTCAGGCAGCGGCCGGTCCGCCGGCGCCGAGCTCGGGATCTCGGACCAGCCGGGGCGGGTCGAGGACTCGCGAGGGCCCTCCTCGGCCTTCGACGACGCATGCCCGAGGCGGTCGAGGAGCTCCATCTTCCGCTCCGCGTACCGGCGGACATCGTGGTCGTCCGGCAGGTCGGCGACGAGCTCGTGAACCCTGGCGCGCAGCTGGTAGGCGAAGTGGGGAGTCGCGGGACCGACGAGGGCGTCGACCTCGGCGCGTGTCGGCTCGGAGCTCACGGGCCGAA
>DATBBA010000034.1:0-17826 GCA_036271235.1 Gaiellaceae bacterium
TCTACGTCCTGCACAACGAGCTCCACCTGCATGGCCCGCGGTTCGGCTGCGGACTTGCGCAGTGTGGCGCCTGCTCGGTGCTGCTCGACGGCAAGGAGATCCGCTCGTGCGTCACGCCGGTTGCGGCCGTGAGCGGAAAGAACATCACGACCCTCGAGGGCCTTCCGGCTCTCTATGCGTCCCAGCGTGGGACGGCGGCGGCTGCGCCGGCGCTGCATCCGCTCCAGCAGGCCTGGATCGATGTACAGGTCCCGCACTGTGGCTACTGTCAGAACGGGATGATGATCCAGGCCGCCGACCTCCTGGCGACGACGAAGAACCCATCGGAGGACCAGATCCGCACGGCGATGAACGGGCATCTCTGCCGCTGCGGGACCTATCCGAGAATCCTGACCGCGATCCAGCAGGCGGCCAAGGTCATGGCAAAGGCGGGTGCATAACGATGACAGGTCTACTCCCCGAAAAGGAGTTCTCTCGCAAGACGTTGCTGAAGGGCGGTGCGCTGATCGTCGGCGTCTCGACCGTCGGCTTCGGCGTCGCCGGCAAGGCCTCGGCAGCGGTCGCGCCCTCGCCCGCCGGCTACAACCCGGACCAGGCGCAGGCCGATACCTACCTCACGGTCAACTCCGACAACACGGTGACCGTGACGTTCGGCTCGCCGGACTGGGGCCACGGGCTCTACACGGGCGTCCTGATGATGGTCGGCGAGGAACTCGACCTCGACCTGAGCCAGATGAACTACGCCCGGCCTGACACGTGGATCAACGGGACCGGCGGCGGCGGCGGCAGCAACGGCTTCAGCAGCCGTGCGCTCGGCGTTCGTGCGGCGGCAGTGGCCGCGCGGCAGGCGCTCTTCTCGATGGCCTCGACCCAGCTCGGCGTTCCCGTCGCGAGCCTGACGACGTCCAAGGGCGTCATCACCGGCGGCGGCAAGAGCGTCAAGTTCGGCGACCTCATGGGCGGGAAGCTCTTCAAGATCGCGCTCAACCCGGCGACGCTTCAGCCGGGCGTCGCGCCCGCAAAGCCGGTCTCCTCGTACAAGCTGATCGGCACCGCGCCCGGACGGGTCGACATCCCTGCGAAGGTCAACGCGACGTACACCTACGTCCACAACGTCCGCATTCCGGGGATGCTCCACGCCCGGGTCGTGCGTCCGCACGGCCAGGGTGGAGTGACCTCGCAGGACCACTTCCCGATCAGCGTCGACCCGAACTCGGTCAGCCACATTCCGGGAGCCAAGGTCGTCCAGGTCGGCGCGTTCATCGCCGTCACCGCTCCCAAGGAGTACGACGCGATCCAGGCGGCTGCACAGCTGAAGGTGGTCTGGAAGAGCGATCCGAAGCTCTCGGGCTCCGGCAACTTCTACACCTGGCTCCGCACCGCGGGTGACACGAACACCGTCAGCCCGGCCCGGTACACGACGAACGTCGGCAACGTCGACGCCGCGCTCAAGTCCTCGGCGAAGACCGTTGCCGCGACGTACAAGTTCGCCTACAACGGGCATCTCTCGATCGGACCGACCTGCGCACTCGCAGACGTCCACGCGACAGGGATGACGATCTTCTGCAACTCGCAGCAGATCTCGACCGTGCCGACCACGATCGCAGGCTTCCAGCTGAACGGGCAGTCGTACTTCAACATGCAGCCCCAGAACATCCGGTGCTTCTACTACGAGGGCTCGAGCTCGTACGGCTCGATGCTCTCGACGGGCCCGTGCACCGACGTCTACATCGCCGCCGCGGTGATCTCGAAGAACGTCGGCGCTCCGGTGCGGCTGCAGTGGATGCGCTGGGACGAGCACGGCTGGGACGCCTACGGCCCGGCTGCCATGTACGACGTCAAGGCGGGCATCGACGCGGCCGGCAACATCACCGCGCTCGACTGGACCGCCTACGGGCAGGGCGGCACCTCGCTCATGCCGACCTCCGAGCAGGTGGGCTTCGCCACGTGGCCGGCCGTGCCGGCGAGCGGCGGTCCCGCGTCTGCGGACAGCCCATACAAGGTCGCCGTGACGAACAAGCGGCTCCTCGCGAAGACCCAGCCGCTCTACGCCGGAGGCCTGAAGAGCGCAGCTCTGCGGGCACCCGGGGCGCCGCAGTCGCACTTCGCCGGGGAGCAGCTGATCGACGAGCTGGCCTACGCCGCGAACATGGATCCGGTCGCGTTCCGCAAGCAGAACGTCGATCCGGCCCAGACCGGCACCGTCGGGCCTGTCGGCCAGCGCTGGCTCGCAGCCCTGAACGGGGCCGCGATCCTCTCGAGCTGGCAGCCGAAGGTGGCCAACTCGGTGAAGCAGACCGGCAACGTCCGCAAGGGCCGCGGCATCGGGTTCGGAACGTTCGGGAACTCCCAGGTGGCGACGGTCGCCGACGTCTCGGTGAACATCAAGACCGGCAAGATCACCGTCAACCACCTGTACGTCGCCCATAACAACGGGATCACCGGGAGCCCCGACCTGATCGCGAACCAGGCCGAGGGTGCCTCGATCATGGGGCTCTCCCGGACGATGCAGGAGCAGCTCGTGTTCTCGAAGGAACGCGTCACGAGCGTGGACTGGGTGACCTACCCGATCCTCCGCTTCGCCGACGCACCGCACGTGACCGTCGGCATCGTCACGCCCACCGGCGTCGTCATGAACAAGCCGGGCGGTGGGACGAACGTGCTCGACGGCAACTCCCAGGCGTACAGCGCCGGGTGGATCAACACGGGCTCGGGCGAGCCCGCGATGGCTGCCGTCCCGGCCGCGGTCGCAAACGCGCTCTTCGACGCCACCGGTGCCCGCCTTCGCGAGGCCCCGATGACGCCGGCACGCGTTCGCGGCGCGCTTGCCGCGGCAGGCGTCAAATAACGGAAGGCCCATACCGGGAGGGCTCTTCGGAGCCCTCCCGGTGTCGACTCGGCTTCGACATGTCCCGGACTCGCACCACATCCTTCTGCCTCGTGGCCGCTCTGGCCTTCGCCCTCGCGTTCGGGCAGGCCGCTGCGCACGCGGCGGCGCCGACGCTGTACGCGCACTACGCCGCGAACTGCGCCTTCTCGCTCGTCGACGACAGCTCCTCGGCTGTGACGACGGTTCCGCCGGGGCAGTACCAGATCGCGGTCGACACGCCCTACGCGTTCGGAAACGGGGGAGCGGCCTGCGACTACGTCCAGTTCCACATGACGGGTCCCGGCGTCGACATCTCGACGACGCTCTCGTTCGGCGACTCCGTGGCGGAGCTCTTCACGGTCACGCTTGCACCGTCCTCGACCTACGTCGTCGCCGAGACCGGGAAGGTGCCCTCACAGCGCTCCTTCAGCGTCGCCGCGACGGGCACTGCAGTCGGCACGGCCGGCGGCTCGCCGGGCTCCGGATCGTCGGGCTCGGGCACCAAGTCCGGCGGTAGCTCGGGAGGATCCGGCACCTCGCCGATCGGCACGAAGCTTCCGGTGGACCCGTTCCGCGGCGCGCTCGTCGGCACCGTCTCCGCCGCGGGCAAGCTCACGCTGAAGCTGAGCGGAAAGCGTGTCGCCTCGGTCAAATCGGGCCGCTACAGCGTCACCGTGACCGACAGCTCGAAGCGCGCCGGTTTCATCCTCCAGGAGGTCAGGAAGGGCGCGAGAACCGTCTCCGGGATTGCCGCACTCGGCAAGCATTCGGCCACCGTCGACCTCAAGTCGGGACAGTGGTTCTTCTACGGGACCTTCGTCGGCAAGAAGTCCTACTTCATCGTCCTCAAGTAGCACGGGGACAGTGAAAAACGACCGCCAGCCGGAGGACGCGGAGTACACTGGAACCATGGCTGGCAGGCCTTCGATAGGGGCAGTGGCATGCGCCTGATCGCCCTCCTCGCCGCGTCTTTGGTCGTGGCACTCGGTGCCGGATCGGCGCAGAGCGCGCCCTCGAGCAGCATCGCGCCCACGATCTATTTCTCGTACACGATGGACTGCACGTTCTCGATCGTCGACGACTCCGGGAAGGCGATCACCTCGATCGCACCGGGCAACTACCAGATCGACGTGACCACCCCGATCGCGTTCGGAACGATCCCGAAGAACTACAGCGACATGACGGCGTGCAGGGGAATGCCGCAGTTCCAGCTCACCGGGCCGGGCGTGAACTTCGTGACGACGCTCACCGCGGGCTGCGAGGCCGACTACGTCACGACCGAGACGTTCCTGCCGAGCTCGACCTACACGGCTGTCGACAACAACCAGCCCACGGTCGCCCACGGGAGCTTCACGACCATGGCCACCGGGACGCCGACCAAGGTCAACGCGGGCTACGGCGGTACGGCAGGCGGGAAGGGAACGACCTCGACCGACATCGTCGGCTCGGGCCTCCCCACGATCGACGGCACGTTGGTCGGCAAGCTCAGCACGGAGGGCATCCCGACGCTCACCCGGAACGGGAAGGTCGTCACGAAGGTCGCAGCCGGCCGTTATCGCTTCACGGTCACGGATCGGGACAAGGCCCGCGGCTTCGGGCTCCTTGGCCCGAAGACGCACAAGACGCTGAACCTCACCGGCGTGAAATACGTCGGAAAGCGCTCGACGACCCTGAAGCTGACACCCGGCCGCTGGACCTTCCTCGCCGGGCTCGGTCAGATCCGCACGTTCGTCGTCAGCTGAGAAGCTCTCACACGATGACGCTTCGTCGATCGGGCGCGATGGACGGTGCGAGGGCAGGACGCAGGGAGCGGGAAGAGCTTGCCTCTTTTCGCGACCGAGGACGCAGCCTCGCGCCGTCCAGCGTGGCCGAGCGACTCAAGGCTTCATCGTGTGAGGGCTTCTAAGCAGGCACGCGAGCAGGCTCGAGCGTGCCGAGCTCGATCAGGATCGCGCGCAGCTCCTCGACGCGGTCGCTCCCGAGTGCGGCTTCCCACTCGAGCTCGGTCTGGCGCACCGCGTCCCGGATCACGGGGACGATCGCGTGGCCACGCGGCGTGAGGAGGATCCGCCGCGAGCGCTGGTCGTCCGGATCGTGCGCCCGTTCGAGGTAGCCGAGCCGTTCGAGCTCCCCGAGCTTGTAGTTCAGCGATTGCTTGGAGATCTGGAGTCGAGCCGCGAGCTCGGACGGCCGCATGTTGTCGGGCCCGGGGTACTGCAGCACGCGGAGCTGGGGGATGTCGATGTCGTCGAAGCCGTGCTCGTGCAATGACGCGAGCATCGCCCGTTGGACCCGTTCGAGCGCCATTCGCAGGAGCGCCCCGAGCAGCGGGGGCCCGACCGGAGGCTCTGGGCCCGCGATAGTAAAGGGACTTGACGAGTCGGAGGCGTTCATATACGGTAAACACACTTTACCATCTAGGGAAGGGAGTCAGGGATGCCGGCTACGACAGGGGAAGAGATCGCGCTCGGAGGGATCACGATCCGGTTCCTGCTCGAGGGCGAGCAGACGAACGGCGCGGTCTCCGTGTTCGAGTTCGACGTGGACGCAGGGTCGCCGACTCCGCCGCCGCACAGCCACGACGGATACGAGGAGACCGTGTACGGCCTTCGCGGAGGGCTGACCTGGACGGTCGACGGGGAGCGCCACGAGCTCGCCGAGGGAGACGTCCTCTGCATCCCGCGGGGAGCGGTGCATCGTTTCGAGAACGAGGGCGACGTCACGGCCGCCACGCTCGCAGTCGTCACTCCGGGCATTCTCGGCCCCGACTACTTCCGGGAGCTCTCCGCAGTGCTCGCTGCGGCCGCCGGTGGGCCGCCTGACTTCGCCGAGCTCGCCGCGATCATGCGCCGCCACGGCCTCACCCCGGCGTGAGCTGACGCGCGGGCACGGAGGGCGTCAGTACGATCGGAGAGTGGAGGCCGAGCGAGCCGGAATCGACACGAAGCCGATGGTGGCGCTCTCGGCGGGCCATTTCGCGGCCGATTTCGCCTCCGGCAGCGTGCCCGCGCTGATTCCCTTCCTCACAGACCGCTTCGACCTGAGCTACGCGCTCGCTGCGGTCCTGCTGCTCGCCGCCACGGTGTCGTCGTCGCTCGTCCAGCCGCTGTTCGGGCTGTTCTCCGACCGCTCGAGCGCGTTGTGGCTGATTCCCGGCGGGGTCGCGCTCGCAGCCGTCGGCATCGGTGGCGCAGCGATCTCGCCGCTCTACCCGCTGGTCGTCGTCCTCGTCTTCTTCGGCGGGCTCGGCGTTGCGGCATTCCATCCCGAGGGGGCCAAGTTCGCGGCGTATGCAAGTGGGGCGAAGCGCGCGAGCGGCATGTCGTACTTCAACATCGGCGGCAACACCGGGTACGCGCTCGGAGCGTTCGCGACCGGGCAGGCCGTCGTGTGGCTCGGAATGGTCGGCGGCCTCCTTGCGATGGTGCCGGTGCTCCTCGCGTCGGTCGTGCTGCTGCGGATCCTGCCGTCGCTGTCCAGGCTGAAGCCGGAGTCGAGCACGCGGACGCTCACGGCCGCCGACGACCGGCGGGGCGCGATGGCGTGGCTCTCCGGCGTGATCATCCTGCGCAGCGTCGCCTGGTTCACGCTGCTCGCGTTCGTTCCACTCTGGGTCGTTGCCCACGGGCACTCGAAGGAGGCGGGAAACCGCTTGCTGTTCGCGATGCTCCTTGCCGGAGCGGTCGGGACGTTGGTGCTCGGCCCGGTCGCCGACAGGATCGGGCTGCGCCGGACGCTCCTCCTGACCCAGATCGCGATCGGGCCGCTCGTCCTCGTCTTCGTCTACGTGGGCGGCGTGGCCGGCGTCGCCGCACTGATGCTCGTCGGCGTCTGCGTCGTCGGGAGCTTCGGGGTGACGATGGTGCTGAGCCAGCTCTATCTCCCGCGCCACGTCGGGATGGCCTCGGGCCTCGCGGTCGGGCTCGCGATGGGCATCGGCGGCATCGCCGCGGTCGTTCTCGGTGCAGTCGCCGACGTGACGAGCCTGAGGGCTGCCCTCACGGCCTGCGCGGTCGCACCTGCGTTCGGCGTGCTGCTGTGCCTCAAGCTTCCCGGCCCGAGGCCGCGCGCGGCCGTCGCGCGCGAGGCCGCGAGGCCGATCGCGCTCACGACCGATACCTGAGCGCCCGTGATAGAAACGACCGATGGCGGCCGGAAGGGAGATCGTTGACGAGCTCAAGGCGACGACTCTCTTCGCCCAGGTAAGCGACAACTCGCTCGTCGAGGCCGCGGCTGCCGGTGTCACGGAGGTCGACGCCGGCCAGGTGCTCGCGCAGGCCGGCGACTACGGGAACGGGATGTTCGTCGTGCTCGACGGCCAGGTCGTCGTCGAGCTGCGTCAGGCGCAGATCAAGATGGGGCCGGGCGGCTTCTTCGGCGAGCTTGCACTGCTCGTGCCCGATGCGGAGCGCATCGCGCGGGTCAGGGCGACGACTCCGGCGCGCCTGCTCGTGATCCCGCGCGCGAGCTTCGACGAGCTGCTGAAGACGGAGCCGAGCTTCGCGCTGGCACTTCTCCGCGAGCTCGCGAGTCGGCTCACGGACGTCCGCACCGGCTCCTGACCGACCGGCGAAGGACACCGCGCGTCTCGCGCGAACGAAGACTCTCCATGAGCTGGAAGCCCGGCGAGTTGTGGCTCGACACCGATCTCCTCTGGTTCCGTGAGGCCGGGCGGGCGCGCGCGGTCGCGGGCTTCTCCGCTCCGATGCCCGCTCTCGGGGCGCCACCCGGCCTCATCGCCTCGCGCGTTCGCAGGAACGAGCGGAAGACACGCAAGAACGCGAGGCGGCTCAAGGCTGCGGGGATCGTGATGGTGCCGGCGGTGGTCGTCCCGCTCGCCGCGCTCCGCGCCGAGCGCCAGCACGCGGCGGGGGCCGCGGCGGAGGATCCGCCGAGCCTGACCTGGCACCTCACGACAGGAGTGCCCTGGCTGAAAGGCACGGCGCCGCCGACCCGGGCGAAGCCGGCAACCGACGCAAGCACCGGCGCGTCCGGAGCGGAGGCCTTCCCGAAGGTCGAATGGCACCACGCGACCTCCGTCGGGCTGCCGTACGACGGCAGCCTGATCGACGGAACGCAGCTTCCGATCGACGGCCGCGACTGGGTCACGTGGGATCCCGTGACAAACAGCGTCCCGAACAAGCCCGATCGCCTCTACGGCAACGAGCACACGATCCACACCGTCATCTCCGTGGTCACCGCCTACCGCGCGGCGCACCCGGACGCACCGCGGGTCGTGATCGGCGACATCAGCTTCAAGGGCGGCGGCCCGATGGAGGACGAGCACGTCTCACACCAGAACGGCCTCGACGTGGACATCTACTACCCGCGGGTCGACGGGAAGCTGCGGGAGCCGCTCGAGACCGATCAGATCGACCACCGCCTGGCGCAGGACCTCGTCGACCGCTTCGTCGCGGCCGGCGCGCAGCTCGTCCTCGTCGGCTTTTCCACCGGGCTCACCGGCCCGTCGGGCGTCGTGATGCCGTACGCGAACCACGACAACCACATGCACGTGCGGTTCCCGCCTCCGTAAGCGCTCTGGACAAGGCCACGGCCGCATCGGCTACCGGGTCAGGTGCGCCACCTCTGCATTCGCGGTCTTCAGGGACGTGACGACGACCCGGGCGAACCCGTGAAGGAGCTTCGCGTGGAGACGAGGATCGGATACGGCCAGGTCGTCGAGAACCTCATACGGGAGCGTCGTGCAGCAGACGTCCGTATCGGCCCTCACGTCTGCGGTCCTCGGGCCCCGCTCGAGATAGCCGAGCTCCCCGAACGTCATCCCCGCAGAGAGGGTGCTGAGACGGCGGCCGGTGACTGGTGCGAAGACGCTGAGGGCACCGTCGGTCACGAGGAAGACTTCGCCCGCTTGATCGCCGGCACGAACGAGCACCGTTCCCGGCCCCGCCTCGAGCGTCCCGAGCGATTGCGCCAGCCGCTCGAGCTCGGTGGGGTCGAGCGCCGAGAACAGCTCGTGGCGCTCGAGTGGAACCGCCGTCGGGGCGATCAGATGGCCAACACGGCCGAGGAGCTCGTCCTCGCACCATTCGAGCGCCTCGTCGAGCTCCACGAAACGGAGGACGACGTCGGGCAGCTCGAGCTCCAGATCTCCGGCGGCACCCGAGACTGCGAGCGCTCCGCCGACGCCGTTCAAGGACTCTCCGAGCGCGCTCAGGAACTCGATCCCGCCCCGGTCTGAGCGCGCCACCCGCAGCAGGTCGACGACGACGAGATCCGGTTGCGTCCGTGCGTCGGTCAACCGCCGTGAGATCGCCTCGGCGGCCATGAACCCGAGCTCGCCCTGAAGCTCGAAGATCGCCGTCGCGGCCGAGGCCGACACGATCGCCTCCCGCTGGGCCGGCTGCCGAACGCGCTTCGAGCGCAGCGCTCCAAGCTCGTGCTGACCCCGGACCGGCGGGGCCGTCCGCTCTCCCGGTCGTACGAGATGAAGGGCGAGATCCTTGGAGAGCGCACGGCAGACGGCGACCCCACGCACGCTGTTTCCCCGCTCGTCGAGCGCCGGCGAGTACACGCCGATGCCGAGCCGCCCCGGCAACACGGCAAAGACGCCGCCGGAGACGCCGCTCTTCGCGGGGAGGCCCACGGACATCAGCCAATCGCCGGCCGCGTCGTACATCCCGCAGGTCGTCATCACGCTGAGCACCCCTCGTACGACGCGCTCTCCGACCGCCCGCTCGCGAGAGACGGGATTCATGCCGCCGTTCGCGAGCGTGCTTGCGATGAGGGCGAGGTCACGGCAGTCCACGGAGACCGCGCATTGGCGGAAGTAGAGGTCGACGGCGGCCTCGGGAGCCACGTCCAGCAGGTCGAAGCTGCCGAGCAGATGGGCGATCGCGCGATTCCGGTGTCCCGTGGCCTTCTCGGAGAGGTAGACGGCGTCGTCGATCGCGACAGCGCGGCCCGCGTAGCGCGAGTAGGCCTCCAGCAAGAGCGTGAGTGGCGCGTCGTCGAGCGCGGCGACCATCCCAGCGCAGGCGATTGCGCCCGCGTTGATCATCGGGTTGACGGGCGCGCCGGTCGCCGGAGCGAGGCTGATCTCGTTGAACGGGTCGCCGCTCGGCTCGACGCCGACGCGACGATGGACGATGTCTTCGCCGAGCCGCTCGAGCGCGAGCCCGTAGGTGAGGGGTTTCGACATCGATTGGATCGTGAACGGAACGCGGGTGTCGCCGACCTCGTAGACCGCGCCGTCGAGCGTTGCGATGCAGATCCCGAAGTGGTCGGGGTTGCTTCGCGCGAGCTCCGGGATGTAGGAGGCGACGGCACCGTCGTCGAGCGCGGCAAAGCGCTCGAGAAGGCCCGTGAGGTACTGGATGATCGGTGAGACCCGAGCTTCCTGCTGCCGTTCGAGTTGCGGGAGAGCCGACATTGCGCACACCTCTTCGTCCGGTGGTCCACGACGGAAAGCCCCGGGCCGTCGCGACATCCGACAGACCGGGGCAACACTGCCCTTGCAGCAGGCGGCAAAGCCTGCAACCGAGCAAAACTTACCGGAATGCTCCGGCGCCCGCCGCGGAGACCCTCCGCCCGCAACTTAGGGAGTTGTCCCGATGCGCGCGCGCCCATCTCGCGCAACGCTCCGGGAACGCACTTGCCGGGGTCGCCCGGAAGGCGCCGACCCTGTCCCGGATCCCGGAGGAACATCCCATGAATGCACGCCAGAGCTGGAGTGCCCGCACGAGCCTCTTCGCGTTCGTCGCCTCGATCGTCGCGCTGACCGTCTTCGGCGCCACCGGCGCCGGCGCAGCCCCCACCGGGTCCATCGCCGAGTTCTCGAGCGGCCTGACCACCGGTGTCTTCCCGACCGGGATCGCGGCAGGAGCCGACGGCAACATCTGGTTCACCGAGACGAATCCCGGTCAGGCCATCGGCCGGATCACCCCTGGAGGGACGATCACCGAGTTCGCGACCGGCTTGAACGCCAACTCGGCTCTCGCCGGGATCACGGCGGGCCCGGACGGCAACCTCTGGTTCACCGACGACGACGACGGCGTCGCTCCCGCGATCGGACGTATCTCGACGAGCGGGACGATCACGGAGTTCTCCACGGGGTTGAACGTGGGGAGCGAACCGCTGCAGATCGCGGCGGGCCCGGACGGCAATCTCTGGTTCACGGATGACGGGCCGACGAAGGCGATCGGCCGCATCACCCCGAGTGGCACGATCACCGAGTTCTCGAACGGGCTTCCGACGAGCGGTGTCCAGTCCTCGAACCCTGTCGGGATCACCGCCGGCGCGGACGGGAACGTCTGGTTCACCGACAACGGCAATCCGGCCGCGGTGGCAAAGATCACGCCGAGCGGGACGATCACCGAGTATCCGTTCCCGTTCGCGGGCCCGAACCGGATCGCGCTGGGAGCCGACGGCAACCTCTGGTTCGTGAACCTGGCGACCGGAAATCGCGGGATCGGCAAGGCGACGACCGCCGGGGTCGTGACGGTCTACACGACCGGTCTCGAGACGAACACTCAGCCCTGGGGGATCGCGCCCGGTCCTGACGGCAACGTCTGGTTCACAGACGAGGGGGCGCCCGCCGCGGTCGGGCAGATCACTCCGTCGGGGACGATCACCGAGTACAGCGCAGGCCTCGGCAGCGGTGCTCACCTCGAGGAGATGGCCCCTGGCGCGGACGGCAACGTCTGGTTCACCGACGAGGGCACGATACGCGCGCTCGGACGGGTGGGAACCGGTGCGCCGGCGGCGTCCACCGCGCAGCCCGCCGTCGCCGGAGCAGGAGACCCGGGGAGCACCACCGAGACGTGCTCGGGAGCGACCTGGGCCACGTGGGGAGGGCAGCAGCCGTCGCTCTCTGCCTTCGGGTTCGACGGCTACGTCTGGCTGCTCGACGGCAGCCCGGTCGCCGGCCAGACGGCGCAGACCTACACGCCGTCTGTCGGCGACCTCGGGCATCAGCTCGCCTGCTCGGTCACCGCGACCTACACGGCACTCGGCGTCACGGCAACCGCGGCGAGCGCTGCGGTGACGGTCGGCGGCGTCGCGACAAGCAGCACGACAACCACGGCGAGCACGACAACCACGACAGCGATCGCACCGCCGACGACGGCCGTCGTGCCCGGAACGGCAGCGCTCGGCACCGCCGCGGCGGGCACCATCACGACGGACGTGCTCTTCTGCTCGACTCCGGCCGCGACGAAGCATGTCCCGCACCCGAAGCCGAGCTGCAAGGGAGTCACCCAGAAGGGCCCGGTGAGCGTGCACGGGGGCGGCCCCTACCGGCTCGCATCGCTCACCAGCGGCAAGACGGTCTACGGAGCCGGTCTCGGCTGGCGGATGGCCCACCGCACGAAGCTCGTCCTGGTGCTCTCTCGCGCGCTTCCGGCCGGTACCTACACGTTGCACCTCGCCTTCAACAAGGACAAGGTGGTGGCCGTTCGCTAAGACGCCGAGAGGCCGTCGATCGTCTCGATCGCCTGCTGAGCACCTGCTCCGGTGAGCTCGCGGTAGCGGACGATCGCCTCCTTCCGCTTTCCGGCATGAGTCAGGTCGACGACCTCCGGCGGGATGTGGCCCGGGTCGTCGGGGCGGTCGTCTTCTCGTCCCATCGGGACGAACGGGATCTGAGCTCCCCACTTGCTCATCGAGGCGATGTGCTCCTCCAGGAAGTCCAGACGGTTCGAGATCTGCTCGATCGCGGCGCGCGTGTCGTCGTCCACGGTGTTCTCCTCTCGGGGGCCGGGCCTGCCGGACGATCGTAACGCCCGCTCCCCGTCGCAGCGGAGTCGCGGCGTTGACCAAACAGCCGACTCACGCCCTAAGCTCAGACAGTGTTCAGGCGTGCCTACGACGTCGCCAGCGAGTTCACGGTGCCCGTCGTCGTGTCGCAGCGCTTCCACGACGGCACCGTGACCTGCGTGGTGGGAACCGCGGTCGTGCTGAACGACGACGGCTGGCTGCTCACGGCCGCGCACATGCTCTGGCCGCTTCAGCGCTACGCCGAAGACCGTCCCGAGCTCGAGCTCTTCGACCAGGAAGCAGTGCGGATCGCAGGGGGGCCCGGATCGGACAGCGGAAAGCTGAAGCGCCTCAACCAGCTCGCGGCAGGCCGGACGCTCGTTCGGAACTGCTCGTACTGGTTCGGCGTCGACGGCTGGTCGGTGCCGACCTGGGAGACGCTGCCGGAGGCAGATCTCGCCGCCGGGAAGATCGACGGGTTCTCTCCCGAGCAGGCCGCGGGATATCCGACATTTCAGCGTGACGGGATGTCTCCCGGCGCGAGTGTTTGCCGGTTAGGCTTTCCCTTCCACACGGTCGATGCGACCTACGACGAGGCGACCGACCGCTTCGAGCTCGCAGCGAACACCGTTCCCATCCCACGCTTCCCCAACGAGGGCATCCTGACCCGCTTCCACCATGACGACGCGGCGACGCGTGTGCCATTCGACGTGACGTTCGTCGAGACGTCCTCGCCCGGGCTCCGAGGGCAGAGCGGAGGGCCGATCTTCGACGTCGACGGGCACGTGTGGGGGATCCAGGTGCGGACGCAGCACATCCCGCTCGGCTTCGATCCGGAGGTGGAGGTCGGCGGACGCAAGGTCGTCGAGCACCAGTTCATGAACGTCGGCCTCGGCGCCTCGAGCCAGACGGTCCTTGCGTTTCTCGAGCACATCGGCGTCTCCGTCGCGACCACCTCCGGCGCTTGAGCGCCTCCCGGCTCGTCCTCGTCGTGCTTGCGGTGCTCATGGTGCCCGCCGGGATTGCCGAGGCAAGGACGAAGCCCAAGGCGAAGCCGAAGCCGGTGAAGATCTCCGTGACCCTCACGGGCCCGGCTGCGGGCGTCCTCGTGCCGTGGTACGGAGCATCCCCGGTGTTCCAGTGGCAGGTGAAGAGCTCGAATCCCAGGCAGCAGGGCACGATCTGGCTCGAGGTCTCGACAACCCGTGCCTTCGGTCAGGAGGTGCTCCAGCAGTTCGACTGCGGGTACACGCCCGGCCCGTGCGCGTCCACCTACCGGTGGAAGAACTCCCAGCCCTACTGGTACGACCTGGCCGACAGCTGCGCCGATCTGCCGCCCTCCGGCAGCTGCGCGAGCCCGACGAGCGTGTTCTACTGGCGGGTGCGGTTCGAGCCGGCGGGAACCGCCAAGAAGATCTCGAGCCCGGTCCAGAGCTTCCGCCGCACCCCGCCCACCGACAGAAGGGCGCCCGTCGCGAAGGCCGTTGCCGGCAACGCCTCGTACGGCACGCCGACCCGGTTCTACTACTACGCGCACGACAACTCCGGCGTGACCCGCACGGAGCTCGAGCTCTACGACGGAGATACCGTCGTCTACGGCGCGCGCGGGAACTGGGATCGGAGCAACGATTCCAACGAGCGCTACATCGCCGTCGTCCTCCCGACCGCGGTGCAGGCCGGGAGCTACAGGTGGTGCGTCACGGTCTCCGACTACTCGGGTAACGACACGACCGGCTGCGCGCCCTACACGATCACGAGCTGAGGGGGCTGTACAGCAAGAATTGCGTGGCTGGGGTGGGTGATCCACGGAGGCCAGGCGCCGCGGAGCTGACGCACCGGCGTCGCAATGAGTGCTGCACAGCCCCTGGCTACGCGAGCGCCGGCTGAGCGGCCTCGGCGCCGGCCGGCGGCATCTCGCCGAGTGAGCGGGCGAAGGTCTGGATGAGCTCACGCACCTCGGGCTGCTCCTCCGGGTCCCAATCCTCGACGATCGCCTGGATCTCGTCGCAGCGAGCCTCGGTCATCTTCGCTGCCGCGATCTCGCCGCCGGGTGTCAGCCGCGGTGCTGTCGGCTCGATCAGCGACTGAGCGCGGAGCGCAGACAGCATCTCGTCGACCTCGGCCGACTCGAGATCGAGCCGGCGGATGAGGGTGTCGTCGTCGGGCTCCGGGTCCTCCTCGATTCGCAGGAGGAGCCACGCGGCCCGCGCGTCGAGCTGGAGGCCCGCGCGGGCAGTCAGATGGTCGTAGACGCGGTGCCGGTTCTGCTTGCGGGCGAGGTCGCTGAGCCGCGTTTCGAGCTCGGCCATCGAGGTGATGTCGCGCGGGGCCGCGAACGAGTCGCCGAGGCCCTGATCGGCGACGGTCTCGCGCAGCGGGCGCTCCTCGAGGAACCAGGTCAGCAGGAAGCCGAGCGCGGCAATCGCGGCGGCGATCAGGAAGATCGGCCTGATCGCCGCCGCGTAGGCCTCGATGAAGGGCTCGTGGATCGCGGGCGGGAGCGCGTCGATCTGTTCCGGCCCGAGGTGCGGGGGTACCTGGCCCGCGACCCCGGGTGGCAGCTTCGCCCGCAGGTTCGAGGCGAGGTTGTTTGCGAAGATCGCTCCGAAGATCGGCACTCCGATCGTGCCCCCCATCGACCGGAACAGGGTGGCCGTCGACGTTGCGACGCCGAGGTTCGCGTAGTCGACGGCGTTCTGCACGGCGAGCACGAGCACCTGCATCACGAACCCGAGCCCGAGCCCGACGACGACCATGAAGAGATCGGCGGTGAGCGTGCTCGTCCCGACTCCGATACGCGAAAGGAGCACCATCCCGACGACGGTCAGCCCGGTTCCGACGATCGGGAAGACCTTGTAGCGGCCGGTGCGCGAGATCAGCTGTCCGCTCCCGATCGACGAGACCAGCAGGCCGGCCATCAGCGGGAGGAGCTGGAGCCCGGATTCGGTCGGGCTTGCACCCTTCACGACCTGGAGGTAGAGCGGCAGGTAGGTGACGGAGCCGAAGAGCGACATGCCGACGATGAAGCCGATCGCGCTCGCGACCGCGAAGACCCGGTTGCGGAAGAGGTAGAGCGGGACGATCGGTTCCGTGGATTTACGCTCGATCAGCACGAAGACGATCGGCAGCACGATCGCCAGCGCGAGCAGGACGAGCATCGGCGCCGACCACCATCCGTACGTCGTACCGCCGAGGCTCGCGTAGAGGACGATCGCCGTCAGCGAGCCGGCGAGCAGCCCCGTGCCGGCGTAGTCGACGGCCCGCTTCACCCGCACGGACGGTGCGTGGAGCACGAACTGGATCACGACGAGGGCGATGATCCCGACCGGGAGGTTCACGTAGAAGATCCACCGCCACGAGGCGTGGTCGACGATCAGCCCGCCGATCAGCGGGCCGATCACCGTCGAGATCCCGAACACTGCGCCCATCAGCCCCGAATAGCGGCCACGTTCGCGGGGCGAGACGACATCTCCGATCACCGCCTGGGTCGTGACGAGGAGCGCCCCGCCGCCGAGCCCCTGGATTCCGCGGAACACGATCAGCTCGGTCATGTTCTGGCTGAGCCCGCAGAGCGCGGAGCCGACGAGGAAGACGACGAGCGCCGTCTGGAGCACGACCTTGCGGCCGAAGGTGTCGCCGAGCTTGCCGGCGACGGGGGTCGTGATCGTCGAGGTGAGCAGGTACGCCGTGACGATCCAGGAGAGCTTCGAGATCCCACCGAGGTCGCCGACGATCGTCGGGAGTGCCGTCGACACGATCGTCGAGTCGAGCGACGCCAGCAGCATGACGAGCATGAGGGCCGCGAAGATCGGCCCGATCCGCGGCGCGGTCGGTGTCGAGGCTCGAGAAGGCGACGCGCTCAGCGCGAGGCGACCATCTTCGCGACGGAGTCGAGGAGCGCCCACGCCACCGTGGCGTTCTCCTTGACGAGCGGCCGGAAGGCCCATGAGGCGATCGCCCAGCAGTGCACCTCGGTCTCCGCCGTCACCGTGGCGGTACGCGGCGTCTCGATGATCAGCGCGATCTCGCCGAACGAGTCGCCGGGCCCGAGCGTGCGCTTTTCGTCGCCGCCGACAGAGACCTTGGCGGTGCCGCTCTCGATCACGAAGAAGCCGACTCCCTGCTGGCCCTCGACCGCGAGCGTGCGGCCGGGGTCGACGCGGCGCTCGGTCATCGCCTCGGCGATGTGCTTCAGGTCCTTCTGCGCGAGCCCCGCGAAGATCGGGAGCTTACTCAGAAGCGCTACTGGAGCCTCGGCCATCTGCCGATTCTATGGGGCAGGCAGGTCACTTGCATAGGATGGCGCCGACATGAAGCTCACAGTCGTTGGATGTTCGCCCGCCTGGCCCAATCCGGGAGAGGCGCAATCGGGGTATGTGGTCGAGTCCGAGGGAACCGGGAGGCTCCTGCTCGACTGCGGTCCGGGCGTGCTCGGACGACTTCGGCTCGCGCACGAATGGCCGGACATCGACGCGATCGCGATCACGCATTTCCACCTCGACCACTGGGGCGATCTCGTCCCGTGGGTCTGGGGAACGCTCGCCGGCCCGGGTCGCGTGCCCGAGAGACCCGAGCTGATCGCGCCTCCGGGCGGACGCGAGAAGCTCTCCGATCTCGCCGTCCGGCTCGGCGGCTTCGACGATATGTTCGAGCGGGTCTTCCGCGTTCGCGAGTTCACCGAGGGGGAGTCGCTCGAGGTCGTCGGGCTCGAGCTGCTTCCGCTGCGAGTGCCGCACTACCGGCTCGAGTCCTACGGGTTCCGGGTGAGCAACGGGGATCGTTCGCTCGCCTATTCGGGTGACTCCGGCCCGAGCGATGCCCTGGCAGAGCTCGCCCGCGACGTCGACCTGTTCGTGTGCGAGGCGACCCTCGACGACGAGGAGCCCGACCTGCGCGGCCATCTCACGGTTCCCGAGGCCGAAGAAGCCTTCGAGGCCTCGGGCGCCAAGCGGCTTCTCCTGACGCACCGCCCGAACGAGCGGGCAACGGATCCGCGCTTCGAGCTCGCGTCCGAAGGCCTCGAGATCGCGTTTTGACGAGGAGTGCGCTCGGGGCGGTCGGGCCGCCGGCGAGCCGGTCGTCGTCCAAAAACGTCTAGACCGGGGGACAGCTTGGGTTCAATCGGTCGTTGCAACCCCGGTTTGTTGGTTTGTAAGTAAATACTCGTTGAGTGCTTCGGCTGGGGTTCGCCAGTTGAGGGTTTTGCGGGGGCGGGTGTTGAGGGCGTGGGCGACGGCTGCGAG
>DATBBA010000035.1:0-6769 GCA_036271235.1 Gaiellaceae bacterium
GTGACGTCGTTGACGAGGATCGCGCCGCGCTCGAGCGCCGCGCTCGCAACAGCCGCCTTCGCCGTATCGATCGAGACCGGGAGGTCTCCTCCGAGACGATCGAGAACCGGCACGACCCGCCTCAGCTCCTCGTCGGCGGAGACGCCGTCGGAGCCGGGCCGGGTCGACTCGCCGCCGACGTCGACGATCGCCGCCCCCTCCTCGACCATGCGGCGCGCAGCCGCTGCTGCGAGGTCAGGATCCAGATGCACTCCGCCGTCCGAGAACGAGTCGGGCGTGACGTTGACGACGCCCATTACCGACGCCCGCGGAAATCGCTCTTCGATCGGAACCATGCGGAGAACTAAAGCAGCCCTCCTCCGGTGCCGACATACGCCTGCGATGATCGACGACCGGCTACTCGACCACTGGGAGCGGGAAAACGCGGCCCGGGCACGCCTGCGGAACTCGCTTCCTGCTTCGTGGCGCGACGACCCGCGGCCGAACATGGACGTCGTGCGCGAGCTCTACATCGAGGCGATGCTCCGCCTGAAGCAGCAGCCCTCGGTTCGTCCGGTCGCGATCGGCAACGACGATCGCTAGCTCTCCGGCCGGCGGGTTCCCTTTTCGCCAGATTTCTCCTAAGCTCGACCGCGTGGGGTTCTGCGGCGGCCCGTCCGGGCTGACTCTCCTCGGGACGCGCGACCCATCTGCCTGTTGAAAGAGAAAACTTTCGCGAGACTCACACAGCGCTTGGCAAGTAGCGCTATTTTGCAGCCCTTCGTGCGGAGGGTCGTGTGGATCTGGTTGGCGGCGGCGTTGCTGCTCGTCTTCGGCGTGATGGGAGCCTCGGCCGCCAAGTCCGCGGGCCGCGGCAAGCACGCCGACGACAAGCGGCTCAACGTCGTGCTGATTCTGAGCGACGACGAGCGTTCGGACGGCACCTCCGTGATGCAGAACGTCCGGACCCTGCTCGCCGGCCACGGCGTCACCTTCACCAACGCCCACGTGACGACGTCGATCTGCGGACCGTCGCGCGCGAGCATCCTCACCGGCCAGTACTCGCACCACACCGGCGTCCTCGAGAACTTCGGCCCGCACAGCTTCCCCGCCTTCACCGAGGAGCCGAACGACCTCGGGGTCTGGATGCACCGCGCCGGCTACGAGACGGGCCTCGTCGGCAAGTACGTCAACTCCTACACGGATGCCTACGTCAACCACCGAGTCCCACCGGGCTGGGACGACTGGCAGGTGCTGGACAGCAGCCCGATGGAGGCGTACTACAACTACTCGATCAACGACAACGGTCACCTCGTCCAGTACGGCACCAAGCCGTCGGACTACTCGACCGACGTCCTGGCCAACAAGGCCGTGCACTTCATCCAGGGTGCGCGGCACCCGTTCTTTCTCTACTTCGCGCCCGTCGCGCCCCACCTGCCGGCGATCCCGGCTCCCAAGGACCGGGGGAAGCTCGAGAACATCGCACCGATCCACTCACCCTCGTTCAACCAGAAGAACATCGGCAAGGAGCCGTGGCGCTTCTGGCACAAGGACATGCTGAGCACGGCCGCGCAGCTCTACATCAACCACGTCCGGGTCCGCCAGGAGGAGTCGCTGCTCGCGCTCGACCGGAGCGTCCGCAGCGTCGTGCAGGCGCTGAAGGCCCGGCACGAGCTCAACCGCACCGTGATCCTCTACACGAGCGACAACGGCTTCCTCTGGGGCGAGCACCGTCTCGGCGGCAAGGTCTGGCCATACGAGGAGTCCACCCACGTGCCCATGATCGTCCGCACGCCGTGGACTCACTCCGCCCAGCGCAACAACCAGCCGGTGCTCAACATCGACCTCGCCCCCACGATCAGCGCCCTGGCCGGCGTCAAGCCCGGGCTGCCGGAGGACGGCCGCAGCTTCGTCCCGTTCCTCCACGGCGAGCAGGTGCCGTGGCGCCACGCCTTCCTCGAGGAGTACCTCGGCCACGACCTGCTCCACAAAGGCGGCCCGCCGCCGTACGAGGCCGTCCAGACGAGGCGGAACCTGTACGTCGAGTACAGGAACGGCTGGCGTGAGCTCTACAACCTGAAGAAGGATCCCTGGGAGCTGAACAACATCGCCGTCGACCCGGCGACGAAGCCGCTCCAGGCCTCCCTCGGCCAGGTTCTGCAGCGCCTCTACACCGCACCGCCGGTGACAGTCAGCTCGCGCTAGAGCACGAACGGCACGAGCATCTTCGTCGAGCGCCGGTACGCCGGGTAGGCGTCCGGGAACTGCTGGGTCAGATACCGCTCCTCGACGACGGCGCTGTAGACGAAGTAGATGCCCGCCACGCCCACGGCGGCCAACCAGAACCAGCTCAGCGCCACTGCCGTCCCGACGCCTGCGACGAGGATCCCCGAGTAGATCGGGTGGCGGACGAAGCGGTAAGGGCCGCTCGTCACGAGCTCCGGCTCGACCTTCTGCGTCATCGGAGTCCCCCAGTTGCGACCGATGTGCACACGAGCCCAGATCGCGAACCCCAGACCCAGAGCGAACAGGACGAGCCCGAGCCCCGCGAGCCACGGATCCGAGTTGACACGGTGGTGCCGGAAGACGCCGAGGCGGTAGAGCACGACCACCACGACGAAGACCAGCGCCCTGATCCGCAGCTCGCGAGACCAAGTGACCCGACCGCGCTTCATGGAGAAGGCCGCGATCAGCCAGTAGAGCCAGAACGCCGCCCAGCCCACGGCGAAGACAAGCTCGACGGCCCGCATCGTGAATCATCGTTCCACGAGGTTCGGCCGGAGCGCCGTGGTCGTATCGTCGATCCAGTGCGCTCGCCCCGGCTCGAGCATGTGAGGGTCGGGTTCGTCCGCGAGGACTGAACGCCGCTAGCTGTTCGCGGGGTCCGGATCCGGACCCTGCATCGCCGACCCGGGCAGCGGGAACGGACGCGGGCGCGGGCGCTCGCGCTTCGGCTCGGGCTGCGGCTCGGGCTGCTCCGGCTGGGCTGGCGCCTCGTCCGGGAACACCGTCGACTCGTCCTCGCCGGCGAGCAGGCGCTCGTACTGATCCCTGTCGATCGTCTCGCGCTCGATCAGGATCGCCGAGATCTTGTGCAGCTCGTCCATGTGCTCGCGGAGCACGGCGAGTGCGAGCTCGTGCGCCTCCTCGATCACGCGCCGGATCTCGTCGTCGATCTCGCGCGCGATCTCCTCGGAGTAGTCGGCCTCGGCGCCGTAGTCGCGGCCCAGGAACGGCTGGTCGAAGTTCTTGCCCAGCACGCGCGGGCCGAGCTTCTCGCTCATCCCGAAGCGCATGATCATCTGCTTCGCCATCGACGTGATCTTCTCGAGGTCGTTCGCGGCCCCGGTCGTGACCTCGTGGAAGACGATCTCCTCCGCCGCGCGGCCGCCGAGCGTCATCGCCATCTGGTGCATCAGCGCGCTGCGTGTCGTGAGGTACCTGTCCTCGGTCGGCAACGAGATCGTGAGGCCGAGCGCCTGGCCGCGGGAGACGATCGTGATCTTGTGGACCGGGTCGGTGTGCTCGAGGAAGTGACCGACTAGCGCGTGCCCCATTTCGTGGTAGGCCGTGATCTTGCGCTCGTGCTCCGAGAGCAGGCGCGCCTTCTTCTCCGGGCCGGCGACGACGCGCATGATCCCCTCCTCCAGCTCCTCCTGCTCGATGATCTTCTTGCCGCGGCGCGCCGCGAGCAGCGCAGCCTCGTTGACGAGGTTCGAGAGGTCGGCGCCGGTGAAGCCGGGCGTTCCCGCCGCAAGCGTGCTCAGGTCGATCTCGGGCGCGAGCGGCTTGCCCTTCGTGTGCACCTCGAGGATGCGCTGGCGGCCGACCCGGTCGGGCCGGTCGACGACGATCTGGCGGTCGAAGCGGCCCGGGCGCAGCAGCGCCGGGTCGAGGATGTCGGGCCGGTTCGTGGCGGCGATGAGGATGATGTTGTCCTTCATCTCGAAGCCGTCCATCTCGACGAGCAGCTGGTTCAGCGTCTGCTCGCGCTCGTCGTGGCCACCGCCGAGTCCGGCTCCACGATGGCGGCCGACCGCGTCGATCTCGTCCATGAAGACGATGCACGGCGACGCCTGCTTCGCCTGCTCGAACAGGTCGCGCACGCGCGAGGCGCCGACGCCGACGAACATCTCGACGAAGTCCGAGCCCGAGATCGAGAAGAACGGCACGCCGGCCTCGCCCGCGACCGCGCGCGCAAGCAGCGTCTTGCCGGTGCCGGGCGGCCCGTAGAGGAGGACGCCCTTCGGGATGCGCGCGCCGAGCGCCTGGAACTTCTTCGGGTTCTCGAGGAACTCCTTGATCTCCTGGAGCTCCTCGACCGCCTCGTCCACGCCGGCCACGTCCTTGAAGCCGATCTTCGGCGCGTCGGGTGTCATTCGCTTCGCCCGCGACTTGCCGAAGCTCATCACCTTCGAGCCGCCGCCCTGCACCTGGTTCATGAGGAAGATCCAGAAACCGAACAGGAGCACGAACGGCAGCAGGCTGCTGAGGATCGACCACCAAGGCGAGGAGCCGATGCCCTTCGAGCTGTACAGGTCACTCGGGGCGTTGCCGCTCGAGACCGCCTTCTGGAGCACCTGCTGGAACGAATGCTGGTCCTGGTCCGACGCATAGTTGACGCTGACCTTCTTGCCGCCGAGCAAGGTCGCGTCGATTTCCTGCTTCGACGGCACAAAGGTGACGCTCTCGATCTGCTGCGGCGTCTTCTGCGCCGTCTTGTAGAGCTGGGAGAACGTCTCGGGCGTCTTTGCCGTTCCGTGGCCACCCAGCGTCGTGATCGCGAGCCAGACGAGGGCCGCGATGATGACGAGCGGGAAGAGAGCGCTACGGAAGAAGCGATTCATGAGATCTCCCGCCTGAGGGTACCAGCGCGATACCCCTGTAACGGGATGGCGGCACCCCCGGCTACGCGCGTTCGAGCACTAGCGATTCGTCCAGAACGCCGACATACGGGAGGTTGCGGTAACGCTCGGCGAAGTCGAGTCCGTAGCCGATCACGAAGCGGTTCGGGATCTCGAAGCCCGTGTAGCGCACGGGGACGTCGATCTCGCGCCGGTCCGGCTTCGTGAGGAGCGCGCAGACCTCGAGGCTCGCGGGCTCCCGCGCCTCGAGGTTCCGGACGAGATACGAGAGCGTGAGCCCCGAGTCGATGATGTCCTCCACCACGAGCACGTGGCGGCCCTCGATGTTGATGTCGAGGTCCTTGAGGATCCGGACGACGCCCGAGGAGTCGGTCGACGCGCCGTAGCTCGAGATGGCCATGAAGTCGATCTCGCAGGGCACGGTCAGGTGGCGCATCAGGTCGGCGAGGAAAAAGACGGCGCCCTTGAGGACGCCGACGAGGAGCAGGTCACGGCCCTCGTAGTCGGCCGAGATCTCGATGCCGAGCTCTGCGATGCGGCGCTGGAGATCCTCCTCCTCGATCAGGACCTCGGTCACCGCCCGTTCGAGCTCAGTCGCGGACAGCGTGCACCTCCGGGTGCTCGACGATGCCGGGCACGGCCACGACCTCGTCGCCGCGCACGACGAGCGGCCACGCCTCGCGCTCCGAGCGCGGCACCTTCGCATCGACGAACACGTCCTGGATCTTGCGCCTCCTACCAGCCAGCCGGTCGCCGGGCCTCCATCCGCGCACTCTAAGCCCTTCGAGCTCCGAGCGGATAGTCCAGTCGCCCCACCGGATCTCACCGGCCAGGTCGATCGGTCCGCGCTCGAGCCAGAGACGCTCGTGTTCGCGCACCGCCTGGACGCCGCCGCCGAGGTCGACGCGCTTCGAGCCGACGGGGGCCGCGAGCAGCTCGGCGAGCGCAGGCGGCAGCGTGTCACGGGTGTCGAGCGCGCGCAGGAGGTTCTCGTCCGCGGCCGGGTGGAGCGTGCGCAGCAGCGGCAGGATCTGCTCGCGGATCAGGCCGCGCTTCGTGTCCGAATTGGAGGCGTCGAGACGGAACTCGAGTCCCGCTGCGCGACAGTAGGCCTCGGTTTCCTCGCGCCACAGCGGCAGGAGCGGGTGGACGACACCGTCGTCGCTCCGCGGCGCGATGCCGGTTGCCGCTCCGCGCGACACGAGCCGGTACAGGATCGTCTCGACCTGATCCGAGGCGGTGTGACCGGTGGCGCGCAGCCGGCCGCGAGCGACGGACCGGCGCTGGTCGCGCAGGCCGGCTTCCGAGAGGCCGGTGCCGTCGAGCTCCACGACCTCGGCGCCGAGCGTCTGCACGCAGAAGCGGGCATCCTCGTCGGAGTCCGCGCCGCGCAGCTTGTGGTTCACGTGCACGGCGGAGACGCGATACCCGAGCGAGCCGAGCAGATGCCAGAGGCAGGTCGAGTCGGCGCCGCCCGAGACGAGGCAGGTGACCTCGCCGCCGGACGGGATCAGCTCGTGCTGGCGGACGAAGCGCTCGACGCGGTCGCGCAGCTCCTCCATCCGCCGATTGTGCCCCACCAACAGGCCATGGCCCGGTGCCAGGCACCGTCCCTCGAACGGGGGAGACGTAACGGACAGGCCCGTCAGAAGACGAGCGAGCGGTACGTCAGCTCGCGCGTCATCCCGATCGAGTCGTACAGGCGCAGAGCCGGCTGGTTCTCGGGCCGCACGAAGAGGCAGACGGCCGGGACGCGGGCGAGCAGCAGACGGCAGAGGTCGGCAAGCGCCCGGCGGCCGTAGCCCTGCCGCCGCGCCTGCGGGTCGACCCAGACCTGTTGGAGCTGCACCGCGGCCGGCGTCCACGCCGACGCCTCTGCCTTGAACAGGATCACGCCGGCCTCGACCCAGAGCCACGAACGGCCT